>WQYW01000005.1 GCA_009781045.1 Alphaproteobacteria bacterium
CGGGGTCGAGAGCCCAGGATATGACATCTGAAGATCCGAAATTCCGCGACATAAAGGCGGCGGCGGAGCGCGGTGAGGCCGCCGCGCAATTGGACCTTGCTGTCATGTATCATCTTGGACAAGGCGTCAGCCAGGACATCGCCCAGGCGGTCTTCTGGTACCAGAAGGCCGCCGACCAGAATGACGCTTCGGCGCAATCGAATCTCGGCGCGATGTACATGGTCGGCAACGGTGTCAGTGAGGACCCTGCCCGGGCAGTTCTCCTGTTCCGCAAGGCCGCGGAGCAGGGCGACAGTCACGGACAGTTCAATCTTGCCATCGCTTGCCAGCAGGGCCTTGGCGTGACGCAGGATGATGAGGAAGCCGTGTTCTGGCTGCGCAAGGCCGCCGACCAGGGCGAGGCAGATGCGCAGGCGATTCTTGGAACGGCCTACGAGCTCGGTCGCGGCGTTCCCCAGAATGATGGCGAGGCGCTACGCTGGTTTCGCAAAGCAGCCGACCAGGAGCACCCCGAGGCCCAATGCAGTCTTGGCCTGATGGCTGGCACAGGCCGGGGGGGACGGCGCAACACGGCGCAGGCCGCCCGCTGGTTTCGGCGCGCCGCTGAACAGGGATTCGCTCCGGCACAGTTCAACCTCGGCCTGATCTGCGAACTGGGCCAGGGGGTTTCACAGAACCTCGGCGAGGCGCTGCAATGGTTTCGCAGGGCCGCCGAACAGGGCAATCCCCAGGCACTCTTCCGCCTCTCCGAAGCCTTCAATGAAAGCCCCTACCTGCCGCTGGACCCGGAGGCGGCGGCAGTCGTGCTCCGCCAGGCCGCCGAACTGGGGGACAGCAAGGCGCAATGGAGTCTTGGCGAACTTTTCGAGTGCGGTCTCGGGGTTCCCCGCAACGACAGCGAGGCCCTGCGCTGGTATCGCCTGGCAGCGGATCAGGGGAGTGCCCGGGCGCAACGCAATCTTGGCCTGATGTACATGGCCGGCCAGGGCGTTCCCCAGGACTATTCCGAAGCACTGCGCTGGTTTCAGATCGCAGCCGCGCAGGGAGAAACCCAGGCCCAGTTCAGTATCGGCCAGCTTTACGAGACCGGACGGGGCGTGCCGGAGGACCAGGCGCAGGCGGTACACTGGTTTCGCATGGCAGCCGAGCAGGAAGACCCTGACGCCCAGAACGCTCTCGCCGGGAAATATATCGGCGGCGTTGGTGTCAACCAGGATCTCCCGCAAGGCATTGCCTGGCTTGAAAAGGCTGCCGTTCACGGCAGCCAGCTGGCGCAATTCAGTCTCGGCCTCGCCTATAAAACCGGCAGCGGCGTTCCCCAGGACCCTGCACAGGCGCTGCGCTGGTTCCGCGAGGCCGCCGACCAGGGCCATGGGAGAGCGCAATACCATATCGGCGAGGCCTACGAACGCGGCCACGGCGTCCCCCGGGACCTCGAGCAGACCGTTTTCTGGTGCCGCAAATCCGCCGAAGCAGGGTTTGCTCTGGCGCAATATGACCTCGGCCTCATGTACAGAGATGGCCGATTTCTGTCCCGCAATCCGGCACAGGCAACATACTGGTTCCGCAAGGCGGCCGAGCAGGGACTTGATCGCGCCATTGAGGCACTGCAGGCCGCCGACAAACAGCTGCATGGCTCCTCAAGTCCTCAGGGAGCCGCGAAGACATAGTCGCGCTCCTGGCCGACCCCGCCCGCGGGCTTCCCAATAGCCAAAAACCGACGAGCCCACCCTGCCGCAGACCCGCATGTTGTTATCTGACGCCACAACCTCGACATAAGGATCCGCCCACGTTCCCGGTCCGCCTGGCATAAGCTGCGGCCGACAGCGCGCAAGGTAGCCCCGCTTCACCAGAAGCGGTGGAAACGGTCTTTGCGCGGCAAACCAGATACCCTATGACATGTGAACGCAAGTCTGGCTCGAAACGACGCGCGGCCGCGGACCACCAGGTCCCGGCAGGCAAACGCAACTGCTCGAACCGGTTCTGAGCGAGGCCCGGGCGCGGCATCCGCCTGCATCTCTTTCGACGCCACGTCGAAAGAGGCGTCCTGTGTCGGACGGGTCCACGGATATCCACGAATATCCAGGGATCGCTCACGGATTGACATCCTGTGCGGTATGCGTAACCTGCGGGGGTCCCCCTTCGGTCGATCGCTTTTTTCCGAGAGCCCCGCATCATGACATTCGAAGATCCCCAATTTTGCGACACCAGGGCGGCGGCGGAGCGCGGTGAGGCCGACGCTCAATTCGACCTTGCTGTCATATATCATCTTGGAGAAGTCGTCAGCCAGGACCTTGCCCAGGCGGTTTTCCTGTACCAGAAGGCCGCCGACCAGAATCACGCTTCCGCGCTATCCAATCTCGGCACGATGTATACGCAGGGACTCGGGGTGAGCCAGGACCATGCCCAGGCCGTATCCCTGTTCCGCAGGGCCGCCGACCAGGGCCATAGTCGCGCGCAGGTCAATCTTGCCGCAGCTTACCGGAATGGCTTCGGGGTTACGAAAGACGCGAAGGAGGCGGTTGTCTGGCTGCACAAAGCCGCCGATCAGGGTGACGTGAACGCGCAGTTCCATCTTGGAGCGTCCTACGAGCACGGTCTCGGCGTTCCCCAGGATGATGCACAGGCGCTGCGCTGGTATCGCAAGGCAGCCGACCAGGACGACCCCCAGGCCCAGTGCCGCATTGGCCTGATGGTTGGCGCAGGTCGGGCTGGACGGCGCAACACTGCGCAGGCCGCCCGCTGGGTTCGCCGCGCCGCAGAACAGGGCTTCGCTCCGGCACAGTTCAACCTCGGCCTGGTCTGCGAGCAGGGCAACGGGGTTTCGCCGGACCGGCGACAGGCGCTGCAATGGTTCCGCAGGGCCGCCGACCAGGGCTATGCTGAGGCACTCTTCCGCCTCTCCGATGCCTTGAAAGACAACCCCGACCTGCCGCTCGACGCGGCGGCGGCCGCACTCCTGCTCAGCAAGGCCGCCAGCGAAGGCGACAGCAAGGCGCAATGCGGCTTCGGCGAACTCTGCGAGTACGGTCTCGGGGTTCCCCAGAGCGATGACGAGGCACTGCGCTGGTATCGCATGGCAGCCGATCAGGGCAATGCCACGGCGCAACGCAATCTTGGCCGGATGCACCGGGACGGTGACGGCGTGCCCCAGGACTTTGCGGAGGCACTGCGCTGGTTTCAGCTCGCCGCCGATCAGGGGGATGCCTGGGCCCAATATAATCTCGGCCGGCTCTACGAGACCGGCATGGGCGTGCCGAAAGACCACACACAGGCCATGCACTGGTTTCGCATGGCGGCCGATCAGGAAAACGATGCCGCCCAGAACGCTCTCGCCGAGAAATACATCGGCGGCCTTGGCGTCGACCCGGATCTCGCTCAAGGCGTCGTCTGGCTGCAGAAGGCAGCCGATCAGGGCAACGAGCTGGCGCAATTCCATCTCGGCCTCTGCTATAAAACCGGCCGGGGCGTTCCCCAGGACCACGCACAGGCGGCACGCTGGTTCCGCGAGGCCGCCGACCAGGGCCATGGCAGGGCGCGACACCATCTTGCCGAGGCTTACGAAGCCGGCAACGGCGTCCCGCGGGACCTTGAGCAGGCCCTTTACTGGTGCCGCAAATCCGCCGAAGCAGGGTTTGCTCTCGCGCAATATAACCTCGGCACCATGTACAGCGATGGCAGATTGTTTTCCCGCAATCCGGCAAAGGCAACATACTGGTTCCGCAAGGCGGCCGCACAGGGTTTCGATCGCGCCATTGCGGCTCTGCAGGCCGCCGACAGATAGCCGCCTGCCTCCTCAGGGAGCCCACTCGGGCTCCTGGCCGACCGCGCCCGTGGGCTTCCAAAAAAACCAAAAACCGACCCGCCTTGGCGCAGCTTCGCATCTCAGGCTCATCTGGCGAAATCTCCATCGTTGCCTGCTTCTGTGCCCCACAGCGGATCCGTCTGTCGCGCGGCATCGCCCGGAATGAAACGCAAAAAGCCGCAGTCGCAAGTGCACACCATCCGCCATACAGCTCTCTCTCCTTCACCGACGCGGCACAATCCGCTCTCCGCGCGCAGGCAGGGAGCGTGCACGACTGCAGCCCTGCAGCTGGAGAGCTTCGGCGACGACCCGTTCCCGCCGGCTTTCCGTGCGCACGGACAGGAAGCTGAGACAGTCGCGGCGTTGTCTTCGCGGTTGCCGCTTCATCGTAAGCCGGGGAGCAGAAGGGCGGCACGGAAGGAGGGCGCCGAACTCCGCCGGATCCGCGCGCCCCGCGCAGCCCGGCACTTCCTTCCTATTTCGACCTGAGCTGGGTGTCCTCTGTCCGCAACGGATCCGGAGCCTTGCCAAGACCCTTCTCTGCCGCTTTGCGGAACCACATTTCAGCCGCCTCCAGGTCCTGCGCAACCCCTGCGCCGCTGGCGCAGGCCTCACCAGGATTTAACTCTCCGCCGGGATCCCCCTTCTCTGCCGCTTTGCGGAACCACATCACCGCCTGCTCCGCATCCTGCGCGACGCCCCTGCCGCTGGCGCAAGCCATGCCCAGACCGCATTGGCCCCGTGCGTTGCCCTGCCCGGCAGCCTCGCGAAACCAGCGCACCGCCTCATTGTCGTCCGGCGTCACGCCATGTCCGAAATAACACATCCCCCCAGTCTCACCTGAGCCTGCACGTCCCCCTGCTCGGCGGCCTTCCGCAACCACACCAGCGCGTTGCCGTTGTCCTGCCGAACCCCCCGGGCTTCGGCGTGGGCAATGGCCAGACAGCGTTGCGCCTCAACATTGCCGTGCTCGGCGGCCCAGTGATACCACCGCATTGCCTGGGCCCCGTCCCGCTTCACGCCCCGGCCGCATTCATACATTGTGCCAAGTTTGAACTCCGCCTCCCCATCCTTCTGCTCGGCAGCCTTGCGCAACCAGCGCAGCGCCCGGGTCTTGTCCTGTTTCACGCCATCGCCAAGGTCATAGGCCATGCCCAGCATAAACTGGGCCTCCGCCACCCCCTGGTCGGCAGCCTTGCGCAACCAGTGCACCGCGTTGTGCGGACCCCGATTCACGCCCTCACCGCCGACATGGAGCAGGCCCAGATTATACTGGCCTTTCGCATCGAGCACACCGCCTCAGCGGTATCCTGAGCCACGCCATCCCCTTCATAATGCGCCACGGCGAGATTATGTTGAGCCGCAGCGAGTCCCTGGTCCGCAGCGCGGCGAAACCAGCGCATCGCCTCAACAAGGTCGCGCGCTACACCACGCACGGTCCGGTACATCACGGCGAGATTGAACTGCGCGTGCGCGTCTCCGCCCTCTGCCGCAGCACGGATCTCACGCAATTTGACGTCCGGCTTCTTCATGCCAACCACTCTCGATGACCACGGCTGAAGCGGCGCAGGTGGACCATGAAGGCGGCGTCTGTTAACGCTGCCGCGCCGGATCTGCCGCCTTCTCAAAACCAGCTGACCGGGCGCAAGGGGGGAAACCGCGAGCAAACGTAGGAAAACGCGAATTCGCTCCCGACCCGACCCAACGACACCCGACAAGAGGCGTTCTTGCGCAAACCCCGATCCGGAAGGTCGCAGCCTGTCAGGAACATCGCTCCAGGCACCATATCAGAGCAGACCGGCAAGAGGCGGAAACTGACACAGGCTCGCGGCGTGCTCCTCGCGGTTGCAGCTTCATCGACGCCGGACCGCGGAAGGGGACGCTGCGGTGCGACCGATCCGCCCCGAACCGCTCGGCCCCCTGCTTCGACTTGAGGTAACTGCCCAGGCTGGATACAGATCTCATGGGGAGCTTACATCTCCGGCATTCGGCTTGAACCTGTGAGAAATTGCCTTTGCGCATGCCAGGATATCACATTTTTTCCCCCAGGCATTCATGGTGGGACGATTCTTCCTGCTGGTGTTCCGTTCCATGCATATTTCCAACGCCACCAAAACAGCGCAGCCGATCAGGAAGCCGTCTTTCCCGATCCTGGTCAGAAGAGTTGAGCCATGTCACTTTTCGCCGACATCAAGGAGATGATCCGACGGCAGCGCCTGGCCAGGAAATTGACCGATTCTGACCTGATCACAGAGGCACAGGCAATCGGGATCGCCCGCCAATATGTCGATGCTCATGACTGGATTTTCTGTGAGCCGGTTATAATTGGCAAGGTCCAGCCTGTGTTCGGCGGAACGCCGCTCTTATTCACGCTTCGAGGCGGCGGGCACAACCGAGGTGGGCAGAAAATCCGGATGGTCATTGACCGGGTTGAGGGCAAGGTTCTCGAGGCCCGCTGCGTCAGCGTCCCTTATTGAGTGTTGGGCGCAATCAGCAATCAGCTGGCTTCGCTCACATCAACCCATCGATCCCGAAAATCGAGAGATGTCGCGACCGCAACACCGAGGCTGCGTGAAGGGTGAAGGATCGGTCAATGTTCCATCAATCGTCACCTGCCCCTCGCGATTCCAGCCTGCATCCTGCCGGCCACAGAATTTCCGCCTCATGGGGGCGCCCGCCACCAGGCGCTGATCCAGTCCGTCGGGTCGATTGCCGCAGGTCAACGCCATGATCGGCGACATCTGCCGCGCGACAGCATCCTTCGAGGTTTCATCCGTGATCCGTAATCCCGCACCCGACAATCGCCCGCTATCTGCACCACAGCCATACCACGACGCCTGACATGACCCGACAACCTGCCGTTTCGGCACGCCGTCCGCCAGGCCGCGCCGGCGCGTGCCGGCCCGCTGACGGCCCTGCCGCTCGAACGCGCTGGCTGCGAGGGAGCGCACAGTGGATCGCCGCGGGCGACCGCTTTCGCCCGCGCCCACAGCACCGCCTGTGATCCCCGGGTGGTAAGCGCTTCCTTACCCCCGGTCGCAACTCGGGGTCGCCGACTCCCGCAAGTCTGTCGGACGCAGTGCGCATTCCTGAAACAAAGAGCACGAAATGCTGCGGCTTTTGATATTTCCGTGTCATTTCCTCCCACGAAACGTAACAAAAGAATCAATGGCGCGCCGGATCGGGCCAGTCCGCCAGGCTCTTTCAGGACGCGCCGCTTCGCCTTCCCGGCGCATCACGCTTCCGCGCAGCCCGCGCCCGGCCCCGGACCGCCAGCGCGGTCCCAACTCCCGCACGCCCCCCGTTACTACCTGACGCAGCAGGCCACCTCCGGAACCGATCAAAAGGCCCGATTTCCGGCGACGCGACGCCAGCCTCACGGATTCGCGTTCGCCAGGCCACAGCCCCCTGGTTGCCGATCAGGCCCGACCTCAACCCTGCGGAAGATCACCCAAATGGGCCATGCGCTCTGTTGACGACTCCTTCACACTGTTTGACCAAATGCTCAAACTTTCTATAATCGGTTAGCCGCTTTCCTTTCAGTAGTCTCGTATCGTGATGTGCCTGAAAGTCATAGCCGGATCCAGATGCAGGCAGCATGTTCCGCCATACCGCATCTGGATCCTGAGCAGGAGCGGCGACCTGAAAGGGTAGATGCCATGTCACGCAATTTCGGTCTCAAGGCTCACGAAATCGAGGACGAGGTCTGGGCCCATCACGACATCGACAGCAGCCAGTGGGTTTTCACCACGCTCGGGCTGGTCGCACTCGGCATAATCGCGGTCTCGCTGCTGCTGTAAACCTGCGCCGCTGGCGGTGGCGGGCGCGCTCAAGACTCCGGAGCGACCCGGTTCCCCGTGAACAGATCAGGGCGCACGGCCTTTCGCTGCACACTCCCTGGCGCCGTCAGCGAAGTTTTTGTCTGCGCGCTTCAGGCGGCAAATCCGCCTGATGCGCTGCGGTTTGACCATATTGCCCTGTCCTCACCAGGATCACAGACAGTGATCCTTCCTGACCCATCGACAGGTCTTCACCGGTTTCCCACACCTGCCCGAATTGCAAACTCGGCTGCCGCGTCTTCGTTTCCCGGTCAGGTGAGCTGTCACGCTTTCGCGCATTTTCCTCAGCGCGGCAACTTTCCCCGGCCTCGTTCAATACGGCGGATGGTCTGGTCCAGTGCTGCCAGGAAAGCCGACCGATCGCGACGGGTGAGCGGTTTCGGGCCGGAAGTCACTGCTCCCGCCGAACGCAGATCCGTCATCAGGTTGCGCATCGCAAGTGCCATGCCGATCGACTCCGCGGTGAACAGCCTGCCGTCCGGCGCGATCACCGCAGCCCCGGCTTTGACGCAGCGATCGGCCAGCGGGATATCGGCAGTGACCACGATATCCCCCTGGCCCGCCTGTGCCGCGATATGGTCGTCGGCGGCGTCAGGACCCGCCCCGGCTGCGATCCGCGTAACCAGCGGATCCTGCGGCACCTGGATGAAGCGACCGGCGACAACGATGACAGGGAGACCATGGCGGATGGCGACGCGGTAGATCTCCTCCTTGACCGGACAGGCATCGGCGTCGACATAGATCCGTGTACTGCAGCTATCCACCATCTCAACTTCGGCTATCGCGTCCTGGATGCGTTCGATCGTGACTGGACTGTCGGTCTTCGGTGCGGGCGTGTGCTCGCGCGCCGAACGCAGACAGAAAATAGCGCCGTTTTATGGCACTGTCTGCGCCGTTGATCGTTGATCAGGGGTTTCCACGCCCCACCAGACCTTTTCTGTACAAACATCCTACATTGGCGATTTATCACGTGCACCGGGAAGAATGTCCAGCCGTTTCCACACCGAAACCTGGCGGACGGTTGACCTCCCGATCGCGCATCCGCAGATTGATCGCGAAGCAATGGGGGTTCTTCATGAGATCAATTATCGCCGCAGCGGCGTTTCTTGCCATGTCTTCTCACCACGCCGCAGCTCAAAATGGCGCATGGTGCAATCCAGAGTTAATGAAAAGTGAAGCCGACAAGAAGATATGTTCGGAACTTATTATTGAGCATTTCGAAATATTTGAATCCCTCGGAAAGAAGCCTTCGGTCGAAATGTTTGGTGATTGCATAACGCGATTCTCCAAATTCGGCGGATATGACGGCGCCAAACTTGTCAAGACGTGCAGTGAGATTTTCAAAAAGTACCCAGAGCTTTACAAGACAAGTACTCCTCGCTCAGAAATTCCCCTTGTGTCGCGTTGGTATTTCGAGGGCGACTGGGGCTCAGATGAAGAAGAATGCAAGGATGACGAGGGACCAAACTGGCGCACGATTATTGATCTTCGAGAGAATATGGGCGGAAAGCCGGCACCGTACTTTTCACGTTATGAGTATCATTGCATAATAGACAACATGTCGACATTCGGAAAGGAAGTGGCGCTTGGCGCGACATGCTACGAACATCTATCTGAATACCCGAAAGATACCAACGAAGGTCAAAAGGATTCTTTCAGGATCTCACCCGCTCCAGATGGCGCAATAACCATTAATGGACGCAAATTCATCAAGTGCAAGCCTCTTTAGCTCTCAGAACTGCCACAGCGAAACCGTCCCCGCCGCCTCTGCTCCCGCGCCTGCTGCGTCCAGGAAAAAACCCACAGCCCTCACGCCAGCCCGCCGCCACCGACAGCCGCCCTGCCGCTCCCGCCTCACTCCCAGCCCTGCTGCGACAGGCACAGGCACGCCACGCATACAGAGCTGCCCCGGGAAAAGTCCGGGAATTCGACGGAAGGAAGAAATCGGCTGACCGAGGGGGCGAATCCTCTCGCTGCCAGCCCAGATAGACCTCTCCCCGCCAGACATCAAACGCTGCCCCGCGCTACCCCGGGTCATGCCATCGAACGCCCTCAGCGCCGATGGGGCGCGTTCCGCGCAGCGCATCGCCACGCGAATGTGCCACACGTCTATCTTCGATACGATCGAACGGCAACGAGCCGCGCCTGAAACCCCGAAACCCTCTCCACCCCGCCGCCAGCCACTCCATCACCGCGCCCTGTCCAGAAGGCCCTCCAATCTCCAGGCCTCGTCAAGGCTCTGCCGGGGAGCCCCTCACTCCGCCGGCGCCGGCGCGGTCCTGACTTCCTGCCCGAGCCTGCCGGCTTACAGAAAACCGATGCCGCCATTTCCTCATGCGGCTTTGCCGCACATTTCTGAACAGAATCGCCGGCATGCGAGGGATTACGAGGGCGGCGGCCACACCCCGGCCGGTGAACCGCCTGTTGTGCCATGTGCTGTGAGCCACCACCTCGGGAGCAGATGGCTCTGTTGTGAAGGAACCACCATGCCGTCCGAAGCCGATGCTGCCACACCCAATCGGGCTCGCTGGCGCGGCTCGCCGTGCGGGCGCCGCGCCGCACTCTTCACAGCCGCACTCGCCCTTGTCGCCATCTGCGCCCCGACGCTGACCCGGCTGCCCCTGCGGCTGATCTGGAATGTCACGGCCAGCGCACCGATCGGCTTCTACCGCATCGATTCCAGTCGGCGCTTTGCAACAGGCGATCTCGTGGTCGTCGCACCAACGCAGCAACAGGCCACTTTCCTTGATCAGCGCGGCTATCTGCCGCACGGCGTACCGCTCCTGAAAAGAATCGCAGCCAGTCCGGGGCAGACCGTGTGCCGCGACGGACTGACGATTATCATCGACGGCCGCATACTTGCCGCAGCGCGCGAGCGCGATTCACAGGGCCGCGACCTGCCGGCCTGGGCCGGCTGCAGGCAGCTTGCCGAAAGCGAGGTCTTCCTGATGAACGCGGGCGTTGCCGACAGTATCGACGGCCGCTATTTCGGCCCCACTGCCATGGACCGCATCATCGGCATTGCCCATCCGCTCTGGACGCCTCACTGAGGGAGGTCGCCGGAGTCAATTGAACCGGGATCCGGTTCTCCGCCCGGAAGGCAGCACCTGCCAACTGCACCCCGGCGCCGTTTTCCAACTCACAGATTTGACGATGATTACCGCAAGGGGCCGGACGACGCACCAGAGCCTCGACCGCAGCTGGCGCCAATTCCTTCACCTCCGCCGGCGGCGCGCGCCACCCACCGGTCGCGCAAAGCCATGAACGCAAGCCCGGGGACGAAGCGCGGTGACCGACGCGAGGGCTGCGCCATCACCGCTGTCCTTGCGCTCCCGCCGCCTGGAACCTCCCCGGACCGCACCGAGCAAGTAGATTGCAGCACGCTACCGCGCGCGAAGAATCCCGATTGAATTTGAAAGCCGCCTGTTTCTATTAACTGCCTCGAACACGAAAGCCCGCACGGACGCGTCTTTCGCAAAATCGGGGTATCATGACTATCTCCAGTCACCATCCACAGAGCCTGGAACGCGGCGCCCGCATGTTGCGCACCGCGCTCGGCCCCGCCATCGCCCGCTTTCTCGAAGACCCCGGCATCGTTGAGATCATGCTCAACCCCGACGGGCGGGTGTGGATCGACCGCCTGGCACAGGGCCTCTCGGACAGCGGCGAGCGGCTGTCGCCCTCGGACGGCGAGCGCATCGTGCGTCTGGTCGCCCATCACGTCGGTGCCGAAGTGCACGCACAAAGCCCGCTGGTCTCGGCAGAACTTCCCGAAGGCGGCGAGCGCTTCGAGGGCCTGCTGCCTCCGGTGGTCACCGCGCCGACTTTTGCCATCCGCAAACCCGCCATCGCTGTGTTCACGCTCGAGGACTATGTCGCATCCCACATCATGTCGGCGCGCGAAGCCACCATCCTGCGTCAGAGCGTGACGGCACGCGCCAATATTCTGGTCGCCGGCGGCACCTCAAGCGGCAAGACCACGCTGACTAACGCCCTGCTGGCCGAGGTCGCTGCCAGCTGCGACCGCGTTGTCCTGATTGAGGATACCCGCGAACTGCAGTGTCGCGCCCGCAATCTGGTGGCGATGCGCACCAGAGCCGGGGTGGCCTCGCTCTCCGATCTGGTGCGTTCCTCGCTGCGCCTGCGCCCCGACCGCATCCCGATCGGCGAAGTCCGCGGCCCGGAGGCGCTTGATCTCCTCAAGGCCTGGGGCACCGGCCACCCCGGCGGCATCGGCACCATTCACGCCGGCAGCGCGCTCGGCAGCCTTCGCCGCATGGAACAGCTGATTCAGGAAGCCGTGGTCACGGTGCCGCGGGCGCTGATCGCCGAGACCATCGATCTGGTCGCCGTTCTCCGCGGACGTGGAAGAGAGCGCCGGCTCTGCGAACTCGCCCGCATCGAAGATCTCGACGGCAGCGGTGACTACCGCATCACCCAGCTCGGCGACGGCGCCGTTTCGCAAACCTGAGGAGACTGTTCCCAATGAAGTTCCGACCCCTCTGCAGCAACGCACTCCTCTTCGCACTCTTCCTCACGGCGAACTCGCCTGCGCATGCTTCCGGCTCCTCGATGCCGTGGGAACAGCCGCTGCAGCAGATCCTGACGTCGATCGAAGGCCCGGTGGCCAAGATCGTGGCCGTAATCATCATCATCACCACCGGATTGTCACTCGCCTTCGGTGATTCCGCCGGCGGCTTCCGCCGCCTGGTCCAGATCGTCTTCGGTCTGTCGATCGCCTTCGCCGCGTCGAGCTTCTTCCTCTCCTTCTTCTCCTTCAGCGGCGGAGCCCTGCTGTGACTGCGATACTGACCGATCCCGCAACCAACAGCCCGGGTTACACCGCCCTCCTCCATAGCAGCCTGACCTCACCGATCCTGCTCGGCGGTGCCCCCCGCGCCATTGCCATCGCCAACGGCACGCTCGCCGCTGCCGTCGGGCTGGGCCTGCGGCTGTGGCTGGTCGGGATCGCCCTGGGCGTGGTCGGCCATATCGTCGCCCGCTGGGCGGCGAAGCGCGACCCGCTGTTTGTCGAAGTGGTGCGCCGTCATCTGCGCATCCCCTCTCACCTTACGGTCTGAACGTCAGAAGAGCATCCCATGTTCAACCTCGCCGAATATGCCAACCGCAACCGCAGGCTCGCCGACTTCCTGCCCTGGGCCGCTCTGGTCGGCCCCGGTATTGTGCTCAACAAGGACGGCAGTTTCCAGCGCAGCGCCCGCTTCCGCGGGCCCGACCTCGACAGCGCGGTGCCCGCGGAACTGATCGCGGTCGCCGGCCGTCTCAACAATGCGCTGCGCCGCCTCGGCAGTGGCTGGGCCATCTTCGTCGAGGCCCAGCGTCATCCTGCCCACAGCTACCCCCACAGCTTCTTTCCCGACGCCGCTTCCGCTCTGGTGGATGCCGAACGCCGGGCGGATTTTGAGCAGGCGGGCAGCCATTTCGAATCCTCCTATTTCATCACGTTCACCTTTCTGCCACCCGCCGAGGACGCCGCGCGCGCCGAAACCTGGCTTTATGAGGGAAGCGGCAGACAGCGCGGCGCCGACCCCTTTGAGGCCCTGGCCGGCTTTATCGACCGCACCGACCGCATCCTGCGCCTGATCGCCTCCTTCATGCCCGAATGCGGCTTTCTCGATGATGAAGCCACCCTGACCTATCTCCATGACTGTGTCTCGACGCGGCGCCAACGCGTCCGCGTCCCGGAAACGCCGATCTATCTCGATGCCCTGCTCGCCGACCAGCCGCTCACGGGCGGGCTCGAACCCCGCCTCGGCGAGGCCCATCTGCGCGTCCTCACACTGACCGGCTTTCCCAGCGTCACCACGCCGGGTCTGCTGGATGAACTCAACCGCCTCGCCTTCCCCTACCGCTGGTCGACCCGTGCCATCCTGCTCGACAAGATCGACGCCGTGAAGCTGCTGACAAAGATCCGCCGGCAGTGGTTCGCCAAGCGCAAGTCGATCGCCGCGATCCTGCGCGAAGTGATGACCCGCGAGGCCTCGACGCTGCTCGACAGCGACGCCGCCAACAAGGCCGAGGACGCCGACCTGGCGCTCCAGGAACTCGGCGCCGATCAGGCCGGTATCGCCTTTGTCACGGCCAGCGTGACGGTGTGGGACACGGACCCGCGCATCGCCGACGATCATCTGCGCCTGGTCGAGAAAGTGGTGCAGGGCCGCGATTTCACGGTGATGGCCGAGACCATCAACGCCGTCGATGCCTGGCTGGGTTCGCTGCCCGGACATGTCTACGCCAATGTGCGCCAGCCCCCGATCTCGACCCTCAACCTCGCCCATATGATTCCACTCTCCGCCGTCTGGGCGGGCGAGACCACGGACGCCCATCTCAGGGCGCCACCTTTGTTCTACGGCAAGACCGAAGGCTCGACGCCGTTCCGCTTCGCGCTCCATGTCGGCGACGTCGGTCACACGCTGATCGTCGGCCCCACCGGCTCCGGCAAGTCGGTGCTGCTGGCACTGATGGCGCTGCAGTTCCGGCGCTATGAGGGCGCGCAGATCTTCGCCTTCGACTTCGGCGGCAGTATCCGCGCCGCCGCGCTCAGTATGGGCGGCGACTGGCACGACCTCGGCGGCCAGTTGTCGGCCCTCGAGGACCCGGACGGCAGCCCAGGCGCGGCCCCGGTGCGGCTGCAGCCGCTGCGCAACATTCACCACACCTCCGAACGGGCCTGGGCCGCCGACTGGGTGCTCGCCCTGCTGGAGCGCGAGGGTATCACCACCAGCCCCGAGGTCCGGGAACATCTCTGGACCGCTCTCACCTCGCTGTCCTCGGCACCGGAGGAGGAGCGCAGTCTCACCGGTCTTGGCGTATTGCTGCAGTCCAGCGATCTCAAACAGGCGCTGCGGCCTTATTGCATCGGTGGCGCCCATGGCAGACTGCTCGACGCCGACCAGGAGCATCTCGGTTCCAGCAGCGTCCAGGTCTATGAGACGGAAGGCCTGATCGGCACAGGCGCCGCAGCACCGGTACTGGCCTATCTCTTCCATCGCATTGCGCAGCGCCTTGACGGACGGCCAAGCCTGATCCTCATCGATGAAGCCTGGCTTGCACTGCGCGACACAATGTTTGCCGGGCAGCTCCTGGAATGGCTCAAGACCCTGCGCAAAAAAAACGCCCCGGTCGTGCTCGCAACCCAGGGTCTCTCCGACGTCGATCAGAGCCCGATTGCCAGCGTCATCATTGAGAGCTGCGCCACCCGCCTGCTGCTGCCCAACGAACGCGCCATTGAACCCCGGATCAACGCCATCTACCGCAGCTTCGGCCTCAATGACCGTCAGATCGGGATCCTCGCCCGCGCCCTGCCGAAGCGCGACTATTACTGCCAGTCCCGGCACGGCAACCGCCTGTTTGAACTCGGGCTCTCGGAAATCGCGCTGGCCCTCTGCGCCGCCTCCTCACGCGCCGATCAGGCCGCCATCACCCGGATCGCCAGCGACTGCGGGGAGGCCGGTTTCCTCGCCGCGTGGCTGCGCCACCGCCAGATCGACTGGGCCATCGATCTGATCCCGACCTTTCGGGTCCCCTCGTGAATTGAGAATTGAGCAGGAACCTGCCCCATGCCCCGTTCCCTGATCCGCCTGTCCTGCCTTGCTCCCCTTGCCCTGGTCACATTTGCCGGTGCCGCAGTCCCGACTGCGGCACCGGCCCAGATGGTGGTGTTCGATCCCTCCAACTACGCCCAGAACGTCCTCACCGCAGCGCGCAGTCTCCAGCAGATCACCAATCAGATCGCCTCCCTGCAGAACCAGGCCCAGATGCTGATCAACCAGAGCCGCAATCTCGTCAAACTGCCTTTCTCAACGCTGCAGCAGTTGCAGCAGCAGCTCCAGCGCACGCAAGACCTCCTCACCCAGGCCCAGAACATCGCCTATGACGTGCAGAAGATCGATCAGATGTTCCAGCAGAAATATTTCTCCATAGCGGTCTCGGCCTCAAACGCGCAGCTGATCGCGGACGCCCGCAGTCGCTGGCAGAACACCGTCGGCGGCCTGCAGGACGCCATGCGCATGCAGGCCACCGTGGTCGGCAACATCACCTCCGGCAAGAGCCAGTTGTCCTCGCTGGTCGGCGTCAGCCAGCAGGCCAGCGGAGCGCTCCAGACCGCCCAGGCCGGCAATCAGCTGCTCGCTCTGCAGGCAGGGCAACTCGCCGATCTCACCGCCGTGGTCAGCGCCAACGGCCGGGCCCAGGCGCTCCGCGCCGCCGAACAGTCTGCCGCCAGCGAACAGGGGCGCGAACAGCGGCGGCGCTTTCTCACCCCCGGCAGCGGCTACCAGCCCGGCAGCGCCCGGATGTTCTACGGCAACTGACGTCACCCCGGCCACCGGCCGATGTCCGCGAACCGCACCAGGCCCGGCAGGGAACCCCGCAGAATGGAACAGCAGACCAGTGTCCATGTCACAGTGATCGTCTCGGTCGTCACCTTCGTTGCCGCCATGCTGATGGTGCTGACGATGGAACTCAGCCGTGACAGTCCCTCCTCCTCCCTCACCCCACAGCGCAGCCCTGTCACCGCCGGCGCAACCGGCGAAGCCCTGCGTCGCTGCCGCGACCTCGGTGAGGCCGCCACCCGCGATGCCGGCTGCCTCCGGCTCTGGGCCGCCGGGCGCGATGCCTTCCTCGGCCGCACAGGACAGAAACCATGACCGGCACCGGCGTCATTGATCACTTCCTTGAGATCTTCACCCGCTATATCGACGGCGGCTTTGGTCTCCTGCGCGGTGAAGTCGGCTTTCTCGCCACCACCCTGATCGCCATCGACATGACGCTGGTGGCGCTGTTCTGGGCCTGGGGCAGCGAGGAAGACATCATCGCCCGCCTGATCCGCAAGACCCTGTTCGTCGGCGTCTTCGCCTGGCTGATCTCGAACTGGAACAGCCTGGCCCGCATCGTCTTCGACAGTTTTGCCGGGCTTGGCCTCAAGGCCTCCGGCACCGGCTTTGCGGCCGCCGATCTGCTCCATCCCGGCAAGGTGGCCCAGACCGGGCTGGATGCCGGGCGACCGCTGCTGGAGTCGATTTCGAACCTGATGGGCTATTGGTCCTTCTTCGAGAACTTCATCCAGATCGCCTGCATGCTGTTTGCCTGGCTGGTGGTGCTGCTCGCCTTCTTCATCCTCGCCATCCAGCTCTTCGTCTCCCTGATCGAGTTCAAACTGACCACTCTGGCAGGCTTCGTCCTCATCCCCTTCGGCCTGTTCGGCAAGTCCGCCTTCCTCGCCGAACGGGTACTGGGCAATGTGGTGTCCTCCGGCATCAAGATGCTGGTGCTCGCCGTCATCATCGGCATCGGCTCCACCCTGTTTGCAGAATTCACCAGCGCCGGCGGCACCACCACCCCACCGACCATTGATCAGGCCATGGCCATGGTGCTGGCAGCATTGTCACTGCTCGGCCTCGGCATTTTCGGTCCGGGCATCGCCAGTGGTCTGGTCGCCGGCGGCCCGCAGCTCGCCGCCGGCTCACTGGCGGCGACCGGCATGGTCGCCGGAGGCAGCCTGATGGCGGGAGCGGCTGCCGTGCGAGCTGCCGCCACCGCCCGCCAGATCGCCGCAGCCGCCGCCCACACGGCTGCAGCGGCCGCCGGGGGAACCAGTGCCGCCTATGGTCTCGGAGCTGCCGGACATAGCGGCCTCGCTTCTGTGGCATCCGGCGTCGCCTCCACGGTCGCAACCGCAACCAGTGCGGTGGTCTCGCCGCTCCGGCATCTGGTCGCAGAGGCCGGCGACAGTCTCACCGACAGCTACCGGGAAGGTGCCCGCGCCGTCGCCCAGCTCACCGGGGGCGGTTTTACCGGGCGCCGCTCGCGCAGCTCCTCCTCCTCAACCCCTTCCAGTCCGCTGCGGACATCGCGCGAGGTCCTCCACGGTCTCCAGACCGCGAGCGCCGGCCTCCAGAGCGCCGACCACGCCGTCAGCGGCGCAGCAATCGATCTCTCACAGGGCAATTCGTGATGTTTCGTCGTCCTTCCACCCATTACGGCCGCTCCCCTGAGGTCGAGACCCCCTATCAGCGCGCCGCCCAGGTCTGGGACCAGCGCATCGGCTCGGCCCGGGTTCAGGCCATGAACTGGCGGCTGATGGCCTTCGGCTCGCTGGTGTTGTCGGCGGGGCTCGCCACCGCGCTGGTGTTTCAGGCACTCCATGGCAGCGTCGTGCCCTGGGTGGTCCAGGTCGACAGGCTGGGCGAGGTCCAGCTGGTGCGCGAGGCGCGCGCCGACTATCAGCCCAGCGATCCCCAGATCGCCTTCCAGCTGGCGCATTTCATCGAAGAGGTGCGCTCTTTGCCCGCCGACCCCGTCATCGTGCGCCAGAACTGGCTGCGCGCCTATGACTTCACCACCCAGGGCGGCGCCCAGGCTCTGAGCGAATATGCCCGGGCCCACGACCCCTTTGCCCGCATCGGCAGGGAACAGGTCGCAGTCGACGTCTCCAGCATGATCCGCGCCTCGCCTACGTCCTTCCGCGTCTCCTGGTCGGAACGCCGCTACCAGGACGGCAGCCTGGCTGAGACCACGCGCTGGTCGGCGATCCTCACCATCGTCGTGCAGCCTCCGCACGACGCCGACCGGCTGCGCCGGAACCCGCTCGGCATCTACGTCAACGCCATCAACTGGTCGAAGGAACTCGGTTAAATGACATCGCTCCATCACCGTCATCGCCTCGTCACCGCCACACTGCTTGGGGTCTGCGCCGCCGCGCTCTGCGGCTGCGCCACAAGGGCGACGCCCCCGGAAATCACCTATGATGACGCAAGCCTCCCAGCCCGCCAGGAAAGCGATCCGCCGGCTGCGGTCACGGTCGTCGAGGTGCCGAAACCCCTGCCGCTGCCCGGCCAGCTCAAACCTGTCATCGGCCACCACCGGCCGGAAGCGAAAGAGCCCACCGCCCGGGTCCGGCTCGCCAATGAGGCGGCGCGGATCGAGCCGGTACGTGACGGTTTCCTCAATTCGATGCAGGTCTATCCCTTCGCCGAGGGCGCGCTCTATCAGGTTTATGCCTCGCCGGGCCAGATTACCGACATCGCTCTGCAGCCCGGCGAACAGCTCTCCGGCTCCGGCCCCGTCGCTGCCGGCGACACCGTGCGCTGGGTGATCGCCGACACCCAAAGCGGCACAATTCAGGGCCGCCAGGTCCATATCCTGGTCAAGCCGACCCGCCCCGACATCACCACCAATCTCGTCATCAACACCGACCGCCGCTCCTATCACCTTGAACTGCGCTCCACCGAGAAGACCTATATGGCCGAGGTGCGGTGGCAATATCCGCACGACCAGGTGATCGCGCTGCAAAAGCAGAACCGGGAGGCGGAAGCGGCCAGACCGGTCGCCACCAGCGTCGATCTGGCACAGGTGAATTTCCGCTACGATGTCTCCGGCGATGCCGCGCCATGGAAGCCGCTCCGCGCCTTCGACGACGGCCATCAGGTCTTTATCGAATTCCCGCGCGGCATCGCTCAGGGCGAGATGCCGCCGCTCTTTGTCGTCGGTCCGGAGGGCAACACTTCGGAACTCGTCAACTACCGGGTGCGCAACCATTACATGATCGTCGACCGCCTGTTCGCCGCCGCGGAACTGCGCTTCGGCAGCGAAAGCGGGGAGCGGCGGGTGCGCATCACCCGCAGCGACGGCATCCCGCACCCCTTCTCCTGGCTCCCCAAATTCCCGCTTCGCACAAGGTGACGACCGTGACCGAACCGCTTGAGCCCGAAAGCGCACGCGAGCGCGATGCACGGCTGGAACAGGCAAAGCTCGCCCTGAGACTGCGCCCCGACCCCCCGCGCGTCACCCGGCTGTCGCGCAAAGTCCTGACGGCAATCGGCTCCCTCGCCGCGCTCGCCATCGGCTCCGCCCTGATCTATGCGCTCCAGACCTCGCGCCACGACACGCGCGAGGAACTCTATTCAACCGACACCCGCGCCGCCGCCGAGGGCCTGTCGGTTCTGCCCAGAGACTATGGCGCCGTGGCCCGGCTCGGCCCCGCCCTGCCCGCCGATCTCGGTCGCGCCATCCTGCACGCCGGACAGCAGGCCTCCGTCCCCCCTATCGGCCCCGGCGAGGGCGAACAGCACCGCCTCCAGGAAGAGGAAGCCGCGCGCACCGCACGTCTGTTCACCACCATCGAGAGCCGCAACGCCAGCGCCAGCAGCAATGACAGTCCGCAAACTCCCGTACCGCGGGCGGATCTCGCCGGCCTCGGCCTCGCACCCCAGACATCAACCCCCACCGCGCAGGAACGCCAGCTCGCCTTTGTCAACCAGAGTGCCGACAAGCGCAGCGTCTCCCCCGACCGGGTCAGCGCGCCAGCATCGCCTTATTCCCTCCAGGCCGGCTCCGTCATCCCCGCCGCCCTGATCACCGGCATCCGCTCCGATCTCCCGGGACAAATCACCGCCCAGGTCACCGGGAATGTCCATGACAGCCCCACCGGCAGATTGCTGCTGATCCCCCAGGGCACCCGCCTCATCGGCCAGTATGACAACGGCATCGGCTTCGGGCAGCGCCGTGTGCTCCTGGTCTGGAACCGCCTGATCTTCCCCAACGGCCGCTCCATCGCGCTCGAGCGCCAGCCCGGTGCCGACACGCAAGGCTATGCCGGCCTCGAAGATGAGGTCGACTATCACTGGAGCGAACTCTTCAGGGGAGCGATGCTGTCGACCATTCTCAGCGTCGGTGCCCAGGCCGGCATCGGTGCCAACGAAAACGGCCTGGTCCAGGCGCTGCGCTCCGGCGCCTCCAACGGCATCAGCCAGACCGGCCAGCAGATCGTCCAGCGTCAGCTCAATATCCAGCCAACGCTGACGATACGGCCCGGATACCCCGTCCGGGTCATCGTCACCCACGACCTCGTACTCGAACCCTATGGAGGAGAACCATGAGACTGCGGATCACCCCGATCAGCGATGAACCGCCGGTGCCGATCACGCTCCAGCTGCCGGCCGACATCCACCGCGAACTCGCCCGCTATGCCGCCCAGCTGGCCCGCGACAGCGACCTGCCTGCGGTCGAACCCTCGCGCCTCATCGCCCCGATGCTGGAGCGCTTCATGAAGAGCGACCGCGCCTTCAACAAGGCCGGATACGCAAAGCCCGATCTCGCTGAACCGTTCGGCTGACGACCAGAGGTTCGCCTCCCTCGACCCGCAGCCGCACCGAGGGAGGCAACGAGGCGCATCGTCACCTCACCCGACGTGGCTTCAGATGTGCCAGGGGCGCACCCCCCCACCGCCTGGACCCCGGTGGCGCTGCCCGGATCAACGGCACATCGGAGCTGCCAGAGTGAGGGAAATCCTCGTGACTGGCGCCGCGAAAGCCGCCATCGCCCTGCCCTCGGGGGCGATGGCGGCCCGCATTCGAAGACCCCGCATTCGAAGACCCCGCATTCGAAGACCTGGCCGCTGACGCGACTTCCTTCGTAAGCACCCGACCTGAACGAAGCGGATCGCCGCCCGCGCTCCTGCCGACTGCCGACCTTCCCGGCCATCGCGTGGCAAGCGATGGCAGAAGTGCTTTGAGGAAGGAGCAGCCCCCTTCCCCGAACTGTCCGAACGGTCCTTCGCCGGGCCCCAGGTTCCAATCCCGTTTTCCGAATACCCCCGACGATCAGAAGATCTCCGCCTCCCTCAGCCCGCAAACCGCAAAAAGAAGCAGGCCACACATGACCCCATCCGATCCGCTTGAAGATTTCGCCAGAGACCTCGTCATGGCCGACGTCACCTTCCGCTATTCGCAGACGCTGGTGGCCCAGTCCGAAGCCGTCATCCGGGCCTGGGATAAACGCAACCCCGAGCCCGATGATCTTCCCGGCACGCCGGATCCGCGGTCCCCGCACCATCCCGACGCCGAACCGCAGCCCGTGAGCGCATGGCAGAACTGGCAGTCGCGGCGCCTGCGAATGATCTCCTCCTCCAAACTCGCCGAGCGCCAGGAGCGGGAATCAGCCCACCGCCAGCGCTATATCGACGCCGTGGCGCGGCTCGCCGACCTGACCTGCAGCTCAATGGGAGACCTCCGGACCAAGGCCATCCTCGCCCTCTCCATCGACAGCGAAGACGGCACATTGAGCCGCGCTGTCGTTCGGGACCTCGTTGATCTCGACTGAATCAGATGTGCCAGCCGGACAATGGCTCCGAGCAGCCCATGCACAGCCAATCCCCGTCCAGGTTGTGGACCGAAGATTGATGTTCAATTACCCCGTTCGTCGGCGTCATTTGCCTTGTCGGCAAGGGTGTCCGCCTCCGTGTCTGGCAAGAGCTGGTCGGCTCCTGTCAGGTCACTGGCCTCTCCACCGGTCAGGAAAAAGCCGGTCGGGTTCCCCAGTTCCCCAGCAAATAGGTTGTCGTATTTCCGCTCGTCTGCTACCGGTTGCCAAACGCTGCCGCCCCCGGAGATCAGAACAGGCTGCTTTTCTGCCGTCCCTGATTTCTGCCGTGGATCGGTAATTCGGTCAGATGTCGTGGGGATCGGCCCGGTGTCTGGCCCAGTCGTAACGCGCCCGCATAGCCACCTTTTCAGCCTCGGTGGCATTGCGCTCAGGCCGGTCAAGCCACTGCAGCAATTCGAGATAGGCCTGAACAAACTGCTGCGCTTCATCCGTTGCCATCGGGCGGTTGCGCTCCCTGTCCATCACCTGGCGCACACGTGGTTCGTTGTGCCATTGCCCGTGCTCAAGCTGGTCGTCGCAGATCACGGCTGCCCGGTGATCATAGAGGCAAAGGCGATCAACCTGCTTGTTCGCCTCGACCGAAGAGACAGTTTCGGCGACGCCGACATAAGCTTCGTCGTGCTTGTCTTTGGTCGAAAAACGACCATAGCCGCTCTCGGCACGCTGGCGTTCGTAGCGTTGGTAAATGCGCAGTTCGCTCACCTCTGATGCCACAGCCATGACATGCAATTCGACACGGTAGCCCGCTTGTCGTAACTCCTGCGTCATCCTCGCCATCGCTGCCGGATCGCGCGAAGTCTGGTCGATAATGATGTTGCGCCGCCCAACGAGACCATCGCGCAACAATCGCGTCGCCCATGGTCCGCAATCCGGGTGCGTCAGGTTGGCGGCTGTCCGGTCGTCGGCCATCATGAGGCTTCGGAACTCAGGGTGGTACGGCCGCATCTTGTCGGCGTCGACCAGAACGTAGCCGCTGTCGTGGAACCGGGTGATGGCCTGTGCGGCGATGCGGGACTTGCCGCATCCCGGCTGCCCTCCTGTGATAACGGCACAGGGGTGTTCCTGCGGCCTACTCTTTGGCAGGTAGCGAGCGGCGATCTCTTCAATGTAGATCGCGTCGTGCCGTTCAGGCCTGAGCTTGTATGTTTCACTCATGTCGCAGCACGGCGGCGCTCATAGTCGGCCTTGACGATCGGGCAATATTCATCAAATACGCGTTGAATGGCCGCGTCATCATCAAGCCGGAGGTCGTCCTGTTCGCTGGCGAACTGTTGGAATTCGGCGCGCCACTGCGCGATCCTGGCGGAATCCGGCTGAGCTTTCTCTTGTTCTTCATGGATGGCGGCGCTCCGCATGGCCATCATGAAGCCGATGGTTTCCTGCGCAACCTCAAAGCGATTCAGTTGGTCAAGATACTCGAAACCGCTGCTCTGCGCTTCGTTGGCATTTCCGTTGACTCTGTTCATTCATCGAACCCCTGATCTGTCCCACTCTGTTTATCTCTGATCGTACGGATCCCCGCTATCGTGCCGACCGCAGGTCATCGAGGCACTCACAGAGACGAAGATGCCGGCAGCTCGGCTGAGCGGATCTCAGCAGACTCCGGTGCGAACTCGCGCTTGCCGCCGCGGGCCATGACATTGGACCGGGAAGGAATCCGCTTTGGACCTCAGCGGATTTGTTGCCAAGTTCGGTCCGGAAGCCATTGGCTCCCCTGCCTTCTTACCCAATTCTAGGCATCTGGCGTGATCTTCGCAACAGCGAAAATCTCGCGGAGCCGAGCGAGTCCGAGGCGGGTGGATCGGACAGCGGATGCTGGTCCATATGCTTTGCACTGGGTGCAATGGTGCAATTGAGTATGGAACCAGGCTCACGCGAACTGAAACTGAAATTCCGGTCTGGCGAAATCGCGGGGGTTACAGGAGGGGCACAGATGGAACCAGTGTGTCGCTTCGCCCTGGGAGAGTGCAGAATGGATACAGGCCCGTGCAAGACTGCCCTGTCAGTCCCCCAGTGAAGGGACATTGGGGAAGAAATTGAATAAGTGGGAACAAGGGACAAGGGTTGACGTTGCTGAGCGGCTACACTGTGGCTTTCGGCCCGAACGGCAGCAGCGGGGGAAGGTAACGAGGCTTGCCGTTCACCCTGGGGGTGACGATCCGAGAGTGGCTGGATCCGTCCTAAACCAATGTGAATGTTTGGCTTTTCCCGTCACGACGGGCTACCGACTGCCGTTTTCAGGGTTAACGAACCGCAGCAGCAGACCCCTTTGGCTGCCTTTGGCTTCCTTATGGGTGGCAGAGCGCGGGCGCGCGATCACCCGGAATAGCTGGTCGCGTCGCCAGCGCGGTGACCATGATCCATGGAAACCTCACAGGAACAGTCCTTCGCAGGAAGACCACACGCGCACGCTTCGAGAGCCTGCGTCGGCCTTCCGGAAACCCGCCCCACTGAAGTGCAGACACGCGTGTGAATTCCACCTCACCCCAGCCGCTCTTTCCAGGCCTGGAACATCAGGACCGGCCAGAGCATCTGTTCGAAATTGCCACGCCCGCTCTGGTGGAGTTCCCACACTTTCGAAATTTCGCCCGCGACAAAATACCCCTCCTGGGTCAGACGGGAAGGCGACAGCAGTTCGGCGGCCCAGTCGCGCAACGGCCCCCGCAGCCAGTCATGCAGCGGAATGGCAAAGCCCATCTTCGGCCGTTCAATAATCCCGCGCGGAACATAGCGGTAAAGCAGGTTACGCAGGATCCATTTCGACTGCCTCTCCCGGATCTTGAAGGTGAGAGGCAGCGAGGCGGCGTATTCGACCACACGGTGATCGAGAAACGGGGCCCGGGTTTCCAGGCTCACCGCCATGGCGGCGCGGTCAACCTTGGTGAGAATGTCGTCGGGCAGATAGGTGAGAATGTCCTGGCGCATCATCCACTGAACAAAGTCCGGATCGACCTCTGCCTCCACCGTTGCCGGATCGCCGGCGCCGATCACGACGCTTTGCGGCTGCGGCCAGGCCGAAACCACCCGGTCATCCATGGCCTGTGCCGGGTGGCAGGCCATCACCGCCGCCAGTTTGTGCAGCTTGTCGCCGGGCAGGCGCATATTGAGGCCCGGGATCAGCGCGATGACCCTGGGTTCGGCGCAGACGGCCGCCAATGCCGGCCGGCTGGCGTTGCGCAGCACTGCCTGAATCCTGAATCACGACAACGAGTGCCGCGACCCCGACGATCAACGCCCCTACCGAGAAAAAAATGGCCAGAATCTCGGGAAAGCTCATTGCGTTACGGCCGCCTGCCGGCGTTGGCACGCGCCCGTAGATCAGGCGGGCGATGGAGCAATGTTGCCGACCGTCCGGATCCGGTCGAGGAGGCAGGCCCCCGATTGCGCAAGCGCAGTCCGGCTGGTATCTCACCCTGCCGGTTGCCTGGCCGTGTCGCGTTACGTCGAGCGTCCGTCATCACAAGGCTTGCGTCTGTCGTCTGCCAATGCAGAGATCATGGCGCTGAAAAGCAGTTGATTCGTCAGCGTCGAGGACAGCGAAACAGCAATTGTGCGTGGTTGCGCTGCCCCCGCAGTGCCTGGCTCGCGGGAAAGCACACCAGGACAACCTTCTCAAGTCACGTTTCCGTGTTCGAAGCAGCCGCATTCCCGGCACAGCATGCGAAATCAAGGTCAGACCCGGCATGGCTGCCTGCACAAACTCGCGGTCGACGCCGATGGCGCGAGCACGGCAGACGCGCCCCCCCGATCATCGACGGCGTTCATGAGGCGTGAAATCGCAACTGTCCGGACCTCAATCCTGACTCGCAAGAGCCAGCAGTCATGTGTCATGTTGGACCTGGGGGACCTGGGGGGAGGTACGATATCGCGAGCTTCCTTCCTGATCGCGACATCGAACTGAAAATGGCCAGGTTCGCCATGAAGATCGGCGGCAAATACGTAGTCCGAGTGATCGGCTTTGCGCCAATGGCGCCAGGCTGGCCAGCGAACTGCGTATCGGGTCCGGGGCCCTGATCGGGCGGATTGACGAAGATGGCCTGCGAAGCTGCCCGATCTCGTCAATGGGTCCCGCGCCCAGGCGAGAGGACAAGGCCTGAAGCACGCCATCATCGGCCGCCTCGCGGTACCGATTGATCAAAAGATCGGGTCAATGCCGCCGCCTGCCGGGAAAGACGGCAGCCAAACCGAAGTCCACCGCTACATTGTAGCGCCCGGTGTGTCACGATTCCAGCCACGCCACGCGGCGACAGCTTCGCATGGCACATGGACCGTACACATGGACCGTACACATGGACCGTTGATCGTCAGGTGATCCCGGTGGAGGAGATGTCCTGGATGCCGGGCGCTGCAGGGTTTCGTCTTTTATTTCAGGGGCTTGAAATCAAAGGCAGAAATTGTTGGCCCTGTTACTGTCAGCGATCGCTGACATATGATGATGTCGGCGAACACTGACATCCGGACATTGCACGCGTGTTCGCGCTTTCACTGACATCGGCGCTGCTATTCGTGACAGACGCAAACAACTCAAACTCGACCAGACGACCCTCGCCAATAAGATCGGCGTCAGCCGTCAATGGGTGATTGATGTGGAGAAAGGTCACCCACGCGGCGAGCTTGCCCTCGTGCTCCGCGCGATTGACGCCTTGAAGCTTCAGCTTGACGCCCGCACAGACGCCGCGAGGCAAGTGAAGCCTGCGGGACCGATCGATATTGACGCCATCATTGCCGACGCGAGAAAAACCAGGCCGTGAACAGGGAATTCGTCGCACCAGCGGAGGAAAGCGAGGTTGTGAGCGCCGGTTCAGTACCACTTCCTGGAAGGGCCGCCTCAAGAGCGGGTCTCCTCAAAGCATGCGAACGCACATCACGGAGTACGGCCGCGCATCCAACTCCGCAATGTCCGATTCCAATCGCCTGTCTGCAAGAGCCTGGATACCCGTGTCGTGGAGCGCCTGACGTCCAGTTTTTCGTCCATCTCGCCTGATCTTCCAGCACAGTCTGAAAAATCCGCGCGCTCTGATCATCGGAACCTGCTGGGGCTGGCCCGGCGCTGTTGCCGTAATGGCTGCCGTGGATCGTGTCGATGGTGTTGCCCATAATTGCGCCCTTGCCGCTCCGGTACCTGATCTGCCAGGCGCTGTACGACAGCCCAACAGAGGCGTCCTGCAAGCCAATATTGGCTATTGGCTTCGGCCAGGCTGGCAGCAATGGCAGCATTTGTGTCTCACCGCCAAGCCACCGTCTCCATCGGATCCGCGCCGCTTTCGCTGCGGCCTGAAAGCTGCAGCGTTCACAGAATTTGTCCGCACTCCCACCGATCTGGCGAATTCTGGCGAATGCACACAGCTTGCCAAAGCCCTTCACCATGCGAATGGTGTCATATTGCCGTTGCGATGTATGAGCGGGTGCAACCTGCGCCGAAAGCGGCCTGTGCCAGGCGGAGGCCGCCCTCTGGTGGTCGGTTCGGCTGTGCCGAATTCGGTTGAGAAACCATCCGTTTGCGGGACGACCGTCTTCTTGCTAAGGTCAATCCCTGCGCGAAACGGCTGGAGGCACAGCTGGAGGCCCGTTTCTCCATCTGCAATGGCACAGGCGATATTCGAACCTGAACGAAGACCGTGTTGATGACGACCCGTAAACCGAGTGAAACCTATCGTCCCGACATTGACGGCTTGCGTGCCATCGCGGTCCTTTCTGTGCTTGGCTATCACGCCGTCCCGGAGTGGATTCGTGGCGGTTTTGTCGGTGTCGATGTCTTTTTCGTCATATCCGGGTACCTGATCACCACGGGCCTGCTCGAGACACTGCGGGACAATCGGTTCAGCCTGCTCGACTTTTATGAACGACGGATCTGCCGGATCTTTCCAGCGTTAATCACCGTTCTCGTAATCTGTTTCGCTTTCGGCTGGTTCACCTTGTTCGCTCAGGAATATGAGCAACTCGGCAAACACACCGCCGGAGGTGCCGGATTCGTTTCCAACCTCGTCCTGTTGGCCGATGTCGGCTATTTCGACAATGCCGCTGAGACCAAGCCACTCCTGCATCTGTGGAGCCTTGGCATTGAGGAACAATACTACGCAATCTGGCCTCTCATCCTCTGGGCAACATGGCGATTCCGCCTCAAGATCCTTCCCATGATTGTGAGCCTGCTCGCAATCTCCTTCTTTTTCAACGTCTACCATCTGGAACACCGAGCCCAGACCATTTTCTATCTGCCGCAAAGCCGAGCCTGGGAACTTCTGGCGGGCTCGCTGCTTGCAGGCCTGGAGATGGAGAAGGCGGCTGTGGTCTGCGCTCGGACCCGCCTCGCCCTGTCGCTCGCCGGCATGGCAGCAATCCTCCTCGCGATAGCCATCCTCACCTCCCAGAGTCTGTTCCCCGGATGGTGGGCGATCCTGCCCGTTCTTGGCGCTGCATCCCTGATTGCAGCGGGCCAGGCCGGACTGGTGAACCGCACCATCCTGTCAAGCCGCCCGATGGTGGCAATCGGGCTCATCAGCTACCCCCTCTATCTCTGGCACTGGCCGCTGCTGTCCTTCGCCCGGATTTTGTCAGGTGAGGAACCCGCGCTTCCCGTTCGCATCCTCCTGGCCGCGCTGGCCATCGTGTTGGCGTCTCTGACCTATCGGTTTATCGAAAAGCCGATCCGCTTTGGTCGTCTCCGGCGCATAAGGCTCGGCCCCGTCTCGGCGGCGATGGCGAGCCTGTCTGCGGCCATGCTGGCGATCGGCATCCTCGGATATGGCGGCTTCGCCAACAAAGGTTTTGCCTCCCGCGCCAGTGCGACACCGGCGGAATTACGGGTCGGCGACATCGGGCCAACGCCCTATTTCCAATACCTCAAGCAGCGCTATTACCCCTGTCCTTCCACCGTCGCGAGCCATTCCCTCGAATTTGAAGGCGTCGTCCGCTGTTTCCAGTCGCGCGCCGACGAGCAGGTCGACTTCGCCCTGATCGGGGACAGTCACGCCGAACAGCTGTTCCTTGGTCTGGCCGAAGAACTCCCGAACCGCAACGTCATTTTTCTGATCCGAAGTGGCCTTCCGATACGGAGCAACGAGACGTTCTCCGACATCTTCAGTTTCGTCCTGAAAACACAGTCCATCCGAACCGTCATCATCACCTCGCGGTGGTCGACACGAATCCGGGAAACCCCAGCCGGCCAGGACTTCACCACCGAGCTTGCAAGAACCCTCGCGACGTTCAGGCTTGCCGGCAAGAACGTCTTTCTTACCGACGATTTTCCGACATTCAATTTCGACCCGGAAATCTGCAAGTACCAGCGCGGCCTCACCAGAAGTCATTGCACCATCAGCATCGACAATGCCAACAGTGAGCGCAGCACCTTTCTGCGCATGATTGCGGCTGCTGCCGACAGGGAACAGATTCCTGTTCTCAAAACCTGGCATTACCTCTGCCGATCTTCGGACTGCTCCATGACCCTGGGCAACCAGATCCTCTACCGCGACCGGAACCACCTTAACATCGTGGGCAGCAAGCACGTCGCCACCCTGCTTCTGCACGACTATCCGCTGCTCCAGAACTGATTTCCACCGAGTTTTTCCCCCTTGAAATTTCAGGCCGCGATACCTCGTCCGTTCTCTCCAGACACAGCGACCTCAATTCGGCGCTGCCGCGCCTTTGGTGTCTCGTCGCGGCAAACCGACGACCAACGCTGCCGCCCGGATGTGGAGACAGAACGTCATGGTCATGAAGCGGGTCAGTGGCTCCCGAGGGTGCCGGTGGACACCCCGCCTCCTGCTCGCGTTTGCCGTGCCACCCCTTGTGTGGTGACTCGACTGCGCGGGCTCCAGAGCTGGCGGATCCCTTCGAAGTACTCCTTGGGAGCGCTCTTTTGGATCCTTTGAGCTTTGAGTGGCAGGGCCGCATGGCGCTGGTGCAACCACCTGAAATCCGGTGGTCGCGATCACCGATCAATCAACCGAACTCCTGGTCGCGATGTGTGGGAATGGGTGGTCGCCTTCGTCGGAAGGTGCAGGCGAACGCACTCCGCCGCAACGGTCCCCGCGCGCACGCTTCGAGAGCCGGCGGCGGCCTTCCGGAAACCCGCCCGACCAAACTGCAGACACGCGTGTGAATTCCACCTCACACCAGCCGCTCCTTCCAGGCCTGGAACATCAGGACCGGCCACAGCATCTGTTCGAAATTGCCGCGCCCGCTCTGGTGCTGTTGCCACACTTTCGAAATGGCGCCCGGCACAAAATACCCCTCCTGCGTCAGACGGGAGGGCGACAGCAGCTCGGCGGCCCAGTCGCGCAACGGCCCCCGCAACCAGTCGTGGAGCGGAATGGCAAAGCCCATCTTCGGCCGTTCAATAATCCCGCGCGGAACATAGCGGTAAAGTAATTGACGCAGGATCCATTTCGACTGCCCCTCCCGAATCTTGAGGGTCAGAGGCAGGGAGGCGGCGTACTCGACCACACGGTGATCGAGGAACGGGGCCCGGGTTTCCAGGCTCACCGCCATGGCGGCGCGGTCCACCTTGGTGAGAATGTCGTCGGGCAGATAGGTGAGAATGTCCTGCCGCATCATCCATGGAACAAAATCCGCATCCACCTGCCCCAGAGCCGCTGTGGCTTCGCCGGCACCGATCACGACGCTTTGCGCGTCCGGCCAGGCCGAGACCACCCGGTCATACATGGCCTGCGCGGAGGGGCAGGCCATCACCGCCGCCAGTTTTTGCAGCTTGTCGCCGGGCAGGCGCACATTGAAGCCCGGGATCAGCGCGCCTGCGGCAGCTGCAATAGCGTCCCATCGGCGCGGTGGAACCGCGCCGATGGCCTTTCCGGCAAGCGCGCGCAGCGAGAGCGGCAGTGCGCCGAGGCGACGCCTGATCTTCGGCAGATACTGGTAGCGGTTGTAGCCGCCGAATAATTCGTCGCCGGCGTCACCGGAAAGGCTGACCGTGACATGCCGGCGCGCCAGATTCGAGACCAGCCAGGTCGGGATCTGGGACGAATCGGCAAAAGGCTCCGAATAGATCTCGGCCAGACGTGGCGCCACATTGAGCGCGTCCTCGCCGGTGACGTAGAATTCGGTATGGTCGGTGCCGAGATGGCGGGCCACCGCTTTGGCAGCCTCGGCCTCGTTATAGAGCGGATTGTCGAAGCCGATGGTGAAGGTCTTCACCGGCTGGCGCGACATCGCCTGCATCAGGGCCACGATCAGCGAGGAATCGATGCCCCCCGAGAGGAAGGCCCCGAGCGGCACATCCGCCAGCATCTGGCCGCTGATGGCCTGACGCAGCAGTGCCTCCAGTTCTTCGCTGGCCTCGGCGTCGCTTCGCCCTTTTGCGCCTGCCGCGAACACCGGCAGCTGCCAGTAGGGGACCGCTGTCGCGCAGGCCCCCTCTGCCACCATATTTTCCGTGATCTCGACAAAGCTCCCGGGCGGCAGCTTCCCGATGCCCTCATAGATCGAATGGGGGGCCGGGACATAGGCGAATTTCAGGAACAGCGCCAGGGCCTGACGCGACAGGCGCGCAACGCAGGCGGGGTGGCGGCGCAAGGCCGAGAGTTCCGAGCCGAACAGCAGCACACCGTTCTGGACGCCATAATAGAGCGGTTTCTCACCGAGGCGGTCGCGTGCCAGGGTCAGCGTTCGCCGTTCGCGATCCCACAGCGCCAGCGCAAACATTCCGACCAGCCGTTTCAGTGTGGCCTCGACACCCCAGCGCTCAAACCCCGCCAGCATCACCTCGGTGTCGGAATGCCCCCGCCAGGGAAGAGGTCCCATCTCGGCGTCGAGCTGGTCACGCAGAGCCTGAAAATTATAGATCTCGCCGTTATAGACCACCACGAAGCGCTGCGAGGGCGAGGTCATGGGCTGGTGACCAGCCTCGCTCAGGTCAAGAACCGACAGCCGACGATGCCCGAGGAACAGCCCCTCGTCATTGCTCCACGCCCCGTGGTCGTCGGGACCGCGGTGACGAATGGCATCGCTCATCCGCGCCAGCACAGTGGCGCCTTCATAGCTCTGCCCACGACCGGGATGCCAGAAGCCCGCAAAGCCACACATTTCGCTACACGGCCTCCGCCTGGTTTCGCTCACCCCGGTACCGGCCAAAGAAGCCATGTCGGGTCACCACCGCGCAAAGCGCCAGATTCAGTGTAAGCACGGGCTGCCGCAGCATGAAATGCGCGCCGCAGAACAGCATGAGCACCACCAGCACTGTCGCCGCATAAGGGTCGCGAGCCTTCCAGGCCTGCCATCCCAGCCAGGCATAGAGCCAGGAAAACAGCGCTACCGCGACAATCCCTCCCTGCGTCAGCATGTCGAGGTAAAGATTATGCGCCTCCTCTTTCACGTTCGGATCGCTCCGATAGGAAAACGCACCCGGGCCGTGCCCGAACACCGGCGACTGTTGCCAGACATCGAGCGCATGACGCCACAACCTGGCTCGCACCTCACCTTTGTCTTCCCCGAAGCCGACACCGAACAGCGAATTTCCCTTCGCTGGACTGAAAGCCACAACCGCAGCGAAACACCATCCCCCATCCCTGCGCCCGGGCTCAACCGATGCAACTCCCGCCGGATCCCCTGTCCTCAGATCAACGCAGCCGACCCCCTCGGTGGCGCTCTTGAACAGACAGAAAGCGACAATGAAGGCTGCCGCCATCGTCCCCAGCATCCGCCAGTTCGCCTTCCCCGCCAACACCACCGCCACCGTCAACAGCGCCAGCCCCAGCACCCAGGCCAGGAACAGGGCATCGCTGCGGATCGAGAGGCCCAAGACAAACAGGACCAGCAGAAACAGGGACTTCGCGGCCCAGCGCCACCCGCTCCAGTTCCCCTCCTCCAGCGCCGCGGCCAGCCATATCGGCAGCGTGAGCATAAAAAACGCCAGCTGGTTGGGATTGCTTGACCACCCCGAAAGACGCGATGGAAATTGAAAATTGACCCCGAGCCACTCGGCAAAAGCATTCGGTCCAGACAGAAAACTGTAGAATGGAACGAGCAGCAGCACCATTGCGATGACGCAGGTCGCCACCACGATGCGGTTCAGATCGGCCTTGCCGAGCCGATGCAGGAACGCCAGTACCATCAGGGCGAAACATGCCTTGTAGGCATAGGCGATCACGGTATGCCCGACATGGCCCCCCTGCACGGACCCGACGAGGAAGCCCACGCCCACCGCCAGCAGATAGCCGAACCAGAACAGCAGGATCGGATGCGTGACATAGCCGAGCGCCCTCCATCGCAGCAGCGCCACCAGGATCAGCACGATCCCGCATAATTCCCCGACACCGACGGGCAGATCGCCGAAACGCAGCGCGGTTGCCACCGAGGCGAAGGCGAATAATCCTGCTGCCACCGCCACATAATTTATCCCCTTCATAGGGCAAGGTTCCCTTCTCTCCTGCCCCGCACCACCACTGCCAGCCAGATCGTCAATGCAGCGAGGAGCACAAGCGAAACCACGGAAACGACGCTGTCGTGGCGCCATCCTGCCCACGCCGCCGCCGCACCGACACACAGCCACGGCAGCATGCTCGCCGCAGCCCGCATCAGGGCGCTCTGCAATGTGGTGCTGATCAACACCACCACCAGAATCACCGCGGTCATCTGCGCCGCCAGCCAGGCCAGACCAATCTCCGTAATCCAGCATCCGGAGCACAGCACCAGCACGGCCAGACCCGCAGCAATCGACGCGCCATTCAGCGCCAGCGCCGCTGCCGCCGCCCTTGCTGCCTGCAGCAATTCCACGCCCAGCCGCACATGACCCGACATGCAGACCCCGGCGATCAGGGCCGGCGCAAAGAACCGGGTCTCGGCCATCGCAGCGCGGTGTCCCACCAACCCGTCATAGAGAAGGGCACCGAAAAGCGTGAATATGCCGTAGAGCAGCGAACTCACCATCAGAAAGCGCGGCAATTGCGCCTTGAGCCACGATTTCTGCGCCGGATCCGAGAGCCAGGCGCAGAATCTGGGATAGACCAGCGCCGGATAGAGCGCGCCGATGACCCAGATTTTTGTCAGAATGTCGTAAATGGAGCGGTACTTTCCCAGAAGTTCCGCTCCATAGGCATGGCTGACATAAACCGACACAAACTCCGTGCCCAGCACCTGGAGCAGCGCCACGCCCACCATCGGCCCGGCCTGGCGAAACAGCGCCCCGACAAACCGCGCTGCCGGCCGCCCCATTCGCATCCGTTCCTGCCGGTTCCACACCCACCAGAGCACAAAGCTGTCCAGCAGTTTGCGCAGCACGATCGCCGCCACCACCCATTCGACGCTTCGTACCAGAACCGCAACCGCGGCCACCGTGACAAAGCGGCTGACCTGCACGAAGATCTGGTATTGCGCTGAGACCAGCTGCTGCCCCTTGAGGATATTCAGCGTCTGGAAATACTGCCCGGGCAGCGCTATGACATATTCGACCACCGCGGCAACACCGATCCACCAGGCGATCTCGACGTCGCCGACGCGAAGCGGAAACAGAAACTGCACGGCTTGCCCGATCAGTGGCGCGGCCAGCAGGAGACCGGCGCCGACAATCATATAGGTGACGACAGCGGAGCCGATGATCGCGCCACGCTCTGCGCCATCGGTTGACCAGGCGACCACGCCGACCACCGATTTGGCGAGACTGGCATCGACAAAGAGAAATGTGGCGGAGACCACGACATAAACCGAAAAGAAACCATAACCTGAAAATCCAAGCGAATAGACCAGGATCGGGATCACCAGGATATTGAGAACGAAGTTGACGCCATTGGCCGACAGAATGGCGAACGATTTCTTGAGCCAGTCGGTCACCCCCGTATCCACGGTCCCCGCCGCCCCACCACGCCCGCCAGACATGCCACGCCTCAGCCAATGCCGGGCGAACCCGCCGGCACGGCGCAGAAACTTCCGTCCTGACATGTTCGGGCTTTGCAGATTCATGTTCTATTCCGGGACAGTTGCCCAGCTACACTCAGACGGCTCCGGAGCCTACCTTCGCTATCCGCTCCAGCCATTGGTCTCAAGCCTGCGCAATGCAAATTTGCCGCGTGGCAGCATCCATTGTCCAGCCGATCCTGCGGCTGCCACATCCCACTCACCGCCGCCCTTTGTCAAGCCCATGAAAAGACGCGACGTTTCGACCCTCCCGCGGCCCGATACCAGAAGCACGACGCCACCGCGATGGAGGCGGCCAGGGCTTTGCCGTTAAACCTCACCAACGTTGAGGCGTTCGCGGTTGTCCCCCTGCGGGCGCGTCCATCGGCATAGAACGCCGTCCGCCGCCACGGCGTGCACCGCTGGCGCACCAGAGGCACCTCGCTGCATGTTCCCTGGCTCCTTTGATGTCGCAGGCCAGGACTCGACGCGAGCAACGGAATCGGACCTCGTCGAAACCCGAATTGATCATTGATCGAACTGGAGGTGTGGGTTTGTGTTTATCCCAATGGGAATTGTTTGCAGTCGGGCCCCCGGTATCCGCAACTGCCAAACGCTCTCACTCCCGATTGTGCCACAATTTCGTGCACTCCGACGACCACAGCAACTTCAAGGATCCATCAACACCAACTGCGGTCATTTCCGGGCCAGATCTTCCTCCCACAGGCCTCTCAAACGGGACACCGGATTGCCAATTCCCGTCCACATCACTGGTTCCAGCGCGGCGCCTCGAAGCCGCAATTCCGGGACGAACGGCAACTGGCAGCCAATCGCCATCCGTTTACTCCGCAGATTTCCCTTTGCAACCCCAGCTGATCGAAAACTGCGCTCGCCCTGCGGGATGCTGGATCGGCTTCCCCAGATTTGCCCTGGACCCCTCCCGGAAGTTTCTATCCTATTCTTCCTGAAAGGTTATTGCACATGTATCGGGCCTTCCTCGGCAAATCATATCCGATGTTCGTTTCGCGAAACGTGAACCCATCCGATCGGCACCCGACGCCCGCAAACCCGCGCGAAGGCGCTTCAAAGCAACTCCGCAAGGGCGGCGTTGGGCTTCAGGCTTCAGGTTATGCCGAGGCACTGCCATCGCCACAGTTCCCGGTTCACCCCGCCCGCACCCCGCATGTTCATCGTGTCGCGCTTTCCTTTCCTCCGGGCTTCAGGCTGGAGAGGATCGATTTCGCGGCACTGTTGCCGGATTCGGCGGCGCGCTCCAGCAGGCGTCGCGCTTCAGCCACATCCTTCCGTCCGCCAATCCCATTTGCATGGCAGCGGGCCAGATTGATCACCGCGTCCTGGCTGCCCATCGCCGCGCCCTTCTCGTAGAGCGCGCGCGCCCCTTTCAGGTCCCGCTTATGGCCGACTCCCTTCTCCAGAAGTTCAGCCATTTTGTTGCTACCCGAGGCGTCGCCAGCGTCTGAGGCACGCTCATAGAGTTCGAAGGCTTTCCCGGCATCTCGTGCCCCACCCACGCCCAGTTCATATTGGAGACCCAGGCTGACAAATGCCGATGTGAATTTCATCTCGGAAGCAAGTTCAAGATAGAACCGCGCGAGAGCCGGATCTTTCCCGACACCATCCCCCTCCTGGTACATCAAACCCAAGGCGTAGGTTGCCGGTGCATCGCCGAGCCGGAACGCTTTCTGGTAACTCGCGAGTGCCGACGTATAATCCTTTGCTGCGCGATACGCCCGGCCAAGCTGATAGTGAAACCGGCTCACGCCGGGGAAACGGCTCGTGGCATCGGAGCATGCTGCAACTGCATCATTGACCTTGATATCGCCGAGGGCGACGCCAAAAGCCGCCCCCTCCTCCCCGACACCACCCCTCTCTGCCGCGAGACGGTCACATGGCAGCGCCATCGACTTCACCGCATTCAGAAAGATCCTTTCGCCCGCAAGCTCCCCATACATATACGGTGTCTGCTTCTGCTGCGTTGCATTCCGGACCTCGTCGCGGACTTTCCGAAGCAGAAAATTGATTTCAAGTTCCGGGACATCGAGGAATTTCAGCAATCCCGCCGCGAGCGGACTGTTGCGGCCATGACCTTCTTCCGACACTTTACCGGGACCTGCCGCAAAGAACATCAGAACATGCTGGACATGGCCACCGCCTCCCGCACCCGCCCGCGTGTCGTGGCCATCCGCACCCTCGCCCACCCCCGAAAAAGGGTTTCCGCGCTGCGCGTCGAGGATGATGAGACCAAGCTTTCGAACCCCGGCCACGGCCGGCACCACCGTCCGTATGGACACCGCGCCATGGAGTGGCGAAGTCGATGCCGCATCAACTGGAATCAGGAAATCGCTCGCCTTCACGGACATCCCATAGCCGGAGAAATACACCACCGAGATGTCGGAAACCGCGGATTTCTTTGAAAGTTCCTGAAGGGCAGCAGCCAGGTCCTGCCCGGAAACGTTCTTTCTCAAATCCACGTCGAACCCGAGACGTTCCAGCGCACCCGCGATATCCTCGGCGTCATTCCCGGGCGTGACCAGCGGAGGCGCGTTCGAATACGCAAAATTCCCGACCACCAGAGCAACCCGCCTCTCAACGGCCTCGACACGTCCGGCGAAAGCACATATCAGCGCGACAACAGCAAATAATCCGAGGCACCGCATAACGAGATCACCGTGCGTTGACGAGCCCGTGCGAGCGCCGCCTCAACCACTCGCGATAGGTCACGAATTGGAGACCAAGAGAACCATAGTCGACTTCAAGGTACCCATCGCTCCGGCGCGAGACCGCAGAAGGAAATTGCTTCACGACCTCCTGCGCCATGACCCCGACATAGAACACCTCGTCGTCAAGATAGCGGTAGCGGTAAAGACCGAGTCCCTGCGCCGAATAGCCAAGCCGGACGACATCCCGCTTCAGCCGAACGTCGGACACCGCCCTGCTCGCTGCATTGGCCGCTGCATCGGAGGCAGCCCGACCTGCCGATTCGGCGGCTGCTCGCGCCGCTGCACGCGCCGCTGCATGGGAAGCGGCATGGGACGCCGCCTGTCCCGCTGCGCGTCCCGCAGCCTGCGAGGCCGCCCGCCCGGCGGCACCTGAGGCCGCCCGCCCCGCCGCACCCGAAGCCGCCCGTCCTGCCGCACCCGAAGCCGCCCGTCCTGCCGCACCTGAAGCCGCTCGGCCTGCCGCTCCCGAGCCCACACTCGCCGCTGCCCCCGGACGCCCCGCCATTCTCGGAGCCACGACCACCGCAGTGCCAGCCGGGATTGCACTTGCGGCCGCACCCGGGGCCGCGCGCCCCCCCGTTCCCGGAGCCACCGTCACCGCAGCCCCCGGGGCCGCAGTCACCGCGGCACTGGAAACCGCACCGCCCGCCGCATTCGAGGCTGCACTCCCGGCTGCACCCGACGCCGCGCCGCTTGCTGCGTCGCCCGCCGCCCTTGACACCGCCGTATTCACCACATTGCCAACGGAGCTATTGACCGTGTCGCCGACGACATTGCCAATCTTCTGATCGACCCGCGCCACAGCAACCCGATACTCCGCATTGCGGATCTTTTCGCTCTCGGAGCGTGTATAGGCAGACACCAGAAGACCACGCCGGCGGGCTTCCTCAACTGAATCCTTCATGCAGTCGCCCGGATTGCCTTTCGCCCGGCACAGCTGGAACTGCAGTTGCGCATAATCGGGATACTTCTCAATCGCCTGCGCGCAACGCCCGGCGTTGCCGAGAAAACACGCATTCACGTCCTCGTCCTGCGCGGTACGCAGCATCCATTCCGTCGGATCCGAGCGCCGCAACGCAAAGTCGCTTCCCGGAGGCAGCCGCTTCTGACGCTGACTCGGGTATTTCGTCGCAAATTGCGTCACAACAGCCGGGTCACGAGACTCCTTCAGCACCGCCCACGCCATCTCCACCGCCTGCGGGCTCTTCGCCGTGCCCAACGAAGACGCTGGCACCGAATCGGCTGCCGGCGGTTTCGGCAGATCCGCGAGATTTGCCTCACCCTCATGACCCGATTTTTGTGAATTTTCAAGCGACGCCAGTGTGACTCGGGCACCCTCGACATGCTCGCTATAGGGATAGATTTCAAGAAAGCCACGATAGGCGGCCGGCGAGTGCTGCCGCTCGGCAATCGACCACGCCCGTCCTTCCGCATCCTCGATCTGCGCGATCCGCTCACGGGCTTCCGTAAGATGACCGCTTTTGGGAAACTGGTCGGCGAACCGTCTGAGCGTCGCCACCTCGCTGGTCGAACGAACATAGCTCCAGGCCACTTTTTCCGCATCGGCCTCAACCTCGACCACATTTTGCGGTGCTCCGCCACTGAGAAAGACCTCCTGGCTTGACAGCGTGCCGTAGAGCGCCGGTTCCTGGGACGTCGTTTCCTTCAGGACTTCGTCATGAACGTCGCGAAACAGATAGTTGACCTCAAGTCCGGGGATTTCGACATGGCGCAGGAGCGACTCCGAGTAGGGGCTGTTCCGTCCCAACCCGTCCCTTGCCGTCGTTCCAGCAGCCGCCGCAAACGCCACCAAAACATTGTCGCTCACTTCAACAGGCGCCAGCCCCTGCGACGCCATGGCCGGAAAGCCACCTGCGGCCCCCGCGACCGGCTCCGGGTTGACACGCGGCACCTCTGCTTCCGCCGAAGGCCTATCTGTCGCACTTATTGACCCGGCGACGCTGCGGCCAGAAGCAACTTTCGGTCCCGTGAACGGATTATCACGACAGGCATCCAGGACAACGAGGCCGATGATCTTCGGCATCACCGAAATGTCGATGAGCGTCTCAAGATTGATGGCTTCGGCATAGACGTTGATCTCCGACTTCATCTCCGCATCGACAGGGATCAGCCAGTTCTTGCCATCGACCTCCATGCCATGCCCGGCGTAAAAGAACACAGCCTTATCGGCAGATTTCGCCGCGTTGCCAAACTCGATGAGTGCTCGCCGGAAGCCATCATAGTCAAGGTTCGTGAGAAGCTTGACGCTAAATCCGAGTCTTTGCAGCGAGGCTGCCATATCGGCGGCATCATTCGCCGGATTTGGCAACTGGACCACCTTGCGATAGTCGCTGTTTCCGACTACAAGCGCGATGTTCTCGCTGGCTGAAGCTCGGGGCGAAACCACGACAACGATCAACAAGAGTATCAGCGCAAGAGCTGCCGCGCGTGTCAAGGCCCGGCGGAGCATGCCTGCAATCGTCCCGGCCGAAACAACGCCCTGTTCATCTCTCATCTGCCCCCCCTTGCATCCTCCATGAGCACCAAACTTGCGTTCGACCCATCCTACGCAAACGCAGCAAGAGACCTGCTGAAGTTGCTGCGATTCAGGATTTCGCGTCCACGCAGAACCAGCGCAATTGGATCAGAATGCCCGCCGCTCCGGCGGGCATTCTGCCATAATCCCTTGCTACCTCGTTTTAATCAGAAAGTGTACCGAAGTCCTCCCTGGACACCATAGAGCTGGATATTTGGCACATCCGGGCTCGAAATCGTGCTGGCATGGAGATCAATGTAGGACGAGAAATTCGGCGTCCACAGGACCGTTATCTTCCCGGCTCCGCGGAACCCAGTCGCCCCAGCCGGATAGACATTATACGTATTATTATTGGCATCCACTTTCTGTATCGGCGGCACTCCGCTCTGGTCCACCACCTTGAACGCCACACCCGACAGCATCGGCTGGACGGTGTACCCCATCCATTTCATCTGAGTCCCGAAACGCAAACCACCGTGAACTTCCGTGCTGTCAGCGAGTTTTTGATCGAAATCCCCGTTGAAGGATTCTGAATAGGCAACCCCAACAGTCGGCTCGAACCAGAAGGAGTGCGGGCCGGTATAACGGTATTGAACGTTCCAGGCATAGCTGATGGCACTGCTATCCCCCCCGGCTACCCCGCTGCTCGTCCAACTCGAAAGGATGCCGAAATCCGTTGAGAAACCGCCGTTGATATAGGCAAGAGTACCTGACGCCGAGGCTGACGTTGAAGATGTAGTTGTAGTTGTATCGACCCAATAATTGGACGTATTTGCCCAGGAATTTCCGCCCGTTCCGATGAACGTGAGCGAATCGGTTGCAGAGAAAATTCCAATCTTCGTGATGTCAAACGCCCCTACTGCGGTTCCGACCGTTACACTGAGACCTTGGCTAATCCCCCTGTCTCCACTGCCGACCAGGTTCGCGCCATACAACCATTGTTGTGATGCCTGACCACTGAGAGGTGCCTTCGTATAGTAGGCAAACGCCGAAAACGGGTCGCCGCCCGGCTTGCCCGAAAACCGATCTCTAGCACCAGTTCCCGTGCCTTCGGCACTATACTGCAGCAGTCCGGATATCCCATCGTCGGTGACGATCCTGCGCTGCTGAATCTGATCGCGAACATTCACGATGATGTTCTGAATGACACCATTGACGATCTGGGTCTGAATGTCGGAATTGCCTCCAGATCCAGACTGTGCCAACGCTCCCTGCAGCGAGGCAACCAGTATTGCGCCTGCTACCAACGACAACCGAATGAGCCATGTGAGCCGCCCCGCGACATCAATGGCTCCTCTGCAAATACTATTTTTACCTGACATTTGTTCACTCTTTGTGGTCTTTGCTTTCCCAAACCCGCCGAACCACGCGACAGTCACAGGAAGAACAGAGTTAATGAGAGTTGGCATACCCCAAACGGGCCAGTTCACAGACTGCGGCTCTCCGCTGTGCCCGAAGCGCAACATACCGCCTGTCTGAACGAAAACCGCCGCACAGAGACGCGGGTTTTCCTGCCTCCCCCGACTCAACCCTGGGTTATATCGCGAAAAATCAGGCTCTTGGCGTCTCACCAACCCTCCCGGTATTGAGGTGCTCCGGATGCAGATGTGAACTATAGATCCGGATAGCTGTCGCGCTCACCCAAATGGGCCATGCCCGGTTGCATCCGACATGATAACTTAAGAGTTTACTGATCGTGGCAGGTCGGCTGCCGAAAGAGCAGCATGGAGCGCTCACCACTCAGGTTTGAACATGTCGACAGCAGGAATCGCTCTATCTCGCTTCTCTGCGCCTGCCGTATCAAGAGTGCTTTCGTTCCGCTCGCATCAGATCGGCGAAAGCCATGCTGAGGGATGCTGCGAAAAGCGAAGGCAACAGGCCGAATGACAATGTTACGCCTATGTCGTGACCGATTCGGGTCCGCCGGGGGATGGCGCGAACCGCTGGTTGCGCGTGTTTCCCTGCCACTCTGCGCATCATCAGGCTTCGGATCGCGCAAGCCGGCAGAGGCGGTGGCGCTTGATAGAACCCGGCTGGATTGGTCGCGCGTTGCGTGGCCTCCAGGTTTCCGCGCCCTCGGAAACTGTCGGGTCTCCCATCGACCGCCGACTTCTCGGCCGGGACACATCAGACGCCGAATTTCGCCTCACACGCGCTCCCGACTCAGCGCTCCACCATGGTCCATGTCGTGCCATGCACCAACCCGAAGTGGGAACCGATCAGTCGTCGAATGGTTTGGTTCACTGGAAAGGCTTGGCAGTCGTGCGGTGACAAAACCCATCTCAAATCAAGCAAACCTACCCCTACCGACGCAGAAGGAAGCAATGATGAAAACAACCGCAATCTTCGCCACTGGCTTCGCCGCAACCCTGTCCCTGATCACCGTCGGGGCGACATTATCCCTCACACCATCGGGAGCGGTTGCGGCCGAAGTCCGCAACGTCACTGAGGACCAGATCACACGCGCGCTGGCACCGCACGGAGCGTTAGCAAATCGCAGTCTTTCATCAGATCCCCAGGCAGAAGCGGCCCAGCACGCGGCGCGGGCCAAGCTGCTGCGATCCGTGCGCGGACGCAACGCCCGCAGTCTTTCCCTCGACGAACGCGAGCTTATCGCAACGGCCGCCAGGGATCAGCCGAACATCGACCTCGAGATCACCTTCAGTTACGATTCGGCCCAGATCAGCGCTAAATCGATGCCCTCCGTCAAGGCACTTGGGAACGCCCTTACAAAGGGCGAACTCAAAGGCTCGACCTTTATTGTTGCCGGCTACACCGATGCTGCCGGTGGCGATGCCTACAACCAGCAGCTGTCGGAGCGGCGCGCCGATACCATCAGGCACTACCTGATCAGGAACTTCGACATTGCTGCATCGGATCTGGTGACCGTCGGCTACGGCAAGACCAAGCTGAAAGATCCGGGGCACCCACTGGACGAAGCGAATCGACGGGTACAGGTGGTCAACATGGAGAATCAGGCCAACGCATCCAAGTAGCGCTGGCAGGGAGCCCGGTCGAGTGCCAGCAATGGCGGATGGAGATGGGCGGCGGGTCGACTCCCTGTGGGATTCACCATGGTTCCGCCGCCCGACAGGCTTCGGTGCTTTTCCATCGCTCCCGCGGGTTGGCGGCCGGGTGGTCACGGCAATCCGCGCACTCTGATCATTTGGTGTCAAAATCCATTGAAATCCAACCCAGCAGCAGTCGAAGGCGTCTATGGGCGCCACGTTCGGCCTGCGCTCGCCGGGGCCAGCCTCGGCGGACCTCAAAGCGGGAACGCCCGCCGAGCTGCGCTCGTTCCGTGCCGCGCGGGAATGATGGGACCACAAACCACGTCACCGAGTCGTAGCCCTTGTCCCTGTCTCGTCTGCCGCCAGTCCATTTCGCTTTTCGCAGGTTCCCATCTGACGCGAAATCGACCTCTTCTTCGGATACCTCAGCACGTGCCCAGCCGGACGCGAAACGTCAGGTCGCAAATTGATGCAGGCGCAGCGTGCAGATACTGGCAGGGCCAAGGGCATCGGCGCAGCGGGGGTACTGCATTTCCAGGGGGCGCAGGGCATACGGGATACGGGGCACCGCCAATTGCCATTTCGGTTCGGCATGCGCGGTTCTGAGGCTCGCAAAGGCGAGGTTCGATATCCGATATCCAGATGGATCAAGGCCTGGGCAGTTGGAAATTGGAAACGAGAGCCAACCGACATCCAACCTCTGTTTTCTGTTCCTGCGGGTGGCAGCCGCCCAAATCCCGGTGGTGCTCGCCAGCCACGGCAGCAATCTTCATGACACTTCTGCTCTTCGCCGTTCCCCTCCTGGCAGGGCGGCACCTTCCGCTCCCCCCTGCAAAGTCGGAGGCTCGCCGCCCTGGTGGATCTTGATGATCAGCTCCGAACCTTGACGGCGACGAAACCGCGCTGGTTCGATATGGCGCGATGGCCTTTCAGGTAGATCGAGGGCGCGATGGTTCCAGCGATACATACCGCCGCATGCCCGAGGTCGCTGAGAACCTCGATCACGCCCCGCTTTTGCGCAGGTGCCATGCGGATCAGCGGAGGCCCGAACCAGAACACCTTCCGCAGTTCCAGTCCACTTTCCCTGCAGGCGGCAGCGATTGCGTCATCGCTGTGAAAGACATGGGCGGCGTAATTTTGTGGGGCATTGCGCTGCCACAGCCGGGCACCGAGCGCGCCGAGATTGGGCATGGTGAAAAACACAGTGCCGTCCGGCCTCAGCAGACGTGCCGAGGTGGCGATCAGCGGCAGCGGATCCGAGAAATGCTCAAGGACACCAAAATGCACCACCAGATCGAAGGGTTCCCCGTCATTCTGCCAGAGGAACATATCGGCGCGGATCGCCTCGCCGCTTACCCCCGCTTTGGCAAACAGCTCCCTGGTCCGTGCAATTCCGACCGCAGAATAGTCGATCGCGGTGACGCGGGCGCCTTCGCACAACGCCAGATCAATCAGATAGCGCGATGCGGCGCCGCCCAGTTCCACCACCCTTGCGCCTTTCAGCGCCACATCCGGCAGCTGAGCCTTGAGGAGGCGCAGAAAAGCCCCCCGCGCACCGAAATCGCGCCCGTGCAGAAGCCGCTCGGACAGGCCGCGCCGCGAGCGCTCGTCCCATTGATCATCCCAGAACCCCCGATCTGTCGAAGGCCCCCCGGCGCCAGGCATCGTCATCTGCGCATTGTCCTTCTACCGGGCCAGATCTGCCTCGGCGTTTTCGCCACACCGCTCTCCAGCGGCCTGCCCCGCCGGAAATGGCGCGCCGCCCCCATCGTCGCGTTGCGAAGCGGGTTCCCCGTCCGCAGCCAGCCTCACTTCTGTGCCAGCACCGGCTTTGCCGGGAGCAGGGTTGCCAGCCGGCACCAGTTCCCGATAGACCGCCAGCGTCTCATCCAGCACACGCTGCATCGAGAACAGCTCACGGACCCGCTGGCGCGCTGCGTTGCCAAACTTTCTTCGCATTCCAGGGGACAGGATCGCTTCTTCCAGTTTTGCCGCCAGATCGTCGACATTGCGGACCGGCACCAGCCACCCGGTCTGACCTGGAATGACGATCTCCCGGCAGCCCGGGAGGTCTGAAGCCACGATCCCGCAGCCGCTCGCACCGGCCTCCAGAAGGCATTTCGGCACACCTTCGTGATAGCTCGGCAGACATACAATATCCGCCCTGGCAAAGACCGATGGCATATCGGTCTGCCAGCCCCAGGCATCGACCACGCCCTCGGCGACCCAGGCGGCAATCTCCCGCTCCGTCAGCGAGGCCGGATTGGCCGGGTCGGGACTGCCCACCAGGGCAAAGCGGGCAGCGACCCCCTTCTCTTTCAGCACCCGGGCGGCACTGACGAATTCAACCACACCCTTGTCGCGCAGCAGCCTCGCCGGCAGCACCACCAGCGGCACATTGTCATCCTCGCCGCGCTCGCCACGATATCTGGCGGGCTCGACACCGGAGCCATGGATGAGATGAACCCGGGAGGATTTGGCAAAGCCGGATGAGACAATCGTCTCGAAATCCGCCGAATTCTGCACGATCAGCCGGGTGTTGCCATGACCGAGGGCGAATCGGAGCGCCGGCCGGACCAGGATGCGGATCAGCGCCGCCTTCAGATCCTGGGAATGAAAAACATAGCCAAGGCCGGGCAGAAGGTTGACCACGGCCTTGACGCCGGCCAGCCGGGCCGCAATCGATCCGAAAATGACGGATTTCAGGGCGATATGGTGAACCATCGCCGGGCGTTCTCTGCGGTACAGAACGGCAATCCGGTAAACAGTTACCAGCGCTGCCATCAGACCGGTGCCGCCGCGCTCAAACGGCAGCGGATGAAACCCGATCCCGTAACCGGCCATGGTCTGACGATATTCCTGCCCTGGTGCGACCAGGGCGACATCATAGCCAGCGCTCCCGGCTCTCATAGCCAGATCGAGCCGATGCGACAGGAAATAGGGGACGTCTGCCGAGAGAAAGAACAGGCGATTGCGCCCTCTGTCCGGCACCGGCTGGAGGGGCACTTCGGCTCCGCAGGATCCGACACCGCCGTCAATAACACTCATACAGCACTCTCGTTTCAGAATATGGAAATCACCTCAAACCTCAAAGCCATACTCCCCCACCACAGCGGTTTTTCGGTTTCGTCTGCCAACTTCGTCTGCACCACGCGTTTTTTGCCGACTGTGTCCCGTCCGCAGCACGCCCGCCTTCTCCCCGTTACAGGGGAGAGAACACCAGGCTCAGTCCCTCTTCAAGCGTCACGCGCGGCCGCCAGCCGGTCGACATCAGTTTGGACAAATCGATTTCCAGCGAGCCGATCAGGGCATCGCGCATCTGCCGCGACGCGATCGCCGTGATCATGCGCCCCAGAAAATCCACGCTGAAGCCAAACAGCCTCGCCTTGCTCCCCGCCGCCGCTGCCAGCAGCCGGCAAAGTTCCGGCGTCGACACCTGCTCCACATCCGCCACCAGAAATCTTTCGAAGCGCGGCGTCAACTCCGGATGTTCAAGCAGCCACAGCACGAAGGAGGCCAGATTCGGCACCGCGAGAAAGGCCCGTCGATTACGGATCGAGGCAAAGGGCAGCGGCAGTCCAAGTTTTGCCGCGCGCGCCAGCAAGGCAAAATTGGCTTTGGCGCCGGCACCATAGATCAGGGGTGGCCGTATCACCGAAACCCTCATCCTGCCCTCCTGCGCCACAGAATCGAGCCCCGCCTCCGCCTCAGCCTTCGACACAGCGTAAAACCCGCAAGGCTGCAATGAATCATGCTCCCGGAAAGGCTCCCGCCCATCTGTCGTCCGTCCATGCACGAATATTGTGCTCATGAAAACCATGTGTCGCACTCCGGCCCCTGCCGCACAGCGCCCCAGCCTGATTGCGCCGTCCGCATTAATGGACCGATAAAGCGGCTCCGCCTCCCCCCCTCCCCGGCGATGCGCCAGCGCAGCAAGGTGAATAACTGTATCAACTCCGGAGAGCACCGCTTCCCAGTCGGTCTCCGGGCCGATCGCCCCGATGACGGCTGCGCCCGGTTCGGCCCGGCGCAACACCCGCCTTACCTCGAAGCCGCCTCGCTCCAATTCCGGCACCAGATGCCCGGCGACAAAACCATTGGCACCCGTGACCGCAACCACTGGTCGTCGCCCACTCATGATTCCTCTCTCAAAACTTCCATCTGCAGCCGAGCCCCATTGCGCCGAACCCCATATGGCACCGCCGCCCCTCAGGCCACGGCGCCATTGACCGGTGCCTGCTGCGGAAAACGCCGCCCATCCATCTCCGATGTTTAACAAAAAAGCGCACGAGCCCGCGCCCATCGCCCCGCCGTCGGCGTTTCTCCCCACAAATCTGTCTCAACCCGGCACAGTACACCGCGCGAAAAGACCGCTTCTGCCGCGAAAGCAGCAGACGCGCTGCCAGGCACCTGCCGGTCCTGTCCGGCTCGCCTTGCCGTCCCCTTGTCGGCTGCTCCCGGCTTCCTTTTTGGCGCTCGCCGGTGACGAGGCTCGCATCGCCTCCTCCGAGCGAGCGCCTCTGCCCTCCAGAGCGCTCCCTTGCGGCCCCGGTTTCGCCGCCGCCAGTGCCCCGCTTCACGCCTTTTCGCCGCCTGCGCCTTTCAGAGATCCGGGCCGGATGTTGTGATAGTCGCAATACCACTGCGCAAACCGGCCGATGCCTTCCTCGATCGGGGTTGAGGGTCGAAACCCGATGTCCTGCGCCAGGTCTTCGATATCCGCATAGGTCGCCGGCACATCTCCGGGCTGCATCGGCAGCAGTTCCTTCTTTGCCTCCCGACCCAGTTTCGTCTCCAGCAGCGACACCACGCGCAGCAGTTCAACCGGACTGTTATTGCCGATATTGTAGATTTTCCAGGGCGCCCGGCTGCGCGAAGGGTCGGGCGGCAGACTCGCACCGGACCGGCGCTCGGGTGGGCGATCCATGATGCGCAGGATAGCCTCGCTGATATCGTCGATATAGGTGAAATCCCGCCGCATGTCGCCATGGTTGAAGAGCTTGATCGGTGTTCCCTTGAGAATCGCCGTGGCGAAGAGGAACATCGCCATATCGGGACGCCCCCACGGACCATAGACGGTAAAGAACCGCAGGCCGGTCGACGGGATGCCGTAAAGGTGACTATAGGCATGCGCCATCAGCTCATTGGCCTTCTTGGACGCGGCGTAGAGACTGATCGGATGATCGACATTGTCGTGCACGGAAAACGGCAGTTTTGTATTGCTGCCATAGACCGACGACGAGGATGCAAACACCAGGTGCCGGCAGCAATTGTGGCGGCAGCCTTCGAGCACATTGATGAACCCCTCAAGGTTTGCATCAATATAGGCATGAGGGTGATCGAGCGAGTAGCGCACGCCGGCCTGAGCCGCAAGATGGACAACCACCGGGAAACGATATTGCGCAAACAGCGCCTTCATACCGGTGCGGTCCGTCAGATCAAGCTTCACAAATGTGAAATTCGCGTGCTGTTTCAGGATTTCGAGACGCGCTTCTTTCAGCCTGGGATCGTAATAGTCGTTGACGATATCAAGGCCCACGACCTTGCCACCGCCCTCCAGCAGACGCCGGGCAACATGGAAACCGATAAATCCGGCGACTCCGGTGACGAGCGACGGGTCCTGTGACATCCCTTCTCCAATTCTTCTCTATGGCCGCCAGAGTTCGATCCGTGCAGGTCTGGAACCGCGATCGAGCCTCCTTTTTACATCAAGGACAACGCCGGCCCCGCCCTTGAGAAGCCCTTCCACCAGCGGCCAGCCGCCCGCCACATAGGTGTCGTGCGCCACCGCAAGAATGACCGCATCGGCGCCTCGCAAGGCCTCCAGCGCCCGCAGATTCACACCGTATTCCTGCCGTGCCTCCTCCACATTCGCAAGCGGATCGTGCACCTGCACTTCAATCCCGAATGACTTCAGTTCGCTGATAATATCGATGACGCGGGAATTGCGCATATCGGGCACTTCCTCCTTGAAGGTCACACCCAGTATCGTGACCATGCCCACCGATCCGTTCCGGCGAAGAAGTCTTCGCACACATTCCCGAGCAATGCGCCGCCCCATGCCATCGTTGATCCGGCGCCCTGCCAGGATGACCTCGGGGCGATAACCCGCTCTCTCGGCACGGAACGTGAGATAATAGGGGTCGACCCCGATGCAGTGACCGCCAACCAGACCCGGCTCGAACGGCAGGAAATTCCACTTGGTACGCGCCGCCGCCAGAACATCGCCCGTATCAATACCAAGCGCCTGGAAAATAAGGGACAGCTCGTTCATGAACGCGATGTTGAGGTCGCGCTGCGTGTTTTCAATCACTTTGGCAGCCTCGGCCACCTTGATCGACGGTGCGCGATAGATGCCGGCAGTCACTGCCGTTCCATAAACGCCAGCAACGATATCGAGAGTCTGCGGATCCTGAGCCGAAACCACCTTCACGATGGTTTCAAATCGATGCTCCCGGTCGCCGGGGTTGATGCGTTCCGGCGAATATCCCACCGCAAATTCCGCTTGCGGTTTCAGACCTGAGACTTCCGCGAGCACCGGGACGCATTCCTCCTCGATCGCACCGGGATAGACCGTCGATTCGTAGACAACGATATCGCCCTTCTTGAGCACGCCTGCGACTGTACGTGACGCCTCGATCATGGCACGCAGATCGGGCCTGTTGGTGTCATCGATCGGAGTCGGTACCGTGACAATGAAGAAATCGGACTCCCGAATGCCCGCCGGCTCCGCCGTGAATGTCAGTGAGGGATGTGCAAGATCACTCCCATCGACCTCCCGCGTGCGATCATGCCCCGCCTTGAGTTCCTCAACCCGCACGCCATCGACGTCAAATCCGACAACCGGCATTTCCTTGCGCGCGAAGGCGACCGCAACCGGAAGCCCGACATAGCCGAGGCCGATGACCGCAATCTTCCGACAATATGACATCGAGTAAAACTCCAGCCTTCACGCACAGCACCAAATCGCACCTGTCTAGCCGCCCTTCCGGCTCTCCTGCAAGAGAGAACGCTCCCCGCAAAGCGGTCAGAGCGAATGCGCTTTCCGGATCCGGACTCGCGGCCCGATCTCCGGGTTTGCGGCACACCTGGCACAGGCGGGCGCTGCCTCTCCAACGAGCGGGCTCGCCGGACCAAAGCCGCACGCCTTGGCGCCCCGTCGAGGCGTGGAACTCGTCTCAGACGGACGCACCCGTTCCGAAGTCCGCGTCAGCGCCCTCTCCCGCCAGCCGCCCCCTCGCAGCGCCTGTGAAACCGGACAGAGGAGACCGGCGACAGAGGATCGCTCCCGCGGATTGCGCAAGCCTTCACCCGGTTGAGACGAGGCACGCTCCCCACCGGCAGGATCGGACCTTGCAGACAACTTCACGCCTGCCACTCGGGTTGAGAAATAGCCGCCTCATCTGAAAATTGCCTGTGCCGGCGGCCGCCATGTCCCGCTTCGTCGGCAACACGGTTCATGAAGCCTTGCCGTTCCCGGGTGCGGCCTGTACCTGCCCCCCTTCGCCGCCCTTCACGCCTCACCCTCGGCTTGCCATCTGCCCGCATCCGCTTTTGTCCGGATCCCGCCCGATCACCTCTGGTGCGCTTCCCGCTGCTGTCGAATCGCACGAGCAGCCCCTGCTGCTCTCGTCCAATCAGGCCGCGGCGCCAGAGGGAACCGTCCTGGCAGCCCCGCCCTCGCAGCGCCGTCGGGCATCCTGGCGGTTGACGCATTCAACCATTCCAGGCGACACGATCAGGCCCGACAGGGGAAACCAGCTGCCTCCCTCCAACCCAACACTGCGCTACCGATCCTCGTTGCGCTCCCGGACAATGGTTAACGCAACGATAACGCCGATCGGCATCCCGCCACCTCGCCGGCCCGCAGGCGCGGGTGAATGACTGTCTGCCAGAGAGGTTCCTCGCACCGTGGTCTTCGAGGATCTCTGAAAGTGCTGCGGCGTCCCGCCTCCTCCGTACCGGATCGCCCCGATGGCCACGGAGCCCTGACATTTGGCCCCACCCAACAGCCAGGAGGGGTAGATCTCCACCGATTCCCCGGCTCTCGCCGTCATGGCTCGCTGTGGTCAAGGGTCAAGGGCCGAAAGCTCCATCCATGGTCCGGCACCTGTCGCCTTGATCCTGGATCACGTTCATGCGACTGCCACAAAATTGCCATCGCCGTGAGAGCGGGTTGATCGTGTCAATCGCCCGGTATTTCGAGCGCCACGTCAGGCAGCTCGCGGCTCCACAACCCAGCCTGCGCCTGCAAGGCCACAAGGGCTGTTGGCATCGACCTCAAGGAAAAACGATGCGGCTCCTCCCTGTTCTGACAATTCTGGCCTCGACGATCTCCTCCCTCGCCCCCTCTTGCCCGGCCTGGGCCGAGACACAGCGCACAGATCCCGCCCAACCAACGCCTTCTGTCACCACGCTTCCGGCGATGGAGGATCTGCCGGACGCGATTGGCGGGCCGGGACTTTGCGCGGCCGCACTGCGAGGAGACCCTGGCGCAGCCTATGTGGTTGGCCTGCGCTTCGCCCAAGGCACCCGCGTACCCCGGGATTATCTGCGGGCAGCACAATGGTTCCGCAAAGCCGAAGAGGCCGGTGTGGTGCCCGCTTCGCTCCAGCTCGGCATGCTCTTTGAGGAAGGTCAGGGGTGGCGAAGGATCCCGACAAGGCGATGGGCCATTATCGCAAGGCCGCGGACCGTGGCAACGCGATCGCAATGCACAACCTTGCCATGTTGGAGGCCACCAGAGGCGATCTCAAAGCTGCGGCAGCGTGGTTCCTCAAGGCCGCCAGCTACGGAGTCTCCGGCAGTCAGTTCCGGCTTGCCGTCCTCTATTTCCAGGGCACAGGTGTGGAACGGGATCCTCGCGAGGCCTATATCTGGTTCGCTCTTGCCGCCAAGCGTGGTGATCACGACGCCAGGGACCGGCGCAACGATCTGGCAAGGTCGCTCTCGCCAGAGCAACTCAAGGCCGCCGAGGCGGCGGTGGGGAAGTTTGTGGTCGAGGCTCAGCCCGACGAGGCATTCGGCCCGCGCGAACCGGTTGGAGGATGGGATCTCGCATCAAGAGACACCACTGCACCCGCCGACGCCGGGCACAAGGCGCCCCCGGCGACCGATCCCGCGTTGGTGAAGCAGGCCGCCGCCGAGGTGCCGGCCAGCGAGGATCTGCCGGATGGCATTGGCGGGCCGAAACTGCGCAGTGCCGCACTCCAGGGCGACCCGACCGCGGCTTACGAGGTCGGCCGGCGCTTTGCCTCCGGCAAGGGCGTGGCTTTGAATTGTCCGTCAGCCGCCCGATGGTTCCAAAGGGCGGAGAAAGCAGGCGTGATCCCCGCTTCTCTCCAGCTCGGCGTACTCCATGAGAGCGGTCAGGGAGTGACGAAGGATACCGAGAAGGCGAGGTGGTATTTTCTCAAGGCGGCAAGGCGTGGCAACGCGGAGGCAATGCACCACCTTGGAGGACTTTATGCCGACAGGATCGATTTCAAAAATGCGGAGAAATGGTTCCTCAAGGCCGCAGAACACGGGGTAAGGGATAGTCAGTACCGCCTCGGCAGCCTCTACTTTGATGGTCCCGCCTCCGGTGGCCTCACCACCTCCCGTGTCGGGTTAGAACCAGATCTCGCCTTGGCCTACAAATGGTTCTCCATCGCCGCACAGCAGGGTGACGACGCGGCAAAGCACCGACTTGACGAACTGGCAGCGAAGATGAGCGCCAGCTCGATTGAGGACGCGCAGAAGAAGGCCCGGAGCTTTGTTGTCGAGCCCCAGCCTCAGGAGGCGTTCCGCGTTCCCACGCCTTCCGGAGGATGGGATGAAGCTTCCCGCCACGACGCTGACGCAAGCGCCCCTGAAATGCCATTGGGCTGCGGCCTGCCGGTCGTTGCCACCGCCCCGGACGCCTCGGCTGCCCGGGCTCAGCCATCGACCTCTGACAGTGCAGGGGTCACGACCGATCCCGCCCGCCCAACGCCTGCTGTCACCACGCCGCCGGCGAAAGAGGATGTGCCGGATGCCATCGCCGGCCCGAAATTGCAGAGCGCCGCGCTCAAAGGCGACCGCAACGCGGCCTATGAGGTTGGCCTGCGCTTCCTCAAGCCGGAGCACCAGGACTATCTGCAAGCCGCAAAATGGTTCGAGCGTGCCGAACAGGCGGGTCTGGTGCCGGCTTCTTTCCAGCTCGGCGTGTTATTTGAGAAAGGCCTCGGTGTGGCCAGGGATACCGACAAGGCGATCGGCTATTATCGCAAGGCCGCGGAAGGTGGAAACGCGGCCGCAATGCACAACCTTGCCTCACTTGAGGCCGACCGAAGCGATCTCAAAACCGCGGCACCGTGGTTCCTCAAGGCCGCCAGACGCGGTGTCGTCGACAGTCAGTTCAGCCTTGCCGTCCTCTATTTCCGGGGTACGGGTGTGGAACGGGATTTTCGCGAGGCCTATAAGTGGTTCGCTCTTGCCGCTGACCGCGGTGATCGCGATGCAAAGGACCGGCGCGACGATCTGGCAAGGTGGCTCCCGCCAGAGGAACTCAAGGCCGCCGACGCGGAGGTGCGGAGCTTTGTGCCCGAGCCTCAGCCCGACGAGGTCGTCAGCGTGCCCGCGCCGGCAGGCGGGTGGGATCTCGCATCAGCGGACACCTCAGCTGCACAGAGAGCGCCGACGACCTCGGACAGCGCTGGGGTCAAGACCGATCCCGCCCGCCCAACGCCTGCTGTCACCACTCAAGCGGCGAAAGAGGATCTGCCGGATGCCATCGCCGGCCCGAAACTGCGCGTTGCTGCGCTCGCAGGCGACCGCAACGCGGCCTATGAGGTCGGCCTGCGCTTCCTCAAGCCGGAGCACCAGGACTATCTGCAAGCCGCAAAATGGTTCGAGCGTGCCGAACAGGCCGGTCTGGTGCCGGCTTCTTTCCAGCTCGGCGTGATGTTTGAAAGAGGTCTGGGTGTGGCCAGGGATACCGACAAGGCGATCGGCTATTATCGCAAGGCCGCGGAACGTGGCAACGCGGCCGCAATGCACAACCTTGCCTCACTTGAGGCCGCGAGAGGCGATCTCAAAACCGCGGCACCGTGGTTCCTCAAGGCCGCCAAATGCGGATTCGTCGACAGTCAGTTCAACCTTGCCGTCCTCCATTTCCGGGGCAGGGGTGTGGAACGGGATCCTCGCGAGGCCTATAAGTGGTTCGCTCTTGCCGCTAAGCAGGGTGATCGCGATGCCAAAGACCGCCGCGACAATCTGGCAAGGTCGCTCTCGCCAGAGCAACTCAAGGCCGCCAACGCGGAGGTGCGGAGCTTTGTGCCCTCGTCTCAGCCCGACGAAGTCGTCCGCGTGCCCTCGCCGGTCGGCGGATGGGATAGCACATTGCCAGACCCCACTGTCGCGCCCGCGGACGCCGGGCACAAGGCGACCGATCCGGCGTCGGTGAAGCCGACTGCGGACCAGGTGCCGGTCAGCGAGGATCTGCCGGATGCGATCGGCGGCCCGAAACTGCGCAGTGCCGCGCTCGCAGGCGACCCGGCTGCGGCCTATGAAGTCGGCCTGTGCTTTGCCCAGGGCAAAGGCGTGCCCAGGAATGATGCGCAGGCGGTGCGGTGGCTTACGAAGGCGGAACTGGCCGGGCTGGCGCCTGCGACCTTCCAGCTCGGCCTCCTCTATGAAAACGGTCAGGATCCGGGCAGGGATCTTGAGAAGGCAAGGCAGTATTATCTCAAGGCCGCCGAGCGCGGCAGCGCCGCGGCAATGCACAGGCTTGGCCGGCTTGATGCCGACAAGGGCGACGCCACGAGTGCCGCCGAGTGGTTCCTCAAGGCCGCCCGGCTCGGCGTCGTCGAAAGTCAATTCAACCTTGGCGTCCTCTATTACGAAGGCGTCGGCGTGCCCCGGGATTTTGCCTTATCCTACAGGTGGTTCGCGCTTGCCGCCACGCAGGGCGACCGCGATGCGACGCAACGAATGAACGATGTCAGAATGCTGCTCAACGCCCAATCCCTTAAAGCCGAAGATGACGCGGTGCGGAGCTTTGTTGTTGAGCCGCAGCCTGCCGAAGCGCTCCCTGTCCCCGTTCCTGCCGGCGGCCAGGATGGGCCGTCGGCGGATGCGCCCGCCAGGAACACCGCAGGCGCCACAGATAAGCCGGCGTCCGCGCCCGCCACCATGCCGGTGCCAGCCAATGACGACCTGCCCGATGCGATCACAAGCCCCAGGCTGCGCACGGCCGCGCTCGCAGGCGACCCCACCGCGGCTTACGAGGTCGGCTTGCGCTTCCTCAACGGCAGCGCCGGCCTGGAGCGCGACTACCTGCGCGCCGCCAAATGGTTTGAGCGTGCGGAGCAGGCCGGCCTGACACCGGCCGCCTTCCAGCTCGGCGTGCTCTATCAGACGGGTCAGGGCGTGACGAAAGATCCGGAGAAGGAAAGACAGTATTTTCGCAAGGCCGCAGAGCACGGAAACGCGGCGGCGATGCACAACCTTGCTGTAATTGAGGCCGACAGAGGCGATAACGCAAGTGCAGCGCAGTGGTTTATCAAGGCTGCCAACCACGGGGTTACCGATAGTCAGTTCAACCTCGCCGAGCTCTATTTCCGGGGCTTCAGCGTCGAGCGCAGTTTTGTCGAGTCCTACAAATGGTTCGCGCTCGCCGCGGCGCGTGGCGACCACGATGCGCAGGACCGGCGCAATGATGTGGCAACCCGGCTCAATGATGCGGAACGCAAGGCCGCGGAAGAGGCCGTCAAACGCTTCGTCGTCGAGCCTCAGCCGACCGAGGCATTCAGTGTGCCAACGCCGGCTCGCGGCTGGGACGACGTCCCCATCGCCATCAAACCGCAGCGCGGGCATCACCGCCACGGCCCACACCACAGGTAGGGCGGGTTGCGGTGCCTGCAATTTGCCGGATCCGACAGCAACGCCCACGGAGCGGGAACCAAAGGCACTTTTTCAGGCTCTGAGAGGTCCCTCTGGATATCGACTCGCGCCTTTGCCACTCCTCGGCTGACCGGCTGACCACCGGATGGCGAACCGACATGGAAATCGACAGGCGTCCCCGCCTCGCGTGCGACAGGACAGCCAGCAGGCACGCTGCGCCTGCATCGATTTACGACCCGCCAATGGAAACCACTGCCAAAAAGGTCAAATGACGCCACAGCCGCAGGATGGGCGAGCATCCTGACCGGGCGAAGGCATGACTCGACAGCGGAATCTGACGGCGCATCTGTCGGATGCCTGCCAAGGTACCCCGCTCTCCCTTTGCGCAATGCCTGTCGCGCAAGGTCGCGCAAGGTCGTCTTTGGGTGGCACGCCGCCACTCCTGCAGCCCCGCTGGCGCCAGGGAAACCGGTGAGGCAAGGAGCCGAGAGAAAATAAGTAAATCGCTTCCGGGCCGGATGTGGGCGATTTTCGCACATTCCCCGCACCAATTCGGCGATTATTCCGCAACGGCTCCTGACGAAGTGCGCCGCCGATCGCCGTGATCACGTTCGCGCGACTGCCACGAAATTGCCATCACCGTCAGCGTGGGTTGGTCGTGCCAATTGCCCGGTGTTGCAGCGCTGATGCAACGTGGCTTGTCGGCTCCAAAGCCCAACCACGCCTGCAGCTCCCACAAAGGCTGTTGGCGTCATCAAGGAACGGTGATGCGGCTCCTTCCTGCACTGGCAATTCTGGCCTCGACAATCTCCTCCCTGGCTCCCTCGGGCCGGCCTGGGCCGAAGCCCGGCGCACGGATCCCGCCCAACGAACTCCTTCTGTCGCCGCGCTGCCACTGAATAAGGACCTTCCGGATTCTGTTCAGGGGCCGAAATTGCGCAGTGCTGCGCTCAAGGGCGATCCGGCAGCAGCCTGCGCGATCGCCATGAGCCTCCTCAAACGCCACGCCGCGCTCCCCCAAGGATTATCGTCTTGCCGCCAAATGGTTTGAGCGCGCCGAACAGGCCGGTCTGGTGCCGGCAGCTTTCCAGCCTGGCTGTATCTATGACGGGGGCCTCGGCGTTGCGAGGGATCCGCAAAAAGGCCAGACAGCATTTTCGCAAGGCGGCGGAAGGCGGCAACGCCGCGGCAATGCACAACCTTGCTCTGCTTGAAGCCGGAAAGGGCGAAACCAACAGTGCGGAACAGTGGTTCATCAAGGCCGCGCGACGCGGAATTCGCGACAGTCAGTTCAACCTTGCCGTCCTCCATTTCCGGGGCATCGGCGTGAAGCAGGATCTCACCGAAGCCTGGATGTGGTTCGCCCTTGCTGCCGTGCGTGGTGATCGGGTTGCGCTGGAGCGTCGCGATGAGGTGGCAATGCAGCTCAGCGATGAGGCACTCAAGGCCGCCGAGGAGGCAACCCGGAGCTATGTTGTCGAACCCCAGCCCGACAACGCCGTCCGCGTCCCCGCCCCTCCGGGCGGATGGGACGACCCATCGGCAGACGAGGCCGTGGGAAACTTCCCCACCGCCAATACCAATGGCATGCAGACGGATCCCGCGCCCCCGACCCGCCCTGCCCCTGATGCAGTCGAGTATGCGGAGCTGCCCGATGCCATCGGAGGGGCGAAATTGCGCCGTGCCGCGCTCCAGGGCGACCCCGCCGCGGCTTATGAGGTTGGACTGCGCTTTGCCCAGGGCAGAGGCGCGCCCGAGAATTATCTCCTGGGCAGAGACCTGCCCCAGAATTATCCGCAGGCCGCGCAATGGTTCCGCAAGGCGGAGCGCGCCGGCGTGGTGCCGGCCGCTTTCCAGCTCGCAATCCTCTACGAGAACGGCCAGGGCGTTCCGAGGGATGCAGACAGGGCGATCCACTCCTATCGCAAGGCAGCGGAAGGCGGATACGCAGCAGCGATGCTCCGTCTTGCCATGCTGGAGGACCACAGCGGCAATTACGAAACTGCTGCACAGTGGTTCCGAAAGGCGGCTGTCTACGGGGTTGCCGACAGCGCGTTCAACCTCGCCTTCCTCTATTATCGGGGCACAGGCGTCGAACGGGATCCTGTTGAGGCGTACAAGTGGTTCTCTCTCGCCGCCAGGCGGGGTGACCCTCAGGCAATGCAGTGGCGCGATAACCTGGCAATGCAGCTCTCCGATGAAGCGTTCAAAACCGTCGAAGAAGCGGTACGGAGTTTCGTTGTTGTCGAGCCTCCACCCGACGAGGCATTCGGCGCTCCCGCGCCGGTCGATGGATGGGATGCCACCTCGCCCGACGATACGGCCGGGCGCCACGTGCTCGCCGACATCGGCCGCCCGCAAACGGTTCCCCCGTCCCCGGCAGCCGCCGCCCCCCCGAAACCGGAACTGCCCGATGCGATTGGCAGGACGACGCTCCGTGACGCGGCGTTCGAAGGTAACCCCGCCGCGGCCTATGAGGTCGGCATGCGCTTTGCCATCGGCAGGGGCGTGCCCCGAAACGATCTGCGGGCGGCGCGCTGGTTCAGGAAAGCGGATCTGGCGGGCCTGGTGCCCGGGGCTTTCCAGGTTGGCGTGCTTTTTGAGAGAGGCCAGGGGCTGGAGAAGAACCTCGAGAAAGCCGGACTGTATTATCTGAAGGCGGCAGAGCGTGGCTGTGCTGCGGCGATGCACAGGCTTGGGAGACTTGAGGCTGACAAAGGTGAATACAACGATGCGGTACAGTGGTTCACGAAGGCCGCCAGGCACGGGATAGCGGAAAGTCATTTCAACCTTGGCGTCCTCCATTACGAGGGGCTCGGCGTGACCCGCGATTTTCGCCAGTCCTACAAATGGTTCGCGCTTGCCGCAAAGCGGGGCGATCGCGATGCGAGAAACCGACGCAACGATGTCGCAATGCTGCTGAACGCCCAATCTCTCAAGGCCGAAAATCTCGCGGTCCGGAGCTTCGTTGTCGTGCCGCAGCCCGCTGAGGCGGTCCACGTTCCCAGGCCGGCGCCGGCCGCCGCAGTTCACCTGCCGGTCAAGGAAGACCTGACCGATGCCATCCGAAGCCGCAAGCTGCGCCGCGCCGCACTCTCAGGCGATCCCGCTGCCGCCTACGAGATCGGCATGCGCTTCCTCAAGGCCTGGCACGGCATCCCGGACCATGTTCGCGCCCTGATATGGTTTGAGCGTGCGGAACAGGCCGGTCTCGTGCCGGCTTCTTTCCAGCTCGGCGTGCTCTATGAGAAGAGTCCGTTCGTGGTGAGGGATCGGGAGAAGACATTGCAATATTACCGCAAGGCCGCAGAGCGCGGAAACGCGGCAGCAATGCACAATTTTGCGGTGATGGAGGCCGACGGGTCCAATTTCCGGAGTGCGGCAAGGTGGTTCATCAAGGCTGCCAGACACGGAGTTACCGATAGTCAGTTCAACCTCGCCGTGCTCTATTTCCGGGGCCTCGGCGTCGAGCGCAATTTTGCCGAATCCTGCAAATGGTTCGCTCTCGCCGCCGCGCATGGAGACCAGGATGCGCTGGACCGACGCAATGATGTGGCGACCTGGCTCAATGATGCAGAACGCAAGACCGCAGAGGAGGCGATCAAGGACTTTGTCGTCGAGCCTCAGCCCAAGGATGCGTTCGAGGTTTCCGCGCCGGGCGGAGGATGGGATTGACGCTTCAAGACGCCAGGCGGGCGGCACAAGTGGCATCCCGTGCTACGCGGGATCCAGCTTTTCCGGCTTCAAAGACCGGAAATCGGCAAGTCGGCGGACGCCTTGCCGAATTCAGACACGTATCCCGGAGCTACTTGCGAGGCCGCAAGGTGGTTTCAACGGGCAGAACAGGCCGGTGTGGTCCCGGCAGCTTTCCAGCTCGCCGTGCTCTGCGAAAAGGGCCTGAGGGTGAGGACGGATGGGGATAAGGCAATCCGGTATTAACGCGCAGCGGCCGAAGGCGCCAGCGCCGCGGCCATGCACAATCTTGCTATGATTGAAGCCGACAGAGGCAATTACGGAACTGCGGCACCATGGTTCACCAGCGCCGCCAGCCACAGGTTGACCTACAGCCAGGTCAAACCTGCCACCCTCTATTCCCGGGGCCGGGGCGTGGAAAGGGATCTTGGCGAAGCCTTCAAGTGGCTCGGTCTTGCTGCAAAGAAGCGTAACCTTGACGCCCGGAAACACCTCACCGATGTGGCCAGGCTGCTGAACGATCTGGCGTTCGAGTTCGCGGAAGACGCGATCCGCAGCTTTGTTGCCGAGCCTTAAGCCCGATGAGGCGATCCATGTGCCATCACCAGCCAGCCCAGCCAGCGGATGGGATTGACGCGGTCTCGGACGACAAATCAGGCAATTGATCCGGCATCCGGATTAAGGCCATGGGCACTGCGCAAACACCTGACGTGCAAACACCTGGCGCAGGAAATCGGCAAGTGACGGCCCGATCGCTGCCGGGCACCGCCTTTGACAACCGCCTTGGGAACGCGGCAACCAGGTGCTGCATAGATGGCTTGTGGCGGCATGTGACCGATTGTCGCAGTCGCCTGCGCAACACCCGGGGGGCGCCGGCGATTGGCCCCAGTTTCTTTCTGGGGAACGGCAAACGGCGCAGACCACCCTGCCGTCCGCCTTGTGATCGTCCACATTCCGGCAGCCTGATCCTTGATCTCTCTGCCGTGCCCCTCCTGAGAGGGTTAATTGAGCTGAGGGCAACGTCGGGTGAGGGCTCGAGCGCGAACCAGCTCACTTGGGCCATCGGGGGGGCGGAATCGGGCGCAGCGACTGGGCTGCTCACCGACCTGAGGGAGGTCTCAGTTCCCTTGGCCGGGAAATCTCGCAATTTGATCCTTCACGCGCTGCTGCCCCTCTGGCGATCGCCGAAAATGCGGCCCTCCATTTACCATTTACCGAAACCGCCCCAGGCCGCCTTCGCAGCCATTTCACTGGCACCGCCCACGTTTCACCGCCGGCCAGCCGTTGCTCCATTGCCACGTTTCCCCTCTCCCATGGCCCGCTTGAGGCCTGAGCACAGTGTCACACCCTGGACGCTGCGAAAACAGAACGCGCCATGTCGCCTCATGTCACCCGGTTCAGGTTTCCCGGTGATTTCGTCAATCCCGCTGCTGAAAACCGCGACCCAGGCTCCAGACCTCCCGTCTGCGCCCGCCTTCCGCGCCTCTCGTCCGACCCCCGCGCTTGAGCGCTCCCGCCGCGCTCAACCAACCCGCTCATCGCTCGCCCCAACAGGCTTCGCCTTGCGAATGCGGGAACGCCGACCAAGCCGCCGCCTCTCTATTTCGACAAATCATTCAGAATGAATTTCGCAACCGCCGGCTCGAGGTCGTGGACCTTCCCCATGGACATCACATGCACCGCGAATTCGCCGGGAAACGTCGCCAGCCGCCGGCTCAACGGCTCGGCCCATGGCGTTACCGATGTGAGCTTGAAGCAACAGGGATCAAATTCGCTGTAGAACTGGAACTCCTTCCTTCCACTTTCGTCCACGCCCATTGCATAGAGGTCCAGATAATCCAGCGGGATTTCCGTCTGTTCCCAGTCTGCCGGTTCTTCCCGGAAAACGATCGGAACCGATCCGCTCACCGAATAGGCTCGCTTGATGCGCGGCTCCAGCGCCGCAAGCATCGTGGTGGTCCAGCCTCCCCCGGAAAACCCAACCGCAGCGACGAGTTCATAATCGTGGCTTTTCAGCGCATAACTGATTGCCCCCAGCGCCGGATCCACGAAATAGCGCAGTGCGGAACCGCTTGCCGGCTTCAGATTCCTCCCAAGTTCCCCATGGAGATCGCGCATTTCAAGGTCTACGCCGCTGTCGCGATTGACGAATCGGTTTTCACCCTGCAATGGCATGGAGTTGAGGATGAGATCACAGGGTTTGGCCGCAATCTGGCGCACCAGAGCATCCATTCCGGGTTTGGAAAACAGTGGCTTCCTGAAATAGCCAGTGGCGAAGAACCCCTCGTCGTGGCCTGCGTTTACGATCACCAGGCACTTCGCGCCGGGAAAGGTCGCATAATAATCCCGTGCCCACAGTTTTCTCCCCAGGTCGAAAACCAGCCATTCCGAGGTTGCCGGTGTCCGTCCCAGGTATTCCGGTGCCAGTTCTCCATTGTCGGCATTTCCCGGGCTGACTCGGGCAGGCATTGCCGCCGGCTGCGGCGTATCCCTGCCCCAGATGAATTGAGACAATTGCTGACGTCGCGCCGCAACATCAGAAGGCGCATGGATCGTCATTTCCTGCAACGGATGGCCAATCTGCCACAAGCCCTGGGCCTTCGCCCCTCCGGCAAGCACGACTCCCGCAATCACCACGGCAACGCGCAATATCCGGAAACCTCCATTCGTCATGTTCAAACTGACCCCACAATGAACTTCAAATATTCGTGGAACGTCCATCCCCGATCATCGGCTCTCCGTTTTCAAAGACCTGCTGCCCGACGGACAGCAAAAGAACCGTTCGCCGATCGCTGGCAGCATGGCCGACCCAACCACGTTCTGCCGCCTCGCGCAATGCCGCCACCGCCTCGGCTGCCGCGATTGCCCTTGATATCTCAAAAGCTTACCAATAATTCACGGAGACACGATGGGTGCCACAGTGCCGCATCGATGAGGTCGGCGTCAGACCGGGTGCCACCAGGAACCGCGGCACGTGCCGACACTGCGTCGCACCCCCAAGGCATCAGAATCTGTACCTGTCTGCAATCTGCAATCGACCACGAAAAGATACCACCGTCGCCGCGCTTTGGATGTCGATGCAAGATGCAAGCTCGCTCGTTCGCGGAGAACCCGAGTTCCCGACACCAGCAGCGGCGATCGCTGTAAGGCGGCTCGACAAATGACGTGCACCTGAACAGAACCAATGATCAACGACTGAGCATCCGTGGTCGCCGCGATTAAAGTCAACGGCTCAGCACCGTCGGTATTCAATAAGGGGACGTAGAAAAATGGCCGCTCCAGAATCGTGCAATCAAAGATCGTAACTGCCCAGGTCCGTTTTGCCAGTTCCCCGGTGCGGTCGTCCAGCAGCGGGGGAGCCGCGGCGATCCTGGGGTCGCAGGGGCCATAGAGGGGGTGTCATTTTCCGCTTGACGGCCCCGGCGAATGGGATTCGAACGTTGAAATGACGTGCGAATCACCAGATGCCCCCGGCGGAGAGGCCCTCATTGCGCTGATAGAGGCGCTGGAGGCCACGATCGCTGCGCTGGAGGCGCAGGTGGCAGGGCTCCAGGCTCGGGTGGCGATCATTCCGGAACTCGAGGCCCAGGCGGCGATAATCCCGGCATTGCTGCAGGAGATCGCAGAACTCAGGCGGCGTCTCGGACAGGACAGTTCGAACAGCTCGAAGCCCCCATCCAGTGACGGCTTGAAGAAACCGCCAGCGGAGAAGGCGCAGAGGCGGACGAGGAGCCTGCGGGAGAAGAGCGGCCGTCAAACGGCCGGACAGCCGGGGCACAAGGGGGCGACGCTGAAGCAGACGGACAAGCCGGACGCAGTGATCGACCATTACCCGAAGACTTGCGGTGGTTGTGGCGCGCCGCTGCCAGAAGGCTCGAGCGAAGGCTATGTCAGGCGGCAGCAGATCGACCTGCCTCCACCACCTCCTCCCGTGGTGACCGAACATCGCGCCCATGGCTGCCGATGCGGGAATTGCGGCACAAAGACACAAGCGAGTTTCCCTGAGGGCATCAATGCCCCGGTTCAATACGGCCCGCGCATTCGCGCTATCGTGGCCTATTTGCTCAATAAGGAACATTTTCCCGAGGATCGGTTGGAGCAAGCGATGTCCGTCCTCTTCGGGCTGCAGATTTGTTCCGCCACCATCGCCAGCTTCAGCAGGAGTTGTGCGTCGCGGCTGGAAGCTTTTGCGAATGCGCTCCGCGATCTTGTCTGTACCGCTCCCGTCAAGCACATGGACGAGACCGGTTTCCGGGTCGGAGCCAGGACCCAGTGGCTGCACGTGGCCTGCACGACGCTTCTCACCTTTTATCGCGTCTCCAACCGTGGCAGCCTGCTGCAGGGAGTACTGGGGATCATTGTCCACGACCACTGGAAGACGTACTACACGATGCC
>WQYW01000006.1 GCA_009781045.1 Alphaproteobacteria bacterium
CACGCACCCGTTTGGCGCTGGCGCGGCGGCTGAGCGCCGGCGGCGTGTGGACCGGCTCGGGCGGAACCTGCACGACCTCTGGCTTTTCGGCAGCGTGACTCATTACCGACCCGAATTTCCCGCCAACTCCCGGCCGTCCCAACCGGGGAAAGAGCGGATTGCCCAAATGTCAGGCGGTGTTACGGGCCACCTTTGTCCGATGCGCGTCAAAGAGTGCGCACGCGGGCACAACTGGACCGGCCGTGTTTTCGCACCATCCGCCGATTCTGGACTATCGTTTGAGCGGCAATAAAGTCTTAACGTCTGGCGGCGGAAGGCAAAGAAATGCCTTAGGATTTCAAGGCTGCGGAGGAAGGGCGGGAAGCCCCGGCGGCAGGACGTCTGTAGCTCCGCCCGGTTGGAACTGAATTCATTTCTGGAATCAATGGCTTGTACATCGACCACGAGGCTGGGCCGGGGATCGGGCATGTCGCAGGCCTCCGCTGCGGCCGTGCATTTTCAGCCTTCCAGGCTGCGGGTTTGAAGGCATCGCGATGGTGCCCTTCCGGCGACTTTCCGACCGCAGGGTGCCGCCTCGCTTCCTGGTGCAGGCGGCGGATGCCTGTCGCGAAGGTACCACCGCGTCTCTGCAGTGTAACTGAAAGACATTCAGCAGTCTGTCGAATACTGTGCCAGACATAGGGGCGTCGAACGAAAATTTGACGCCATCGCGAGGGCAACAGATCCCATGACCGTTCGCCGTGATCTTCGTCCCTTTGCTGATCGGGCACGAGTGATTGCAACTCAGTCCTTCCTGTATGTGCCAGGATGACTCCGTTCACAAATCATCGGCACCCCGCAGTGAAACCGATTGGCCCGACACCTTCTTTCCGCCCCTCGCACTCGGCTTCGAGGAGGCGGACCAGGTCATCGGGAGTGGTCACTCCGACCAGTTCGGCACGCCGGTGAACCAGGGCGAAGTCGGCCGGCGTCAGCGTTCGCAGGCTGTTGAGAGCCGGGGGGGCGGCGATCTCGAAGAAACGCTGGAACGCGAGTCTGGCCTGGGGCTGGCTCAGCCAGTCGAACCGCACCTTGACAAGAAAGCGGCGCAGGCTGGCGGGATCGAGCCGGTCGGGAAAGTTGGTGGTGCAGGCGAAAGGAAGAGCGTGATTCTCCATCCAGGTCAGCATCTCGTTGACCTGGGTAATCTCCCAGCTGCGGACCGCATCGGCCCGGTCGAACAGCAGGCTGTCGGCTTCGTCGAAGACCAGGAAAGCATCGCTCTCGCGCGCCTCAGCAAAGGCCTCGGCGATGTTGCGTTCACTGTCACCGACGTATTTCCCGAGCAGGTCGGAAGCGCGCTTGTGGAGGACAGAGAGACCCATGCGCTCGGCCAGATGCCGGACCCATGCGCTTTTGCCGGTGCCCGGTGGTCCCGACAACAGGAAGGATACCGCTTTCGGGGCCCCGGCGCGGGTCAGCTGGTGCTCGATGCCTGCGAGGTCGCAATCGGCGCTGATCAACGCCGGATCATAGCTCGTGAAGCGCTCCGGCGGCGGCAAAGCATCGCCATGGCGGATGGCCCGGGCGATACCTTCGACCACGCGACGGGCGGTTTCAGACTGCCCTCCGGCCAGACGCGCAGCGCGAAGTGCTGTCGCCGCCACCGCCGGCGCGGCCGGAATGAGGCGAGCCAAAGATGCGGCATCAGCTTCGGAAAGCGAAATGCCTTCGGCCCTACCGAGTTCGCCCCACAGCCTTGTGCGCGTGGCAACGCCCGGAATTCCAAGTCTCAGGCACATCGTCATGCGGCGAAGGATCGCGGGATCTACTGCATCAAGGTCATTGGCGGTCCAGATCACGGGAAGACGTGTGCGCTCGAGCAGGCGGTGAACGAAAACGCGCGAGAGTGCTTCGGACTCGTTCGAGCTCCGCTGGGCGAGCAGGTCCTCGGCCTCATCGAACAGCAATACAGAGTTCCTGAGGCTTGTAATCCGCTGGGCAAGCATCAACTCGGCAAGGCGCTGACTGCGGCTCGGCATTCCGCCATGTTTGTTCTCTTCGCCGATCGAACGCAGATTTGCCCCTGCATGGCTGGCCAGTGTGGCGGCAAAGCAGGTCTTGCCGGTTCCTGGCGGCCCGTAGAGCAGGATGTTGATGCCAACGGTCTGTTCGGCCAGCGCACGCTGCAACATGGATGCCGCAATTTCCGCATCGTCGCCGAGATGAGCGAACGCGTCCCAGGACAGCGTTTCCTGCGCGGGTGCTCCTATGAGCTGATCATAGATATCCTGATCCGGCAGAATGCCACGACGCACCAGCGCTATCAGCCGGTCCAGAACCTGCAGATTTCCGTCCTTATCGGTGCGGAGCAGGCCGCTGACATGCAGCTTTGAGTCCTGCGCGAGCCGTGTGACGACGGCAGCCACGGGCGCAGCTATCAACAGTGCAAAAAGGGCAGGATTGTTGTGAAGCCGTGCACTCCGTCGACGGCTGACACTCACACTGTCAAACAGACTCTCAAAGAGGTGGTTGGATTCGTACTCCATCGCAAGGCCCAGAATGTCGCTTTCAAGCTCATCGAGAAAGACGCAGGCGCGGATGCTGGTCAGCCATGATGTGGCGCTGGCGTCGATCCCTGGGCAGCGTCGCGCCAGCGCCTCCTCCAGCGCCGTTCCGATCTGTTGCCAGTCTTTTGCCGTGATCTGGCCACGGCCATTTCGCCACGGCGCCTCGTCGTCGGGAATCGCGGTATCCTCGACTCCGAGTTCAAAGGCCTGTTCGCAGACCCAGTTCGCGAGCGGCCGCGCTTCCGGCATGCGGTGGCTGGTGGCTGCATAGACATTTCGGGCACAGCGCAGCATGACACTGCAAGGCTGCTCTGCGCTGGTGGAGCGCAATTGCAGCACTGTCGAGCTGAGAGAATTCATCTTGAGTACCTGCGGAAAGCGGAAAGGAGGTCGTGCTCGCGCGCCTCTGGAGCGCGCGAGTTCGAGTCCTGGAAATGGCAAATGGGATCCGTCGCGTCAGCCGTGATGGCGGAACGCTGCTGATTCCTGCGATGGGTGCGGGTGAAGGCGGATTTTGCAGAAGGCTTCAGCCTGATGCGGCGCCGCTATGGAAAATGACCCTGCCGCGATCGCGCAATAGCGAGGTTCGATCTCGAACAGCCATCGGCGTGGACGCAGGGGCGGGGATCAGTCCCTTGTATCCGATCTGAGGATGCGCAAATTTGAGCTCCTTCACAAAGACAGACATTTGGCTGTATGCGGCGCAGGCCGCCGTTTTGGGATCAAAACGGAGAACGTGTCGCGATGTTCAAGGGCATCGCGGGAATGGAATGAGGGCGCTGCCATAGCAGGCCTGTTGGGCCTGCGCAAGCCCTTTCCTGGAGCTTTGAGGTTTGGTGATCGGGCATGGCAGATCACAAACGTGTCAGCTCTGGTCCCGGGCGGAGAATTTGCCAGTTCTGGCACCCGAGCACTTTCGCATGTCAGGCTCTGCTTGCATCGGAGTGGTGGTTTGCGGTTTGCGGGCAGCGGCTGGGTCCCTCCTGGCGGCTCCGCGGAAAGCACTCTGGAACCGGGAACCTTGGCACCTGAACCTTGGCACCTGAACCTTGGCACCTGAACGCTTGGAACTGCGGCGAGGGGGCGGAAGGCAAGGCAGGGACATGGGACAGGATGTGGCGCCAGGCCGCGAGATGCCTTTGATAGTGCTCGCGCTGACGGCGGCGGTTGAGCGGCAAGCTGCGCCCGCGCGTTGGTGACGCCAGCCTGGAATTGTGGCAGGAAGGCATCGCACAGCTGTGAAAATCGACAGACGAATTTCGCCAGCGGGTGGCCGCGATGGAGTGCGCGGGAGGGATACGGGCCGGCACATGCGGCGTCGCTGAATCGCCGGCGTTCTGTGGCGCCTGGTTGCGCCTCCCCGGGGGATTTTTTCAGACAGGGTTGCGGAGAGCGGATGAGCGATCGAATTTCTGCTGAGGCACTGGTCAGGCTTGGCGCCGAACGGCTGGCGGACATACTGGTGACGTTTTCGGAACGTGACTCCTTCATCCGTGAGCGGTTGCAGTCCGAGCTTCTTGTGCTTGATGGCATGGATATACTGGCCGCCAATGTCAGGAGCAACCTTCATCTGCTCGGGAAAATCGTTCCAAGTGAGGAATGGCACAACAGAGCCAGAATCGTCGCGCGACTGGAACTTCAGCTTGAGGTGATCACGGAGCGGATTGCTCCAGCCCGTCCGGATCTGGCGCTGGAACTGTTGTGGCAGTACGTGCCCCTGATGGATCCCCTCGTGGAACTCGAGGACGATGGTGAGATAGGCATGATATTTCACGATGCCGTGGAGGCCATGGCCGGCATTGCCATCCGGGCCCGACCGGACCCGGTCGCCCTTGCGGAGCGGATATTTGCCGCGATGGCCCAGGCTGAATATCGCCAATTCGATCGACTGTTCCCGGCGATCCTGCCTGCGCTGGGCGAGCGTGGCCTTGTCCACCTGAAAAAGCTTCTGCACGACGGCTCTGGTCAAGGTTCCGGTATTGCGGGCAGTTTTCGCCGCGTGCTGACCCGGATCGCCGATGGTGAGGGTGACGTTGACGCCTTCATTGCCCTGACGTCACCAGAGGAAAGACGCTCGCCACAGACCGCTGTCGCCATCGCCCGCCGCCTTCTGGCGGTTGGACGTGGCCCGGAAGCTGTTTCAGCTCTGTTGCTGGTGCCGTGCGGCAAGGGGGAGGCTTTCGAATATGGTGCCTGGAGCGATGCCTATATCGACGCACTCGAAGCCTCTGACCAGCGTGACAAGGCCCAGGACATCCGCTTTGAGAGTTTCCGGAGACATCTGCACTCGGATCGCCTGCGGAAATATCTCGAGCTTCTCCCCCCGTCGCAGGCTGCGGCAGCGGAAGACGAGGCTCTCAACCACGTGCTGAAATTCGACGATGCGATGTCGGCACTTGATTTCTTCGGCCGTTGGTCGGACGTTGAGCGGGCTGCGACACTGATCCTCAAAAGGCACTCAGAGGTCACGCGAGGTCCCTTTTTTCCAGTCGATGACTTCCTGGAAAAGCTGGGGAAGATCTCGCCATTGGCCGCGGTGGTGGTGCGCCGCGCGGCCATCCGGACCACGCTGGAAGAGAGTCGTCGAAGTCGGTACGAAGAAGCCGCGGATCATCTGTTTCAATGTCGGGAGTTGCACAAGCGGATTATCGATTATCAGGGTCACGTTTCACACGGTCCGTTTCTGGCGGGTCTGCGCGCCGACCATGGTCGCAAGCATGCATTCTGGGGATATGTGAGGAAGGCCGGTATGGAAATGTGAGGGGAGACGGTATCAGCGTGTGCAGTTCAGGAGGGGCAAAGTTTCACCATCCTGAGATTGCGATCGCTGAAGAAGGAAGAAGGCGTCAGCCTTGCGGAAATGTTCTACGTTCTACAGCCACGTTCCCTCGCATGTTCGCGGATGAAGCGGCTTCGCGATTGCACAGGCTGCCTGCAGGGCAGGGGAATCGGGTGAACAAATATTTCAACATATTGATTGTTACTCTGGTGCCGAAGGCGATGACTACCAGAGTTACGAGGATCATCAGGCAAGCAAGAGAAATCGGGCAGCCCTTCGGCGGACGCTCTCGTAGTGGTGGGTGATGGCACCGGTCGACAGTTTCGGCTCGCCTTTTTGGCCTTGGACTGGGAGCGGTTGTGGACGGTGACCTGCTGGTCGCCTTTTCTGGCGAGGTGAAGTGCGCAGCAGGTTGCAGTCTGTCGATCCTCGCACAGGCTCAATGTTCCTTGCCGAGAGCCTCCGAGACGTCGTGTAAGCCAAGGTCCTTGGCTGCGATAAGGCGGCGCTGAAGCGCGACGATCTTTGCCTCGTTGCCAGCGGGTGTCAGATCCCCGGCCAGTGCGACAAATTGACCGTCAGCTTCCTCAAACCGGCCAAGGCGACGCAATATTTCGCCGGTCAGCATTCGATCGGCGATGTGCTCTTCCGCGCTTCGCGTCTTATCGGCGACGTCCACGGAGAGCCGCGCCAGCAACTCCGTTGCATAGCGACGGTACCGTTCGCTGGTCGTGCCTTGCGCGACCAAGCGTTCGCCAAGCTGCGCATCTTTCTGATCCTCCTGCTCGGCCTTGGCCGCCCGTTCGAGAACCTCGGCCCAACCTGCTTCCCAGGTTGCCTGAAGGAGCGCGAGCGAAACTTGCGGATGCGGCGACCCTGTTCGTTGCATAATCCAGGCTGCACGGTAATACGGCGTCTCGCCTTTGAGCGCCTGATATTCTGCGGACATTATCAATGGCCGAAGCCGCTCCAGCTCATCGGTGCTGTACTCTTCCTTGAAAAAGACAAACCCGTTGGTCGGACACACTGCAAGTGGCGATGGACTTTCGATCGGCCCAACCAGCATTCCATCCAGCATCTGGAAGAATGCGGTCCCGGATGTCTGGGCTTCGAACTTGAATTTGACGCCATCATAGGGACAGACCATGTCGACGGTTTCGCTGGTATGGGCATGGGCCGAGACCGCAGCGAGAAGGCCACCGGCCAGAATCAGCGACGCCAGGGATTTTCGCACCAATGGCATATTCAAAGACAAAGACATTTCCTCCCCGCCGCACCAGTTTGTTGAAGATCGCGGATTATTGCGTCAATTTGGCGGCACAACGGTCCGTTCACGAATTTGTGACAGCGGGTGCAATTCCTCGGGGCCTGAGAAAATGGCCGGGCTAGCAGGACTGCGTCGAGAGGCAGCTTGTGCCCTGTGCAGGAGATGTCTTTCGGACCCTGGCGGTGGCAGGAATGGCCACATCACGCATACTACCAACAAAGTGCCGTCCACTGACACGAAAAGAGGCCGATGGTGGAAATTTGATGTTCTGCGAGCCACGCGTGGCTGAACGATGTGAGAAGAGGCCGAGACCTGAATGTCAGGCCGTTCTTGGAGCTGGTCCTATTCCAACTGCAAACAGTCTATGCGTAATAACCACCTTTCGGAATAAATACGTCAGTACATTGATCGTTGTTCTCACTCCGAAATTGATGATCACCAAAGGAACCGGGATCATCAGGCAAGCCAGAGAAATCACAATGGTAACCGGTCTTCTGCCCAGGTCAATGTCTACCGACAGTCGGTTTGCTTGCTTGAATGTATCATCGTTCCAGATTGTGCTCTTTGAACTGCCTTGGCGCTGGAGTTCCGCAACCGCAGTTCTCTCGCGAGCCAAGTCTCTTTCAAGACTCGCGAAATCATAGTCCACTTTTCCACAGAGAACCTCCCATGCGGAGTAAACCATCATGAATGGTGCAAGCAGCGGAAGTGGCACGCCCATAACAACGTTGGACGTGTCGCAGGTCCAGCGGTCGATGAGTTCCAAATCCTTCTTCGTGTAAGAAGGATTTGAACGGAGTTCTTGGAGAATGCGATTGAGTTCACGGCGTCGGCTGCGAACAGCCAGGACGGATGCAATCTGAAGAAGGGGATACCCAATCAGGATGCTGTATAGAATGACCAGAATGGTGGGCATTTCCAATCCTCCGGGGGGGCATCAAGCCCAGGCGCATACACACGCGAATACGATGGCAGAAGGGAACAAAACGACGATGGCGATGGCTTATGTTCAATCTCTGTCAGCGCTCCAGCCGGGCCAGCAGGCTTGAGGTGTCCCAGCGGCGGCCGCCCATTTTTTCCACCTCACCATAGAACTGGTCGACCAGTGCGGTGACCGCGAGGCTGGCCCCATTGCGGCGGGCCTCATTGAGGCAGATGCCGAGGTCTTTTCGCATCCATTCGACCGCAAACCCGAAATCATAGCGCCCCTCGTTCATGGTCTTGTGGCGGTTCTCCATCTGCCAGGACTGTGCCGCCCCCTTGGAGATGGTGGCGATCACGGCCTCGACGTCGAGGCCCGCCTTTTTTGCGAAATGGATGGCCTCGCTGAGACCCTGGACCAGGCCGGCGATCGAAATCTGGTTGACCATCTTGGTGAGCTGGCCGGCACCGGCCGGTCCCATCAGCCGGCACATCCGCGCATAGGCAGCAAGGATGGGTTCGGCGCCGGCATAGGCTGCCTCGGTGCCGCCGCACATCACCGTCAGCACGCCGTTTTCGGCACCAGCCTGGCCGCCCGAGACGGGAGCGTCGACGAATTGCAGCCCGGCCAGGGTGGCGGCCTGTTCGAGTTCCCGGGCCACCTCGGCTGACGCCGTGGTGTGATCGACGAAGGTGGCGCCCTTTTTCATGCCGGCAAAGGCGCCCTCGGGGCCGATCGTGACCTCGCGCAGATCATTGTCGTTGCCGACGCAGCACATCACGAAATCGCAGCCCGCGGCGGCCTGTCTCGGGGTGGCAGCGATGGCACCGCCGAAGGTCTCGGCCCATTTCCGGGCTTTGGACGGGGTGCGGTTATAGACCGTGACCTGGTGGCCGCCTTTCCTGGCGAGGTGGCCGGCCATCGGGAAGCCCATTACGCCCAGTCCAAGAAACGCGACTTCTGCCATTGATCAGGACCTTTTGTGGGGTGGTTCGGAGGCGGGCAGCATAGTGGCTGGTGGAAAGGCGGCAATGGCCGGATTCGCGTCAATTGCGGCATTTTATCTCCGGTTTTTCACCCTGTTTCTCTCCCGCCCCTTGTCTCTGCCCGCCTGAGGGATGATCTATGGGGCCTGAATGGGCTTTCAGTCACGTTTGGCGGCGTGGTCTGCCCGGCAGTTTTCGTCAATCGATGGGAGAATAGGTTTTGAGTGTGACGCAGCAACAGGTTCTCGACAGCCTGGCCAAGATCAAGTCGCCGCGCGGGGAGGCGCTCACAGAAGCCGGTGTGCTGAGCCCGGTCAGTGTCAGCGAAGGCAAGGTGTTTTTCTCAATCAATGTCGATGCTGCGCAAGTGCAGGCCTGGGAGCCGGTGCGGACTGCGGCGGAAGCTGCGGTGCGGGCGATTCCCGGCGTCAAGGCCGCTCTGGTGGTGCTGACAGCGGAACGAGCCCCGGGGGCTGCGTCGCCACCGCCACCGTCATCGGCAAATGGCGGCGGACAGGAGCGCTCGGCGCAGCTGCCGCCAGCCGAGGCCCTCCCCGGTGTCGCTGCCATCATCGCGGTCGCCTCCGGCAAGGGCGGTGTCGGCAAGTCGACCACCGCGCTCAATCTGGCGCTCGGTCTGCGCGATCTCGGGCTCAAGGTCGGACTGCTGGATGCCGATATCTACGGCCCCTCGGTGCCGCGGCTGACCGGCATGCGCGACAAGCCTGAAGTGAATGACAACTGCAAGCTCCTGCCGCTGCAGCGTTTCGGGCTGGCGCTGATGTCGATCGGTTTCATGATTGAAGAGGACACGCCGATGATCTGGCGTGGGCCCATGGTGATGTCGGCGGTGACGCAACTGCTGCGCGACGTCGACTGGGGCCAGCTCGACATCCTGGTGGTCGATATGCCGCCAGGTACCGGCGATGCCCAGCTGACGCTGGCACAGAATGTGCCTCTGCGTGGCGCGGTGATCGTCTCAACCCCGCAGGATCTGGCCCTGATCGATGCCCGCCGTGGTCTTGCCATGTTCCGCAAGGTCGATGTGCCGGTGCTCGGCATTGTCGAGAATATGAGCTATTTCCAGTGCCCGCATTGCGGCGGCAGGTCGGATATTTTCGGCCATGGCGGGGCGCAGGAGGAGGCAAAGCTGCTTGGCGTGCCCTTCCTCGGCGAGATCCCGCTCGACATCACCATCCGCAGCACCTCCGACAGCGGCAATCCGGTGGTCGAGAGTGAGCCCGACGGCCCCCATGCCGCGATCTACCGCGCCATTGCCTCAAAGGTGCGTGACCAGATCACGGCAGTGAACTGAATCCGGCAATTGAGGCTCCAGTGGCAGTACAGTCTGCCGCCGGAGCTTCAAACCGCCGGTTGCGCGGTTCTGTCCGGCCTTTCCCACTCCGGTGTCGCGGCACGCGGGGAGACTTTCGTCAGCCGCCGGTGACGTTCATGTGGCGGCGCACCCCGGGGCGGTCGCTGGCGCGATCGATGACGAAGTCATGGCCCCTGGGTTTGAGCGCAATGGCTTGTTCAATCGCCGCCGCCAGCACGGCATTGTCGGGGCTGACGCGCAGCTTCTGGCGCAGGTCGGTGGCATCGTCATGGCCGAGGCAGCTGTGCAGGGTGCCGGTGCAGGTGATGCGCACCCGGTTGCAGGACTCGCAGAAATTATGGGTCAGCGGGGTTATGAAGCCGATCTTGCCCGCGGTCTCCTCGACGCGCATATAGCGCGCCGGACCTGCGGTGCGTTCCTCAAGTCCGGTCAGGGTGAACTCGCGTGCCAGATGCTCGCGGACCTCCGGGAGCGGCAGATAATGGTCGATGCGCTCAGCTCCGGTGTCGCCGAGCGGCATGACTTCGATCAGGGTCAGGATCATGCCGAGGCCATGGGCCCAGCGGATCAGTGACGGAATTTCGTCCTCGTTGATGCCCCTGAGCGCCACCGTGTTGATCTTCACGGCAAGCCCGGCTTCACGCGCCGCCGCGATGCCGGCGAGAATCCGCTCCACTTCACCGCCTCTGGTGATGTGGCGGAACTTCACCGCGTCCAGGGTGTCAAGCGAGACATTGATGCGGCGGATGCCGCACGCGGCCAGTTCTCCGGCATGACGCACCAGCCGGCTGCCGTTGGTGGTCAAGGTCAGTTCGCTCAGGGCACCGGTGGCGAGGTGGCGCGACAAGGCGCCGATCAGGGACATCACATTGCGCCGGACCAGGGGCTCGCCGCCGGTCAGACGCAGCCTGGTGACGCCTCGGGCGATGAAGGCGGAGCACAGGCGCTCCAGCTCTTCAAGCGTCAGCACTTCGGAGCGGGGCAGAAAGCTCATATGTTCCGACATGCAGTAGAAGCAGCGAAAATCGCAGCGATCGGTGACCGACACCCGGAGATAGGTGATGATGCGGCCGAACGGATCGGTCAGAGGCTGCGCCAAAGTCATGAGCGGGATATCAGGCTTGCGACCGCCTCGGGCAGCTCGCGCATATTGTGGATCAGGCGGTCCGGCTTGAGATCGGCCATTGGCACTTCGGTATAGCCGAAACTGACGCCGATAACGGGAATACCGGCGCGGCGCGCCGCGCCGACATCGGTGCCGGCATCCCCGACCATGATGGCACGGTCCGGCTCGCCGCCCGCCCTGGCCACGGTCTGACGCAGGATGGCGGGGTCGGGCTTCTGGACGCCGAAGGTGTCGGAACCGCAGATCGCGGCGAAGCGTCGGCTCATGCCGAGGCGATCGAGCAGGCGCAGTGACAGCCATTCCAGCTTGTTTGTGCACACCGCGAGCACATGGCCGCTGGCGCCGAGATCGTCGAGCGCGGCGAGCAGCCCCTCAAAGGGGCGCGATTCATCGGCGATGTGGTCGGCATAGTGGCTGATAAAAGCCGCCGTCATCGCGCTGACCGCACTGGCGCTGGCGGCGCGGCCCTCGGCCTCAAGACCGCGTTCGATCAGTTTGCGGGCGCCACCGCCGATCAGGCCGCGGGCCACGGCAAGCGGGATCGGTGCAAGCTGCTCGCTGGCCAGGACGTGATTGAGGGCATTGATCAGGTCGGGTGCCGTGTCCACGAGCGTGCCGTCGAGATCGAAGACGATGGTGTAAGGGGTCATGGATCAAGCGCCTAGCGCATGTCTGGAGGCTGGCGCAAGCGCCCTGGCGTCGGCGGCCGGAGCGCTGCGGCGAGGCGGCTGAATTGAGGCTGCCCGGGGAGGGCTGAGATCACGCATGACAAGGGTGCCGGGCGCGGGTCTTGTTCGCCATGGGCAAAAGAGGCTAGTGTGACAATCCCGCGAACAGCCGAACCCCCCCGCTTGAACGAGCCGCAGTTTTTTAAGGCGGTGGTGCCAGGGATTGTCTTACGTGACGATGGATGATTTGAAGCGCCAGGCCGCCGCCTGTGCCCTTGAGCAGGTGCGTGACGGTATGCGAATCGGGCTTGGCACCGGTTCCACCGCCCGGCATTTCGTCGAATTGCTGGGGCTGCGGGTCGCGGCCGGCCTCACGGTGGTCGGTGTTCCGACCTCGGAGGCGACCCGTGGGGATGCGCTGCGTTGCGCTGTGCCCCTGACCACGCTTGACGAAATTGATGAACTCGACCTCACGGTTGACGGCGCCGACGAGATCGATGGTGCCCTCCATCTGATCAAGGGGGGCGGCGGGGCGCTGTTGCGCGAGAAGATCGTGGCGGCGGCATCCAGGCGGATGATTGTGATTGCCGATGCCAGCAAATGGGTGACAACATTGGGGCAATTTCCGCTGCCCATGGAGGTGATCCCTTTCGGCCTCGGCGCCACATGCCGGGCCATCGAAAAGGCATTTGCACAATGCGGCGTTTCGGGGCAAATGGCGGTCCGGAACTCCGGGGCGGGCGTTTTCGTCACCGATGGCGGCCACTGGATTGTCGATGCCCATCTTGGACGGATCGACGATCCCCCGCGGCTTGCCAGGGCGTTGAGTCTGATCCCGGGCGTTGTTGAACATGGACTGTTCATAGACTTGGCCAGCTCTGCCGTATTGGCTTCTGGCGAGGAAATTCGTGTGGTTGAACGGCAGAGGCCGAAAGGAGATTAGGAATGAAGAGCGTCTGGAAAAGTCTGCCCATGCTGGCTCTCGCCCTGGGACTGGCAATCGTCGCCTTGCCGGCGTCGGCTCAGCAGCAGGCGCAGCCGGCACCGCTGCCAAAGCCGCCGGCGGGGGCCATTGCAATCGCCAAGGAACTTATCCTGCTGAGGAAAAACAACGAGATGTACCAGAACGCCGTGGCTGGCACGGTGCAGAATATCAAGCAGGCGGCGCTCGCCCAGCATCTCAACATGCAGAAGGAACTGGATGAAGTGGCCTATGCCGCCGCCAGACAGTTCAACGGACGTGAGGCGGAGATGACCGAGGGCATGGCGGAAGCCTATGCCCGCCAGTTCACCGAGCCGGAACTCAAGGATCTGATCGTCTTCTACAAGTCGGCGCTGGGCCAGAAACTGCTTGCACGCGAACCGATGGCGATTCAGGAGAGCGTGGGCTTCATGAAGACCTGGGGCGACAAGTTTCAGCTGGATGTCGTGAATTTCTTCAGGACGGAAATGAAGAAGCGCGGCAAGGATATCTGATCTCAAGATCGGATCGAAGCCCATCTGACCGGCGCGTCTTTCCATGCCGCGCCGGTTTTTTCGTGTTGTCGTGGAATGGCGGGAAGGTGGAGCGGGAGCGGCCTTTGAGCCGCTCTTCGGTGTTTCTCTCCCCGGGAACCGCTCTTTTGCGGTGCCCGGGGATGACGCTGCCGAATCCCCTTGAAACTCACCTCCAGCCTGAGCCGATTTGCCAGCGTGACGCAGCCATCGAGCCGGGTCCCACCACGGGGATCGAAACTCTCTTAAACTCCGCCTGGGCATCTGGTATCGGGTTCAGTGGGAGGAACACTCCCAGATGCCATCTGTGGTGCCAGGCAGGGCTCCGGAACCTGGCCGCGAAACGAAGCGGGAAGTCCTCAAAAGAAGCTCCCGGAAAAATTCCCTGGACCTGTCTCCTGGTCGGGGGAGGCGGGTAACGCCCCGGATGGCTGGTGCTGTTGACGCGTAACCCCGGGGAACCGAGATGCCTGACTTCGACGTCGATCTTTTTGTCATCGGTGGAGGTTCGGGCGGCGTCCGGGCCGGGCGGATTGCTGCCAGCTACGGCGCCCGTGTGGCGATCGCTGAAGAGTACCGGATGGGTGGTACCTGCGTCATCAGGGGCTGTGTCCCGAAAAAACTGCTGGTGATGGCATCCCGCGTCGCCGCGGATATCGGGGACGCGGCCGGTTTCGGCTGGCGCGTGGGGCCGGCGGAATTTGACTGGCCGACCCTGATCGCCAACAAGGACAAGGAAATCGCCCGCCTTGAGGCGGCCTACAGTGCCAATGTCGAAGCCGCCGGAGCGCGCATCATCCGGAGCCGCGCGGTGATCGAGGAGCCTCACCGCGTGCGCCTGAGCGCCAGTGGTGAGATTGTAACCGCTCAACATATTCTGGTTGCGACCGGCGGCACGCCCAATCATGGCTCAGCCATCCCCGGTATTGAGAATGTGATTTCGTCGAACGAGGTGTTTCACCTCGGCGTCCTGCCGCGCCGTGTCGTGATCCAGGGCGGCGGCTATATTGCCATGGAATTCGCCAGCATTTTTGCCGGGCTGGGCTCAAAGGTCAGCGTGATCTATCGTGGCGAAAATATTCTGCGCGGCTTCGATGATGACGTGCGTGCCCATGTGCGCGCCGGGATGGAGAATTGCGGCGTCACCATCCGGACCGGCTGCACGGTGACGCGGGTTGATCGAAACGGCGATGGATTCACCACCGAGCTGTCGGACGGCCATCGCATCGGTTGCGACCAGGTGATGTTCGCCATCGGCCGCCGCCCCAACACCGCAGGTCTCGGCCTTGCAGAAGTCGGCGTTGCCCTCAACCCGGACCATGGCGGCATCATCGTCGACGACAACTGGCAGACATCGGTCAAGGGTATCCATGCCCTGGGCGATGTCACCAATCGGGTCAACCTGACCCCGGTGGCGATCCGGGAAGGCCATGCCTTTGCCGACATGCTGTTCGGCAACCGCAAGACGCGCGTGGATTACAGCAACATCCCGACCGCGGTGTTCACGCAGCCCGCGGTGGGAACGGTTGGATTGACGGAAGCCGAGGCCCGCGCCGTCTGCCCCGAGGGAGCCATTTACAGGACCACGTTCCGCCCCATGAAGGCGACACTTTCGGGCCGCACGAGCCGGGTGCTGATGAAGCTGGTGGTTGACGGGGTGTCGAATCGTGTGCTGGGCTGCCACATCGTCGGTGACGACGGCCCCGAGATCATCCAGGCGGTGGCCATCGCGCTGCGCATGGGGGCGACCAAGGCCGATTTCGATGCCACCATGGCGCTGCACCCGACTGCAGCCGAGGAACTGGTCACCATGCGCCAGCCGGCAGCCACCTGGTCGCGCGCGCCAGTGTGAAGGCGCGTCCGCTCGAAAGCGGTGCGGAAAGCGGGTTTCCGACAGGCCCGTTCAGAGCTTTCCGCTGTCTGATTAAGCCGTTGATGTGCCGAAAGGATTTGCAGCTGGCGGGAGGTCTGCAGGCTGTGTATAAGGCGTCCAGCGCAGCCTGCGGAGGGCAGGCGGCGTTATCGTGACGGAGTTGATGAAGATGCCCGAGCATTGGACGCCCGACAGCTGGCGCAGCAAGCCGGTGGTCCAGATCCCGGATTATGCCGATCCAAAGGAACTTGCCGATGTCGAGGCTCAGCTTGCGGTATTTCCGCCGCTGGTCTTCGCTGGTGAAGCGCGCAACCTGAAGAAGGCGCTGGGGCGGGTGGCCAGAGGCGAGGCCTTCCTGCTGCAGGGCGGCGACTGCGCCGAAAGCTTTGCCGAGCACGGCGCCAACAACATCCGTGACTTCTTCCGCGTCTTTCTGCAGATGGCAGTGGTGCTGACCTATGCCGGCGCGCTGCCGGTGGTGAAGCTCGGCCGCATCGCCGGCCAGTTCGCCAAGCCCAGGTCTGCGCCGACCGAGACCATCAATGGCATCGAACTGCCGAGCTATCGCGGCGATATCGTCAACGATATTGCGCCGCGGCTTGAGGCCCGGGTCCCCGATCCGCAGCGTCAGCTCATGGCCTATCGCCAGTCGGCCGCCACGCTCAATCTGCTGCGGGCCTTTGCCACCGGCGGTTTTGCCAATCTCGGCAGTGTGCATCAGTGGATGCTCGGTTTCCTTGAGGATTCGCCGCAGTCGCGCCGCTACAAGGAACTGGCGGACCGCATCTCGGACGCGCTCAATTTCATGCGCGCCTGCGGCCTCAATCTCGAAAGCCACCCCGAACTCAGGGCCACCGATTTCTACACCAGCCATGAGGCGCTGCTGCTCGGCTATGAGCAGGCCATGACCCGGATCGATTCGACCACCGGCGACTGGTACGCCACCTCCGGTCACATGTTGTGGATCGGCGATCGTACCCGCCAGCTCGAGAACGGCCATGTCGAATATTTCCGCGGCATCAAAAATCCGATCGGGATCAAATGCGGTCCGTCGATCCGGCCCGACGAACTCTTGAGGCTGATCGATGTGCTCAATCCCGACAATGAGCCCGGGCGGCTGACCCTGATAGGGCGTTTCGGTGCCGACAAGATCGACCAGCACCTTCCCGCACTGGTGCGCACTGTGCAGCGCGAGGGACGGGTGGTGGTATGGTCCTGCGATCCGATGCATGGCAATACCATCTCTTCCAGGAGCGGCTACAAGACCCGGCCCTTCGATCGCATCCTCTCCGAGGTCAAGTCGTTCTTCGCAGTCCATGCCGCCGAAGGCAGCTATGCCGGCGGCATCCATCTGGAAATGACCGGCAAGGATGTCACCGAATGCTTGGGCGGCACACCTGCGATCACCGATGCCGATCTCGACGATCGCTATCACAGCGTCTGTGATCCCAGGCTCAATGCCGAGCAGTCGATCGATATGGCGTTTCTGATTGCCGAGCTGCTGAAAAATGAGCGCAGTGGCAGGCCCACGGTGGTGGCCGCAAAGGGAGGCTAGATCGTGCGGTGGTGGCGGGCGACGCTTAATTCAAAGAACGGTCTGCTCTTTGCCCTGCGCTCGGAGCGGGCGGTACGTGAGGAGGTGGTGGCGGTACTCCTGGCGCTGCCGCTGGCCTTTGTGGTCGGCGCCACAGCGATGCGGGCGATCCAGCTGATCTGTGTCGTGGCGCTGGTGCTGGTGGTCGAACTGCTCAATTCCGCGGTCGAAAAACTCGCCGACCGCGTCACCCTGGAGCGTGATCCGCAGATCGGCGCAGTCAAGGACATCGGTTCCGCCGCCGTCGGGGTGACTCTGGTGATGGCTCTGGCCTTCTGGATTTTTGCGATTTTTGAGCGTCTGAGTTAGCGCCGGGTGCCTTTCGCTCCACCGTCTCCATGGACCCCCGCGCGTCGTCTCGTCAGCAGTCTGTGAGGCTCCCGCGCAACGGATCCCCAAAACAGCGAAAAGCGCAAAAAGCCGGGTAAAGACCATGATTGAGCGCACTGCGGTTGAAAGGGCTGCCTCTGCCGATGCAGCTGGCGCGCGCGTCGGTGTGGTGGTAGTCAATCTCGGCACTCCCGACAGCGCCGATGCGGCCGGCCTGCGGGTCTATCTCAGGGAATTTCTCTCCGATCCAAGAGTGGTCGAGAACCAGGGCCTGATGTGGCAGCTGGTGCTCAACGGCATCATTCTGCGGCGGCGCCCCCAGATCCGGGCCCGCGATTATCAGAAAATCTGGAATCGGGAACTCAACGAGTCTCCGCTCAAGACGGTGACCCGGGCCCAGGCCTCAAAGCTTGCCGACCGCCTGTCACCCCACGCTCACGTGGTGGTGGACTGGGCCATGCGTTATGGCAATCCCTCACTCAGAGCCACGATCGAGGCGCTGGTGGCGCGGGGCTGTGAGCGCATTGTGATCGCCCCGCTTTACCCGCAATATTCGGCCGCCACCACAGCGAGTGTGGGTGATGAGGTGTTTCGCGTGCTGTCGCGCCTGCGGGCGCAGCCGGCGCTGCGGATTGTGCCGCCTTACTGGCGCGACAAGGTCTATATCGAGGCGGTGGCGGCCTCGATCGAAGCCGAACTGGCGCGGCTTGAGTTTGAGCCGGAGGTGATCGTTGCCTCCTTCCACGGCATGCCGGCCTCAACTGTGGAGCTTGGCGATCCCTATCTCGACCACTGTACCGCAACGGTTAATGCGCTTCGGCAGCGCCTGGGGCGCGACAGCGCCACCCTGCGGCTTGCCTTCCAGTCGCGATTCGGCCGTGGGGAATGGCTCCAGCCCTATCTTGACGCCATGGTGGAACGCCTGGCCAAGGACGGGGTGCGGCGCCTTGCGGTGGTGGCGCCAGGCTTTGCCTCGGATTGTCTGGAAACGCTGGAGGAGATCGCCCTGCACAATTCCGGGATCTTCCTGAAATCCGGCGGCGAACGCTTTGTCACCATCCCCTGCCTCAATGACAGCACCGGCGGCATCAAGGTGATCCACAGCGTGGTACTGCGGGAGTTACAGGGCTGGATTTGAAAAGGCTGGATCTGAGGTGCATCTTCACACAGAGCAGGCTGGCAGTGTTCTTCATTCGGTTCCAACCGTCGATACCGACCCGCAAGTCGCCGCCGGAAACTGTTCTGAGAGCGATCCATTCGCAGACAGATTGTGCCCATTCAGGGCAAAAAGGATGGCCGCGGTGCTGATGTCGTCTGCCGATCCGATCTGCTGGCAGCAACAGGAAGGCTGCGGCTGGTCGGACATCGCCGTATATGGCCGCAGGTGGATGTGCCGCGGTATCCCGGGCCGGGACAATGCCACAGGCTGCATTCGGGCAATCGGAGGGGCTCGCGGGAGCCCGCGGCGGTTTTTGGCGTAATTCGCCGTTGACGTTGCCACCCGTGCGGGATGCGCCCATCGTGCACCGGCTAAACGGCCTGGCCCTGCGCTCACGTATCCGGGAGGACAATAGGGCGAGGCAATCGGCCATCGAATGGACGGAGCAGACCTGGAACCCGACCACGGGTTGCACCAGGGTTTCGCCGGGCTGCAAACACTGTTACGCGGAAGGGATGGCGCGACGACTGCACGCCATGGGCGCGCCGGGCTACGAGAACCAGTTCCACCTCACCCTGCACCCGGAGAGGTTCGACCAGCCGTTATCGCGCCGGAAACCGACCATCTACTTTGTCAACAGCATGAGCGACCTCTTCCACGACGGCGTGCCCGACAGGTTCCTGGACCGTGTGTTTTTGGTCATTGAGGCCACACCGCAGCACATCTATCAGATTCCTACCAAACGCGATGAACGTCTGGGCGAATATTTCGCCCGGCGGGAATGCCCGCGGAATGTGTGGCTGGGCGTGTCCGTGGAGGACAGAAAATCTGGTCTCCCGCGCATCCGTGAACTGTGCAGAGTGGATGCGCATATTCGCTTCCTCCCGGTGGAATCGTTGCTCGAAGATCTGGGTCGCATCGATCTGCGTGGCATTCACTGGGTCATCGTCGGCGGAGAATCCGGCCCCAGGGCCCGGCCGATGCGGGAGGAATGGCTGGCAAACGTGCACACCCAGGCCGAGGCCGCCAGCGTGGCGTTCTTCTTCAAGCACTGGGGGGCCTTTGGGGCGGACGGCGTGAAACGGCGAAAATAAGCGAACGGACGCCTTTTTCAGGGCCGCACCTGGGATGCGTATCCAAAAATGCGGGCATGACCTGAAACTCACAGATTGAGTTTCCCCTGATTTTCGACATTTGGCGCGTCCCGGTGACAGCAGTCAGGCCTCGCGAGTGATCTTTTCGCGTGCGGCACGGGCCATGAAGTCCGATCGTGTGAGGCCGCACAGCCGGGCAGCCAGGTCGATTGCGGCGACGGTGGCTGCATCAAGGGACAGATGGATGCGTATGCTGCGGCCGGCATTTTCTATCAGTGGCCCTTGCGAGCATGGATCCGGAACGCAGGGCCTCAGCGGCTTCCGGCTCCAGATGCAGTGTTTCAGCAGGTCGTGCGGTCGGGATGGTGCGACCGTGATCAATCGCGGTCTCCACCCACTGCCGTGCAGCGTCGACTGCGGGTCATCGCAGAATCCCTCCTTAAACGAAATCCATCCGGCAATCGCAGCAGACTGAGGTGCCGGCGCCGACTGAGATGGGCCCTGCGTCGTAGCTGCCGCCCGCTTTCGAATATCGGCTGCTTCAACACCGAAATCGCGCTGCGATCGGGGGCGCAATTGCCGCAATTTATTTCAAAAGCGACGACCGGCCTGAATGAGGACAAGCGCGCGCCAGATGCGGGACCAGGGAGCAGCCTGGCAATATGGAACAGGCGGAATCATGGCGGCACGGTGCTGTTTTCGAGGCCGGGCTGCCTGGCGCAACCCGGGCCGCGAGTCGGGCTCCCGTCAACATTGAGATGTTCGGGTTCCATGTGTTGTAGAATTGCAATCGAGTGCGGACGGGCTGCAGGGTCAGCGGCGGCGCAGGCCCGGGTGCGGTTCGCGGTGAGGGCGGGATGGCCGCCTGTTCCCGGACCGCTCGAAGGGGCTGCGACGGGGCCTCGAGCGGCGATCACGTTCGCGTCACGTCGCCTGGCGGGCAGGGGCGGCGGCCGCAATTGGCCTTTTATTTCCACAGTTTCTATGCATAGGATTGGTGTCAAAGGTGTGCTTTGCTTTTAAAAGGCCCGTTGCCCTTTCAATGGCACTGTTGCCGTTTGAAAAGGCACCGTTTGCTTTTAAAAGCACCCCGCCGTTCGAGGAGAAATGATGACGCCGTTTTCAATTGTCCTGATTGCTCTGGTCCTGCTTGTCATAATCACGCTCCTCGCCGGCGTGAAAACGGTGCCGCAAGGCTATGACTGGACCATCGAGCGCTTCGGCAAATATACCCAGACGCTCAGCCCGGGCCTCAATCTGATCGTGCCCTATTTCGATCGGGTCGGGCGCAAGATCAACATGATGGAACAGGTGATCAGCATTCCCGAGCAGGAGGTGATCACCCGCGACAACGCCACCGTGACCGTTGACGGCGTTGCTTTCTATCAGGTGTTCGATGCCGCCAAGGCCAGCTATGAGGTCGCCAATCTCACCCAGGCGATCACGGTTCTGACCATGACCAATATCCGCTCGGTGATGGGCGCGATGGACCTCGATCAGGTGCTGTCGCATCGCGATGAAATCAATGAGCGGCTGCTGCGCGTGGTCGATGCCGCCGTGTCGCCCTGGGGCATCAAGGTCAACCGCATCGAAATCAAGGACATCGTGCCGCCTGAGGATCTGGTCGAGGCGATGGGCCGGCAGATGAAGGCCGAGCGTGTCAAGCGTGCCGACATTCTGGCGGCGGAGGGGCAGCGGCAGTCCGAGATTCTGCGTGCCGATGGTGCCAAGCAGGCGCAGGTGCTGCAGGCCGAGGGGCGCCGCGAGGCTGCCTTCCTCGAAGCGCAGGCGCGGGAACGTCTGGCCGAGGCCGAGGCCAAGGCCACCCAGATGGTGTCGGACGCCATCGCCAAAGGCGATGTCGCCTCGCTGAACTATTTTATCGCCGACAAATATATCAAGGCGTTTGGGCAGCTCGCCGAGTCGCCGAACCAGAAGATCGTGATGCTGCCGGTTGAGGCGGTGAGCATTCTGGGATCGCTTGCCGGGATTGGCGAGATCGCCAGGGCGACCTTCAGCGGCGACGACACCGGGGCCATGCGTCGCCCTCCGGTGCCGCAGACCCGTTCGGCGCCGCCAACGCCGCAAGTGCCGCCGCGACAAGGGTGAGTTTCAGGTCATGGAGGGGTTTCTTTCGACGATCAATGACTGGATCTGGCTGATCCTGGGCCTGGTGCTGATGACCCTCGAGGTTGCGGTACCGGGGGTGTTCCTGTTCTGGCTTGGTCTGGCTGCGCTGGTGGTCGGGGTGGTTACGCTTGGTGTCAGCTCGATGTGGGGGGCAGTCCTGCCCTGGCAGGCCCAGGTTCTGATGTTTGCCGTCTGCGCCGCCCTTGCCGCGCCATTGTGGTGGCGGCTGATCCATCGTCCCAGCGATGTCGCTGCCGCCAGCCCGTTTCTCAACAGGCGTTCGAAGGCACTGCTGGGGCGTGAGTTCACGCTTGAGAAACCGATCCTGGATGGTCACGGCGTGGTCCGGGTGGCGGACACGGTGTGGCGGGTTGCCGGTCCCGACACGCCGTCGGGCACCAGGGTCAAGGTGGTCGATGTCGATGGCGCCAATCTGACCGTGACCCCGGTTTAAGGAAGCGGCCCGGTTCCAAAAAGAAAGCCCCTGAAGGCGTGAGAGCCTTCGGAGGGCTTTTTGTTATCGTGTGGAGCCGCGGTGGAGGTCGGCCTCGATCTGCAGGGCGTTGCTGCCGCCGAAGCGGGCGCGATAGACCTGCAGATTTTCCATGATGCGCATGACGTAATTGCGGGTTTCGGAAAACGGAATCACCTCGACCCAGTCGACGGCATCGACGCGGGGGTCGCGGGGGTCGCCGTAGCGTTCGATCCACTTCGCCAGACTGCCGCGTCCGGCATTATAGGCGGCGAAGGTCATGATGTAGGAACCGCGGTAATCCTCCAGCAGTCCGCCAAGTTCTCCGGCACCGAGGGCGGTGTTGTAGACCGAGTCGCGTTTCATGCGGCCGAGATCACAGCGGGCGCCGTGACGCTTGCAGACATAGCGCGCGGCTTCCGGTGTCACCTGCATCAGTCCATAGGCCTGGGCCGGAGACACCACGGCAGGGTTGAAGGAGCTTTCCTGGCGCGCGATGGCATAGACCACGCTGCGATCCACCTCCGGGCCGATGGCGCTGTAGCGGGGCATGCCGATTGTCGGATAGGCATAGACGTCGAAGGGCAGGCCCCGGTTGAGCGCGGCCTTGCCGAGCTGGAGCATGCCGCGGGCATCCTCATAGCGTGCGGTGAGTTCGCCAAGACCGGGCAGCGCCTCGGGATCGCCGTTTTCGGCCATGTCGTAGAGTATCGGCAGTACCAGATCGCGCTTGTTGAGCTGGTAGAGGATCTGCGCGGCGCGGACGACTTCAAAACGGTCGTTGCGCCCAGTGGACGATGTCGGGGTGGGGTTGAGAGCCAGTTGCGGCAGGCCGAGTCTGGCGCGGGCGAGCTGGCCGTAATAGCTGGTGGAAAAAGCGGCGGCCCGGCCATAGGCGGCGCGCGCCTCGGGCTGACGGCCCATGGCTTCTGCGGCGCGGCCCTGCCAGTAGCCGCCGCGCGCCAGCGCGGTCGGATTGGCACTGCCGACACCGATGCGGGCGAAGTGCTGGGCGGCGGTGGCGGGGTCGTTGAGGAAGCGCAACGCGATCCAGCCGGCGGTGAATTCATGTTCGGTCCGGTAGATGTCGCGCGGCGGCGGGGCGGCGTCGCGGGCGATCACATAGGCGGTACGGAAATCCCTGGCCTCGATCATCTTGCGTGCCAGCAGGCGCCGTTCGATCCACCATTCGTCGAGATTATATAAGCGCGCCGGATCGCGTGGCGCCTGCAACATGATGCGGACGGCGTCTGCGATGCGGTCTTCACGGCGCAACAGCTGCATCCTGCTGAAGAGATATCCAGGATCGTCGCGCAGCTCATGGGGCACGGCCTCAAGCAGAGTCCGGGTGTTGGACGCCTTCCGGTTGGCGGCGATGCGTGCCCTGGCGAGTGCGATATAGCCGCTGCCGAGGCGTTTTGCCGCGCGCATCGCGGCTTCGGTCTCACTGCCATAGAGCAGCAGATCCATCCGCGCCTTCTGGTCACCCGGGCTCAGGAGGCCGCCGAGCTGCTCCAGCGCGTTGTTCTCGGTGTTTTCCGACATGGCGTCATTGCGCCAGGCTTCGCGCATCAGGCGGGTGGCACCGGCGCGATCACCCCGGGCCAGGAGCGCCCGGGCAAGAGCCAGCCGCCCCTTGGCCGAAAGCGGGGTCTCGCTGGCGAACCAAGCCATTGTGGTGCCGTCATCACGCGGATCGTCCCACAGCAGGGCTTCGATGCGCCGGCGCATGAAACTCTGCGACGGCCAGCTCGGGTTGGCGGTGATGAAGGCACGGTAGCGGCTGACGCCGACATTGTTGTCTTCGCTGCGCAGGATGAGCCATTCCGCGAGTTTCTTTGCCACGGGATCGCGGATCGTCGCCATGACACCGTCGGCGTCCTTCTGGTGGTGGCGCTGGAGCAGTGTGATCACCTCTCCCACAGACTGAATGTCGCCCTGCGATGGTGCCGGGGAGGCGGCGATCGCGGCCTGCGGCGCGATGCGGCGGCGGGCTTCATCGCCCGGGAGGAGTTGCGGCTGCAGTGCCGGGGCAGGTGCGCCAACCACAGGTGCCGCTGCCGGTGCCGACAGCATGGCACCGCCCTGTGGCATTGCGGCCGGTTTGCCGGAGCCCGATTTCTCCGAACCCCGCTTCTTCGCATCCGACCGGATGGAACCTGACTTGCTGGAGCCGGCTTTGGCTGAATTCGACTTGCCGGACGATGTTGATTTGGCAGAACCGGATTTTTCTGAACCTGCCCTGGACGAACCCGACCTATCCGACTTTGACTTGTCCGACTTTCGCGGTTTGTCGGCGCGCTCCGACCTGCCGGAGTGGCCGGAGCGGGTGGAGTGCTCCGATTTGCCGGAGTGTTCCGATCTGGCGCTGTGTCTGTGGTGTGCACCATGATGGGATGCGCCATGATGGGACGCGCCATGATGTGATTTCGGTCGCGCAGAGGCCTCGCCAGCGGCCAAAGCCAGTGCTGCGATCGCGGCCAGTGCGGTCACCCTCAGGGATCGCAAGACTTTTGGCGCCAGGAAAATCACCAGGAAAACTCCAGACGGTGGAAACCGAAACGGTCGAAAATCCAGATCGGATTTAATCAGATATGCGGTAACGATCCGGCTTGCCAGATCAGCGGCAAGGGCCTTCGCGTCATCGGCCAGTGACGGTCTTAAAGACATCAAGGGGCGGACTTGGCTTTAAGGAGACTTAGGGTTGCCGAATCATCGCTGGCACAGCCCTGAATGATGATGATTGCGCCCATGAAGTCAAAGGTCAAAAAGGCAGCGATTCCAAATGGCCCTTGCATCGGGTCCTGATCCCCCAGTCTGCGTTTTTTTCAGGGAGGGCGGCCAGACGCGATGGTCGTCCTCCGTTGGTCTTTGCAGCCCATGGGCTGCCCCTAAAAAAACGATTCCTGTTCGTTCTGCATCCGATTCCCGTTTGTTCACGAACGCATCTTTTGACCTGGGACTGCCTGGGAATGGAGACGTCAAAATTCCTCAGCCAGAGGAGCCTTCAGAATCGCTGTCAAAAAGGGCTGGCAGCTGGCGCGGCTTTGCCCGGAAACAGCCGCAAAACCAGCGAAAATTCCACAAAGTGGTTGGAATGGGAGGGGCCTGCCACCATCTGTGGCCGGAAGGGTTTGAACCATCAGGATGGCAGAATCGTGCGAGCCCGGCGGGCGCAGGCCCTTTGACCGCATCCCCAGACCCGCTATGAATGCCCCTTGTGGCAGATCAATGAAGATCGACGGAGAGAATCCATGGCAGCCAAGACGAAGTTCCAGGGGTCGTTTACCGCCTTGGTAACGCCGTTCAAAAACGGTGCCCTGGACGAGGCGGCGTTTCGCGCTCTGGTGGATTGGCAGATCACCGAAGGCACCAACGGTCTGGTGCCGGTGGGCACCACCGGCGAGAGCCCGACTTTGAGCCATGACGAGCATAAGAAGGTGGTCGAGTGGTGCATTGCGGAGGCCCGGGGGCGGGTGCCGGTGATTGCCGGAGCCGGTTCCAATTCGACCCGGGAGGCCGTGGAACTGGCGCAGCACGCCGAGAAGGCCGGGGCGGATGCGGTGCTGGTGGTGACGCCCTATTACAACAAGCCCACCCAGGAAGGGCTCTATCAGCATTACAAGGCAATCAACGACGCCATCGGCATCGGCATCATCATCTATAATATTCCCGGGCGCTCGGTGATCGACATGTCGGTCGACACCATGGCGCGGCTGTGGGAGCTCGACCATATCGTCGGCGTCAAGGACGCCACCGCGAATATGGTGCGGGTGTCGCAGCAGCGCGCGGTACTGGGGGAGGACTTCAACCAGCTCTCCGGAGAGGATGCCACCGTGCTCGGTTACATGGCCCATGGCGGGGATGGCTGCATTTCTGTGACGTCCAATGTGGCGCCGCGCCTGTGCGCCGGGTTCCATGCCGCGTGGCGCGCCGGCGATGCTGCCAAGGCATTGAAGATCCACGATAAACTTATGCCGCTGCACAGCAGTCTGTTTATTGAAAGCAATCCCGGACCGATCAAATACGCGGTTTCGGTGCTCGGCCGGATTGAGGAGTCGCTGCGCCTGCCGATGGTGCCGGTGTCGGAAGCGACCCGGGTCGCGGTGCGCCGCGCCATGGCTCATGCCGGGCTGATCGACCAGGCCTGACAAGCCGGATCTCCGCCGGGGGGCTCATCAGGGCGGTTGACAGCCTCTCGGGCGCGCAGAAACGTTTCGAAATCGCAATGGTTTGAAGGGTGGTTTGGGCCCCCCGAAGTGATCTTTCATGGCGGAAAAGAGCGAGCGCTCCATCAAGGTCGTCGCCGAGAATCGCAAGGCGCGTTTCAACTATTCGATCGAGGATACGATCGAGGCCGGGATTGCCCTGAGCGGGACCGAGGTCAAGTCCATGCGCAGCGGCAAGACCACGATCGCCGAGTCCTATGCCGATGCAAAGGGCAGCGAGGTCTGGCTGATCAACGCCAATATCCCGGAATATCTGCAGGCCAACCGCTTCAATCACGAGCCCAAACGTGCCCGCAAGCTCCTGCTCCACCGCAAGGAGATCAACCGCCTGATCGCGGCGGTGGACCGCGAGGGCATGACCCTGATTCCGCTCCGGCTCTATTTCAACGCCCGTGGCCGCGCCAAACTGCTGCTCGCGGTGGCCAAGGGGCGCAAGCTCCATGACAAGCGCGAGGCGGCAAAGAAGCGCGACTGGGGACGTGAAAAGGGGCGCCTGCTGCGCGCCCGCGGATAAGGTCTGCACGGGTGCCCGCCTTCAACGGCGTTTAATTTTGAATGAGCCCGGGCCGATAACGGCACCGCCATTTCCGCCCCACCACAGGCGGTCGGTATCCGGGTGCTCCCCTGAGGGCGATCAAGGCATGCAGAACGCGCGCGCAAGACAGGCCGCGCTCTGCTTTTCCCAAAGGGGTTTCCTTGAAACCCGCCCCCCTAGTCGTCGAAGTCCTGATCGTCCCGCGAAGGCAGCGTGGTGGCGCGCTGGAGGAATTGTGGCGCGTGGTGGCGCACGTCGCGCTCCCGTGGAGCCGGGCGTTCGGAGGGGTCACGGCCCAGCTTGGACTGCAGTTCGACCAGGTCGGTGAACACGTCGGCCTGCCGCCGCAGTTCGTCGGCGATCATCGGCGGCTGGCTGGCAATGGTGGAGATCACCGTCACCCGGACGCCGCGGCGCTGCACCGCCTCGACCAGGGAGCGGAAATCGCCGTCGCCGGAGAACAGCACCATCTGGTCGATATGCTCGGCGAGTTCCATGGCATCGACCGCCAGCTCGATGTCCATGTTGCCCTTGACCTTGCGCCGTCCACTGGCGTCGATGAATTCCTTGGTGGCCTTGGTGACGACGGTGTAGCCGTTGTAATCCAGCCAGTCGATCAGCGGACGGATTGAGGAATATTCCTGGTCTTCAATGATGGCGGTATAATAAAACGCGCGCAAAAGCGTTCCGCGGCTCTGAAACTCCTTGAGAGACGTTTGTAATCGATATCGAAACCAAGCGTTTTTGCGGTCGCGTAGAGATTAGCCCCATCTATAAAGAGCGCGATTTTATTGGTGGAAGAAGCTGACATTCTGTGCTCGCGTCGTGTCCAAAACTATTAGGTGTATTTACTGGCGCGGGGACACAAACCACGCAGTTTCAATGTGGTCCTGAACAAGGGAGGCAATCAAGTTACAGTTACGAAAAGCGATCAGGCACCCCGTTTGTAACGGGTTCGCGCGAGAGGAGCAACAATCAAAAACCACCCTCTAAGGTTGTATTGTGGTCTGATTTAGCTAATACCGGGTTAGCAGAGCCGCCACCTCAGGCCAACTCCGGAAAAGTGCTCCATTGCCCTTTTTTTCAAGATCCGGGCGCCCCGCGGGTCGGGCTGCTGCGGTAAAACCCGTCCTGTTCGGGCAAGGGCGGGTGTGGGAAGCTTGTGGAAAAGGGTATTGCGGATGGGTTCCGGCAGGGAACTCCGGTCCATGTCGGTCTGGTTGGCTGACTTATTTGCGCCTCTGCCGCACGCATAGGTAGTAGGGAGGTGAAAAGCGGACCGGCTGTCGTTTTGCGAATTCGTGGTGTCTGTTTTCTTCATTCCGACAGGCGCATTTTCTCGCCAGCCGGTGTCGGCCGGTTCCGGGAGCCGTGATGATCCGCGGACCGGGGCAGGCCTTGCGGACCGCTGCGGGCGCGAAGCCGCTTTTGGTCTCCCGGTCCTGGCGCGCACAGGCTGCGGCGTGGTCCGGGCGTGTGAGGGCATCGTGCCGGAGAGGCACAAAACGGACAGCAGGAGGTCTTTTGTCGGCGGAGAGAGAGGGCAGGCTTGTACGGCAGCGCGCCATGGCTGCTTCGCAAGGGCGGAGCGCGGTGGCTTGCCGGGTGCCTGTGCCGGCGGGCGTGTGGCGCGCAAGAGCGTCAGCGGCGGCCCAGGGGCCCGCGTTTTCATGCACGCGCAGCGCGCCCCCCTGGGATCGGCAAGGTCCGGTAGGGTGCAGGTCCTGCAGGGTGCAGATTTTGTGCGGTGCAAGGACGGGGCCGGGGCGAAGGCGGTTCCAGAAACCCTTTAAAGGTTCGGCCCCACCGCCTTTGCGGGCCGGAGCGTGTTTCGGGCGGGCAGACGGGACCAGGAGGGGGAGGGGCAAAGCTGGCGGGCAAGGGAGGATGGAGATGGGATTCAACCCATTGGGGCAGCTCTCTTGCGTGTCATGTGCATCTGGAGCAGGGGTTTGCCCTTGCGGAAACCCTTCAGCCCGTATAACTAGCTGGCATCATCCAGATATTTGGCCTTACGCCAGAAGCGGAGCAACTGTCCATGGCTCGCGTTACCGTCGAAGATTGCATCGACAAGGTCGATAACCGGTTTGACCTGGTCCTGCTGGCGGCCCATCGGGCGCGCATGATTTCGTCCGGCGCTCAACTTACGGTTGATCGCGACAACGACAAGAATCCTGTGGTCTCGCTGCGCGAAATCGCTGACCAGACCATTTCGCCGGAAGACCTGCGGGAGGAACTGGTGCATTCGCTGCAGAAATTCGTCGAGGTCGACGAACCAGAGCCGGATACCATGCCGCTGATCGGCTCGGGTGGCAGTATCGACGCCGACGACACCGAGGTTATGGGCGAGCGCATGACCGAGGAGGAGCTTCTCAAGGGCCTTGAGGGACTGGCTCCGCCGGAGGAGCAGCCCGAGGAGGACGAATAGGCCGAAAAGCCGGGAGCGTCTTTACCGCCATCCGGTTTTCGATTGGGGTCGGCGGATGCCACATTGAAGAGAAAGGCCCGGATACGCGAGGTTCGGGCCTTTGCTGTTTCGGTTCCCGGGTTTTGCCTGCACCGCGCGCGCTGGCGCGGTTTTCCTGTGCTTTTTGTTGCCATGTGGGTGTTTTCGCAGCCACCTTTTTTGGCGCGCGGGGGCGGTTTGCGCTAGAGACTGGAATTCGCACTGGCACAGCCGCCTTGAGGTCAGGGGTGGGCGCGTCACCGGAAAAGCTGGTTTTTTCGAAATTGTGGGGCCTGGGCATAAGGGCAAAAGGGGATGGTTGAGCGAGGCCGCGGACAGACGCAGACGCCTGCCGCCGGTGAGGCCGCGACGGCCGTTACCGCTGTGGGCAAGGCGAAGCCGCGCCAGGGCATGATGCGTCAGTATGATCTCGTCGAGCGCGTGCGCTCCTATAATCCCGACACTGACGAGGACATGCTCAACCGCGCCTATGTCTATGCCATGAAGGCCCATGGCTCGCAGACCCGGGCCTCGGGAGACCCTTATTTCTCCCACCCGCTTGAGGTGGCGGCGATCCTCACCGATCTCAAGCTGGATGACGCCACCATTGCGGCCGCCCTGCTGCATGACACGATCGAGGACACCGAGGCCACCCGCGCCGAGATCGACCAGATTTTCGGCTCCGAGATCGGGGCTCTGGTCGAGGGACTGACCAAGCTGATGCGGCTGGAACTGGTGTCGCGGGAAGCCAAGCAGGCGGAAAATCTGCGCAAGCTCCTGCTTGCGGTGGCCGACGATGTCCGTGTGCTTCTGATCAAGCTGGCCGATCGGCTGCACAACATGCGCACGCTCGATTTCATGCGCCAGGAATCGCGCCGCCGCATCGCGGAGGAAACGCTCGATATCTATGCCCCGCTCGCCGGGCGCATGGGCATGCAGGAAATGCGCGAGGAACTGGAGGAACTGGCTTTCCGCACCCTCGATCCCGATGCCCATGGCGTGGTGACGCAGCGCCTGACCACGCTGGCCGACCGCAACATCAACCTCATAAGTGAGATCGAAGCGCAGCTCTCCAGCAATCTGCGCAACAACGGCCTCAGCGCCCGGGTGTTCGGCCGGCGCAAGAAGCCTTTCTCGATCTGGACCAAGATGGAACGCAAGTCGATCGGCTTCGAGCAGCTGTCGGATATCTTCGGCTTCCGCGTCGTGGTGGGCGACGTTGCCGACTGCTACCGGGCGCTTGGGATCGTTCACACCACCTGGCCGGTGGTGCCGGGACGCTTCAAAGACTACATCTCGACGCCCAAACAGAATGACTATCGCTCGATCCACACCACCGTGATCGGTCCCGGCAAGCAGCGTGTCGAACTCCAGATCCGCACCGCCGCCATGGATCAGATCGCCGAGCGCGGAATCGCTGCGCATGTGTTCTACAAGGAGGGAGTGGGCTCGCCGACCGAGTTCCTGAAACGCGAATCCAATGCCTTCGCCTGGCTCAGCCACACCATCGGGGTGTTGTCGCAGAGCGCCAACCCGGAAGAATTTCTCGAGCACACCAAGCTCGAACTGTTCCATGACCAGGTCTTCTGTTTCACCCCGAAAGGCAAGCTCATCGCCCTGCCGCGTCATGCCAATGTCATCGACTTCGCCTATGCCGTGCACACTGACGTGGGTTCCAGCGCCGTAGGTTGCAAGATCAACGGAAAGTTTGCGCCCCTGTCGTCTGAGTTGCAGAACGGCGATGAGGTCGAGGTTCTGACCTCAAACGCGCAGTCGGCTCCGCCGTCCGCCTGGGAGGCGCTGGCGATCACCGGCAAGGCCCGGGCCGCGATCCGCCGCGCAACAAGGAGCGCGGTGCGCGATCAGTATGTCGGCCTGGGCCGGCGCATTGTCGAGCGCCTGTTTGGACGTGCCAAGATCGATTATGCCGATGACAAGCTCAGGGGCGCGCTGGCGCGCCTCGCCCGCTCCTCGATCGAGGATGTAATGGCGGCGGTGGGACACGGCGAAATCAAGGCCTCCGACGTTGCGCGTGCCATGTATCCCGACTACCGCGAGGAGCGGGTGACGCGGCGCGGTGGGCGCAAGGATGGCCCGCGCAACCCCTCCGCAATCCCCATCCACGGCATCAATTCCGGGCTGCCGGTCAAATTCGCGCCCAATGGCGGCGCCGTGCCGGGGGATCGCATCGTCGGCATCGTTTCGGCCGGCGAGGGCATCACCATCTATCCCATCCACTCCCCGGAGCTGAAGGACTTCGAGGAGGAACCGGAACGCTGGCTGGATGTACGCTGGGACGTCGATGAAACCAATTCGCAGCGCTTTCCGGCCCGGATCCGGATTGAAAATGTCAACGAGCCCGGCGCGCTGGCGCAGATCGCAACCGTGATCGCCGAACATGACGGCAATATTGACAATGTCTCGATGCAGCGGCGCTCGCCGGATTTCACCGAAACCACCATCGATCTCGGAGTCTATGATTTGAAGCACCTGAGCGCTATCATCGCGCAGTTGCGGGTGAAGTCGGTTGTCGCCCGCGTCGAACGTGTCAACGGCTAGCCGCCTGAAACGGGGTCCCGAACCATGTCTGCCTCTCCGCCTCGTCTGGGCATCAATGTCGACCACATCGCCACGCTCCGCAATGCCAGGCAGGGATTCGAACCCGATCCGGTGCGGGCGGCGCTGCTCGCAATTGCCAATGGAGCCGATGGCATCACGGCGCATTTGCGCGAAGACCGCCGCCATATCCGGGACCAGGACATGGTCCGGCTCCGGGCGGAGATCGACAAGCCCCTGAATTTCGAGATGGCGGCGACGCCGGAGATGCTGGAAATGGCGCTCCAGATCCGGCCCCACGCCGTATGTCTGGTACCGGAAAGGCGTCAGGAGATCACCACCGAGGGCGGGCTTGATGCCCTGAACCTGCGAAAGATGCTGGCGCCCTTCATTGCCCGCCTCCATGATGCCGGCATCGTGGTGTCGCTTTTCATCGCCGCCGACCCGGCCCAGATCGAAATCGCCGCAGAGCTCAGGGCGCCGGCGATCGAGATCCATACCGGGGCCTGGTGTGATGCGCGCGCGGCGGGCGCGACGGCAGCTGCGGCAACCGAATGGCAGCGCATCGTGGCCGCAAGCCGGCAGGCCGCCGCGCTTGGACTTGAAGTTCATGCCGGACACGGGCTCAACACCGTGACCGCCGAAGAGATCTCGCGCATCACGGAGATCGTTGAACTCAATATCGGGCATGCCATGATCGGGGAGGCGGTGTTCATCGGTCTGGCGGAAGTGGTCCGCAACATGCGCGCGGCCATGGCCCGGGGCCGGAGTGCGGCATGATCATCGGTATCGGCTCCGACCTCATCGACATCACCCGGATTGCGCGTGTGCTGGAACGCCATGGCGCGCGCTTTCTGGAGCGCATTTTTACCGAGACCGAGCGGGCACGCGCGAGCCGGGCGGCGAACCCGAGACTGGTGGCGGCGAGCTATGCCAAGCGCTTCGCTGCCAAGGAGGCCTGCGCCAAGGCGCTCGGCACCGGTATCCGGGCCGGCGTGTGGTGGCGCGACATGGGGGTGGTCAACCTCCCGGGCGGGAGACCGGGTCTGGAGCTGCGCGGTGGTGCGGCCGCCCGGCTGGGCGCTCTGACCCCTGACGGCTGCAAAGCGCGAATCGATCTTTCGCTTAGCGACGACTGGCCTCTGGCCCAGGCCTTTGTCATCCTTTCTGCGGTCCGTCAGGATCCGTCCGCCTGGGGGGGCCACAGAGATCCGTAGCTGGTGCAGTGATCGGCCAGGCGCGGCCCCCCCCTTAAAAGAGGAGCCCGGTGTCCCAGGTTGTATGAATAGGTTCATTTTATCAAGGTGTTGCCTCAAAATCGGGGCGTGCTTGATTGCGTCAGCGGGGACAATTGTCTAAAAGCCGAAAACGGGGGCGGCGCGGTTGCGCCGCAAGAAGCGGATTTTGATCCTCAAGCGTCCTTCGGGAAACCTGGTGTCGGCACCGCTCCTGCTGTGCCCTGGCGCGATGTCTCCCGGGCGCCTGGCGGAGTTGGACTTAACTGGGGTGCAGGAACATCATTGTGAAAGCCCGGTTTTTCGGCCCGAGCAGGCATGTGAGGGTCGGGGTCGGGACTGGTATTGGGAAGGCGATTCGTGTGACTTCGATAAAAAAAGCTCAGGGCGGGCGGGGAGAAACCATCCGCATCGTCATCCATGCTCTTCTGATCGCGCTTGTGATCCGGACTTTTCTGTTCCAGCCCTTCAACATACCATCGGGCTCGATGAAGGCGACGCTGCTGATCGGCGACTATCTGTTCGTCTCCAAATTTTCCTACGGCTACAGCCATTTTTCACTGCCGTTTTCACCGCCGCTGTTTTCGGGACGTTTTTTCGGCTCGGATCCTGCCCGTGGCGATGTTGTTGTCTTCCGTCCCCCCAAGAAAGAGGACACCGACTTCATCAAGCGTGTCATCGGGCTTCCCGGTGACCGCATCCAGATGAAAGACGGGCGTCTCTTTATCAATGACGTGGAAGTCAGGCGCGAGCGCCTCAGTGACTTCGTCGGGCCCAATCCCTGTGCCTCGTTTCTGTTCCCGGGGCGGGTCAAACGCTGGAAGGAGACGCTGGACAACGGCGTGTCCTATGAAACCCTGGATTGCGAGGACAATGGCAAATACGACAACACCAATGTCTTCACGGTGCCGCCGGGCCATTTCTTCATGATGGGCGACAATCGTGACAATTCCGACGACAGCCGCGACTCGGTCGGCTATGTGCCCCGGGAAAATCTCATCGGCCGCGCCCAGGTGATCTTCTTCTCGGTGGACGAAGGCGAGTCGGCGTGGACGTTCTGGCGCTGGCCGATTTCGGTGCGCTGGGGCCGCCTGTTCAATATCGTGCGTTGACCTCTTTGCCGTTAAAGCAGAAGCTGGAGGACTTCTGCCGGTGAGGACGAAAAGGGCTGTTGTTGCTGTTGCCGCTGGCGGCTTCGCCTTCCTTGTCGATCGCGCTGGATGACGCCATGTTCAACCGATGGTTGAGGCTCGCCCTGCCAGGGTGGGAATGAGGTTTCGAAGCCCGTAACGGCCGGGGGCGGACAGGGGGCCGTTCGCACCCGGCTCGAAATCGAGGAAAAATTGCGCTTCTCCAACCGGGATGGTCATCCATTTGCCACGGATCACCTCCATCCTGAAAGCTGGCCGGGCCTCGACAACGTCAGAAATGCAGCACAGTCCGTCGCTTGCAGAGATGGAACGTGGGTGGAAACCTTGTTGTCACGGATGATCGATGACGATTGCGCTGCCCTCCGGCACGTGGGGGGCACCGCTGTCAGTCGTTCCGGCAAATGGAACGTGGGTTGAAACGATGCAGGACGGAATCAGGAACAACGCGGAGCTGCGCCTCGCACGGTCAACGGCGGATGCGGGTGGAACCTCCTCAGGCCGGAGCGCCTCTGCCCAGGCCGGAGCGGATCCGGCGGCGGCTGGATCAAGGGATGCGGAGCGGGAGGGGGGGAAGACAGCAAGGGTGAAGAAAGCCAGAACCAGGACTGCGAAAGCCGATGGCAGTTCGACGTCGGTGGTCGAGGCCCGTATCGGGCACAAATTCAGCGATCCTGCCCTCCTGATGCAGGCAATCACCCATGTCTCCGCACTGAAGTCGGGACGCAACCGCGCCGACAGCTATCAGCGTCTGGAGTTTCTCGGCGATCATGTGCTCGGGCTGATTGTCTCGGACATGTTGTTCCAGGCCTTTCCCTCCGCCGACGAGGGGGAATTGTCGAAGCGCCTCGCCGAACTGGTGCGCAAGGAGAGCTGCGCCGATGTGGCGCGGGCGCTGGGGCTGGTCGATGACGTAAAGCTTGGAGCGGTCGGTCTCGGCACCGATGCCCGTCTGCGCCGTTCCGTGCTTGGCGATGTCTGCGAGGCGGTGATCGGGGCGATCTATCTCGACGCTGGCCATGCGGCGGCAGCCGAATTCGTTCGGCGCAACTGGACCGAGCGTATGCGCAAGCCGCGGCGGCCGCTGCGGGATCCCAAAACCGTGCTGCAGGAATGGGCGCAGGGCAAGGGGCTGCCGGCTCCGGTCTACCGCGAGGTCGAGCGCAGCGGGCCCCATCACGACCCCAAATTCCGTGTTGCCGTGGATCTGCCGGGGCTGGCCCCTGCCGAGGGGGTGGGCGGAAGCAAGCGCGCGGCCGAGAAAGTCGCGGCAGCGGTGATGATCGAACGCGAAGGTGTTGGCGACGACAATGACGGTTGAAGCAAAGGATGCTGCCGCAGGGCGACGCTGCGGTTTTGTGGCCCTGATCGGGGCTCCCAATGTCGGCAAGTCGACGCTGGTCAATGCCCTGGTGGGTGCGAAGGTCAGCATTGTTTCCCGCAAGGTCCAGACCACGCGGGCGCTGATCCGCGGCATCGTGGTCGAGGACGGTGCCCAGATCATCCTGGTCGATACACCGGGTATTTTTGCGCCAAAGCGCCGGCTGGATCGGGCCATGGTGTCGACCGCCTGGAGCGGCGCCCATGACGCCGATCTGGTCTGCGTGCTCCTCGACGCGCGCGTCGGCATGGATGACGATGCGCAGGGGATTCTTGAGAGGGTGTCCCGGGTCCCTCATGACCGCATCCTGGTGCTCAACAAGGTCGACCTGGTGCGTCGGGAAAAACTGCTGGAACTGGCGCAGGCTGCCAACGAACGCCTGGGCTTCCTGCGCACCTTCATGATCTCGGCCCTGTCGGGGGACGGTGTCGCCGATCTGCGCCAGGCTCTGGGGGAGATGGTGCCGGAGGGACCTTTTCTCTATCCCGAGGACCAGATGTCGGATGCGCCGATGCGCCAGCTCGCGGCCGAGATCACCCGGGAAAAGATCTATGAGAAGCTGCACCAGGAACTGCCTTATCAGTCCACGGTGGAGACCGAGAGCTGGACCGAGGGCCGCGATAGCTCGGTGCGTGTTGAACAGACGATCTATGTCGAGCGTGACAGCCAGCGCAAGATCGTTCTCGGCAAAGGCGGAGCCACCATCAAGTCGATCGGCGCCAGCGCGCGTCAGGAACTGGCTGCGATACTTGGTGTCGACGTCCATCTCTTCCTCTTCGTCAAGGTACGGGAAAACTGGGGTGACGATCCCGCCCGCTACCGGGAGATCGGTCTGGAATTTCCCAGGGAGTGAGCTTTCCTCCGGATCGGTCCTGGAACAGATCATGGAATGGAGCGATGAGGCCATTGTGCTGGGGACGCGGCGGCATGGTGAAAACAGCACCATCGTCGAATTGCTGACACTTGACCATGGCCGCCATCTCGGCCTGTGCCGGGGCTCGGGCCTGCGCATCCGCCCTCTGGTCCAGCCCGGCAACAGCGTGCGGGCGCTGTGGCGGGCTCGGCTCGACGAACATCTCGGCACCTGGGCGCTGGAGGGCGTGCGGGCGCGTGCTGCCGAACTTCTGGCCTCGGCGCATGGTACCTATGGGGTGACGCATCTCTGTGCCCTGGCGCGGCTGTTGCCGGAGCGCGAACCCTGCCCGGACCTGTTCCTCCAGCTTGTCGCCGCGCTTGACGATTTCGCCGCGATTGCCACGGCGGCGCTTCATATCGTGCGCTTTGAGCTGGCGCTGCTCTCCGAACTCGGCTTCGGGCTCGATCTTGAAAGCTGTGCGGTGACGGGAGAGAGACGCGATCTGATCTATGTCTCCCCGAAATCCGGCCGCGCGGTATCGCGTCAGGCCGGTGAGCCGTGGCGGGCGCTTCTGTTGCCGCTGCCGCCTTTCCTGCGCCTGGCGGGGGATCACCCCGCCTGCTGTTCCGACCAGGACCTGAGGGACGGATTTCAACTGACCGGGCGCTTCCTCAAGCGCCATGTGCTGGAGCCGCGAGGGCTTGGTCATAACGAGGCGCGGGAGGGCTTCCTCAACGCACTTTCCCGTCACCAGGGGCGGCAGGCTCGACCCTTGAAGGGGCAGGATCCATCGTGATCTGAGGAGGGCTCTCGGCCGCCGGTATCGAATCACCCTGGAAAGGGGCAAGGCGCGAAACACAGAATGCGAGCCCGCGCAAGTCAAATCGCTGCACCCCTGAGCGCGCGCCCTGCCATTTTCCTGGACTGTCCCGCTTAAGGCCCTGTCCATTCTCTATTCCCCGCTCTCTTGATCCGCTCTCTTGCCGATCCGGCTCTCAGAGGTTAACTCCGCGCCATGGCAAAACGACCGATTCCACCTGATACTCCGCCGCAAATCGACGATGTGCGGCTGCAGGAGGCGCTTGAAGAGCGCTATCTTGCCTATGCCCTGTCCACCATCATGCACCGTGCGCTGCCGGATGCGCGCGATGGCCTCAAGCCCGTGCACCGGCGCATCCTTTACGGCATGCGCCTGTTGCGGCTTGATCCGGGGCGCAGTTCAAGAAATCCGCCAAGATCGTCGGCGACGTCATGGGCTCCTTCCATCCCCATGGCGACCAGGCGATCTATGAAGCCATGGTGCGGCTGGCGCAGGATTTCTCGTCGCGGTATCCGCTGGTCGACGGCCAGGGCAATTTCGGCAATATCGATGGCGATAATGCCGCCGCCTATCGTTATACCGAAGCGCGCATGACCGATGTGGCGCGCCTGCTGCTCGAAGGCATCGACGAGGACGGGGTCGAGTTCCGCGCCAATTATGACGGTCAGTCCAGAGAGCCGGTGGTGCTGCCCGGTGGCTTCCCCAATCTGCTGGCCAATGGCGCCCAGGGCATCGCGGTCGGCATGGCGACCGCAATCCCGCCGCATAATGCTGCGGAATTATGCGACGCAGCGCTGCATCTGATCGAGAAGCCCGACGCCAGGTCGAAAGCGCTGCTCAGATGGGTGAAGGGACCGGATTTCCCCACCGGCGGCATCATCGTCGATTCCAAACAGGCCATCGCCGATGCCTATACCACCGGCCGCGGCTCCTTCCGTGTCCGTGCGCGATGGAAACAGGAGGAGGGCGCGCGCGGCACCTGGGTGATCGTGGTCACCGAGATTCCGTGGCTGGTGCAGAAGTCCCGTCTGCTTGAAAAGATCCATGAACTCCTGGGCGAGAAGAAGCTGCCGCTGGTCGGCGATGCCCGCGATGAATCGGCCGAGGACATCCGTCTGGTGATCGAGCCCAAATCGCGCAGCGTCGATCCCGAACTGATGATGGAATCGCTGTTCCGCCTCACCGATCTTGAGAGCCGCATCTCGCTCAATCTCAACGTGCTGGTGAAGGGGCGGGTGCCCAAGGTGGTGGGGCTGGCCGAGGCCTTGCGGGAATGGCTCGACCACCTGCGCGACGTCCTGGTGCGGCGCAGCCGCTACCGCAAAGCCCAGATCGAGAACCGCCTGGAGGTGCTCGGCGGGCTCCTGATTGCCTATCTCAACATCGACAAGGTGATCAAAATCATCCGCACCGAGGACGAGCCCAAGCCGGTATTGATGAAGACCTTCAGGCTGACCGATGTTCAGGCCGAGGCCATCCTCAACATGCGCCTGCGCAGTCTGCGCAAGCTTGAGGAGATGGAGATTCGCGGGGAAGACAGGAAACTGCGTGGCGAACTCCGAGGCCTGAATACGCTTCTGGGTTCGGAGAGCGAGCAGTGGAAGAAGGTCGGCGAGCAGGTCGGCAAAGTGCGCGACATGTTCGGACCGAAGACACCGCTCGGAAGACGGCGCTCCAGTTTCGCGGACGCTCCCGAACACGATCTCGCCGCCATCGAGGAGGCCTTTGTCGAGCGCGAGCCGGTCACGGTCGTGGTTTCGGAGAAGGGCTGGATCCGTACCATGAAGGGCAATATTGAGGATCTTTCAAGCCTGTCGTTCAAGAGCGACGACAAGCTCGGCTTTGCCTTTTTTGCCGAGACCACATCGAAATTGCTGCTGTTTGCCACCAACGGCAAATTCTTCACCCTCGATGTCGCCAAGCTTCCAGGTGGGCGCGGTCACGGTGAACCGATCCGCATGTTCATTGATCTGGAGCAGGAAGCCTCGCCGGTCGCCCTGTTCGTCAACCGGGGCGGGCGCAAATTCCTTATCGCCAGCCGCGAGGGCCAGGCTTTCGTCGTCAACGAGGATGACTGTGTAGGCACAACCAGGAAGGGCAGGCAGGTGCTCAATGTCGATGCCCCCAACGAGGCCCGCGCCATCGCCGAGGTGGCTGGCGACATGGTGGCGGTGATCGGCGAAAATCGCAGGATGCTGATCTTTCCCATCGACCAGGTGCCGGAGATGACGCGGGGGCGCGGCGTGCGGTTGCAGAAATACAAGGATGGCGGCCTGTCGGATGTGGCGGTGTTCGCCGCCGCCAGCGGCCTTTCCTGGAAGGACGCCGCCGGGCGTGAGTATGGTGCCACCATGAAGGAACTCGCGGAATGGCAGGGTACGCGTGCCGATGCCGGTCGCATGCCGCCGAAGGGGTTCCCGAAGTCGAACCGCTTCGGCCGGGTGATCCAGTAGGGAGGCCTGGCAGAAATCCGGTCCATTGCTTCGGGGACGGGACCGCCATCCGGTTCTGGTTTTGTCCCGGCGCGATGGCTTTGCGCCTACAGCGGCGGGGCCGGTATGGCGTGGCGGGAACGCAGTCCAAACAGTGCCGCCAGCGCCGCGAGGCTGATCAGGGAGGACACCATCAGCACTCCTGGGCCCCAGACATCGATCAGCATGCCGAAGGCGAGCGGTGCGATGGCCTGCGCCAGGCGCGCCGGCGCACCGATGAGGCCAAGCCGGTAGCCGTAATCTTTCGGACCGAAGATCGCGAGCGGCAGGGTGCCGCGGGCGATGGTGAGAATGCCGGTGCCGGCCCCATGGAACAGGGCGAAGACGCCGGCCATCGAGCCGCCGAAGAGCGCGACGATGCCGGCACCGATCGGGTGGGTGATGCAGGCCAGCCGCGTTGACAGCAGGGGATGATAGCGGCTGAGCAGACCCGCCTCGATAATCCGTGCCACCACCTGGGCCGGGCCGATCAGGGCACCCGCGGCGATGGCCTGGCCGGGGGAGGCACCGGCGGATTCAAGGATGCGGGGAAAATGGGCGGCCATGGCGCCGGTGACAGTCCAGCCGGCGGCAAAGACAAAACCCAGCAGGATCATGGTGCGGTCGATCGGGATCTTCGGCTTGACCACAGATGTTGCTGCGACATTGCGGGCAACCGGTGGCAGCACGAAGAAATTGAGCGGCAGGCAGAGCAGAAGATGGACGGCGGCCCAGGCAAAGCAGGTTTCGCGCCAGCCGATATGGTGGATGCCGAGTGCTGTGAGCGGCCAGCCGATGGTCGAGGCAAAGCCGGCCATCAAAGTGATCCCGGTGATCGGACCGCGGGCGTCCGTGCCGTAGATCCGTCCCAGTGCCGCAAAAGCGGAGTCGTAAAGGCCGAGCGCCATGCCGACACCGAGCACGAACCAGGCCAGCGTCATCATCGGCACCGACTGGGTCAGAGCGAGCAGCGTGAGACCGGCGGCCAGGATCAGGCTGGAGGCCGACAGCACCGGGCGGCCGCCGAAGAGATCGATCTGGCGCCCCACCTTTGGTCCAAGCAGGGCGGAGAGGATGAGGGAGGCCGAGACCGCGGCGAAGATCCAGCTTGAGGGAACTCCGAGTTCCCGCGCCATCGGATCCGCCAGGATGGCGGGAAGATAATAGCTGGATGCCCAGGCCACGGTCTGGGTGGTGCCGAGCGCGGCAACGACGGCGAGGCGCCGATGCTTCATGGCTTCACGCGGCTCCGGCCACAGAGGGATGGCCGGTCATGCCGGCGCCTGCTGCCATGGTCTTTGAAGCCGCCCTGTCCGCCCACCAATCCTCTCCATCGCGAAAATGCGTGGATGATCGGGATGCTCTGGTGAAATCACAGCCGCCCGCCGTCTCCGCCCTGGTTTCAGATTTTTACGACAGTCTGAGGCCCGGGGCAGGCGATGGCAAGGGCGCCTTTTGGCCAATACCGCACGCGAGCCGGCTTTTGCCTGAAAAAGCAGCACGGGCTTGTCAAATCAGGATGCGGCCGGGGGTGATTTCCCCGCGGGGGCTGCGCGTCCGCGCGGCCCTATCGTGCGGCTCGCGCGCTTTTCGCATCGTTTCGCGCCATCGGCACTGTGTGGCAGAGGTGGATGGCCAAAGATGGAAATGGATGGAAAAGGATGGCCAGAGATGGGCGTCCCGGTTGCCGGCTCGGGTTGACTCAGGTCAATGCGGTTTTCAGCGTTCCTGTATGACTGCCCTGCATGTATAAACATATTCTGCTCCCAACGGACGGCTCGGAACTCTCAAAAGCCGCGATCCGGCATGGTCTCGAACTGGCCAGAACCCTTGGTGCCAGGGTGACCGCACTGGTGGTGTCGGCCCCGCCTCCGGCGCTGGTGCTTGACATCGAGTCGATGGCGGGCGCGGTGGCGCAGTACAAGATCCTGGTGACGTCGCAGACCGCGAAATATCTCGAGACCGTGCGTCAGCAGGCCGAGGATGCCGGCGTCGAGTGCGTCACGCTGCGTATTGATCACGACAAGCCCTATGAGGCGATTGTGGATACTGCCAGGAAAAGCGACTGCGACCTGGTGGTGATGGCTTCCCATGGCTTGCGCGGGGTACAGGCGATCCTTGGCAGCGAGACTTTGAAAGTGCTCACCAACAGCGCGGTGCCGATTCTGGTGTTTCGCTGAAATCAGTTTTTTTTGCCAGGCCTGCGCCCGATTGGAGAACACGGGCGCAGGTCTGAACGGAGCTGGCGGGCCGTCTTTTTAAGACCGGGATCCGCGCGGCAGCGAGCCGTCCATGTCTGTGGATTCGCCCCAAGGCACCCTGCTGGCGCAGCGGCCGCTGCTGTTTTTTCTCGCCTCCCGCGCCTCGTCGCGCTTTGCCAGCCAGATCGGCGCAGTCGCCATCGGCTGGCAGATCTACGATCTGACCCATAGTGCGGCCATGCTGGGCCTGGTCGGGCTGGTGCAGTTCCTGCCGACACTGCTCCTGGTATTTGTTGCCGGCCATGCCGCCGACCGTTTCGAGCGCAAGCGGGTGATGCAGCTGTGCCAGCTCGCCGAGGTGGCAATGGCGCTGTTTCTGGCCCTGGCCTGTTGGACCGGGGCGATCGGCGAGCTGGAGATCTTTGCCGCAACTTTCGTGCTCGGCATGGCCGGCGCCTTTGAAAGTCCGGCCACGGCGGCACTGTTGCCTCTGGTGGTGGAGCGCAGCCTGTTGCAGCGTGCCTCTGCGCTCTCCAGTGGCGTCGCCGAGTTTGCCACCATTGCCGGGCCCGCGCTCGGCGGTTTGGCCTATGCCATGGCACCGTCTCTGGCCTATGGCGCCATGGCGCTGTTGTGGCTGTCGGGGATGGTGTTCACCGGCCTGGTCCGCGCCGGCCCGCAGGATGTGGCACTCCGGGAAGCGGGCGATGACGTCTTCGCTGGGGTGCGCTTCATCCGCAGCCATCCGATCATCCTCGGCACCATCTCGCTCGATCTGTTTGCGGTGCTGTTTGGCGGGGTCACCGCCCTGTTGCCGATCTATGCCCGTGACATCCTGGCGACCGGCCCTGCCGGCCTCGGGGTGTTGCGGGCGGCCCCGGCCGCTGGCGCGCTGGCGATGACGGTGGTGCTGGCGCGGCGCGCCATCACGGCAAGGCTCGGCATGCGGATGTTTCAGGCCGTGATCGCCTTCGGCATTGCGACCGTCCTGTTCGCCTGTTCGCGCTGGCTCTGGCTTTCGCTGGTGGCTCTGGCTTTCCTCGGGGCGGCGGATACGGTCAGCGTGGTGATCCGCTATTCGCTGGTGCAGCTGTCGACGCCGGACGCCATGCGCGGGCGGGTCGGTGCGGTCAATTTCCTCTTCATCAACGCCTCCAACCAGCTCGGCCAGTTTGAAAGCGGGATCACAGCGGCACTCTTCGGCACCGTGCCGGCGGCACTGCTCGGCGGGGTGGCGACAATCCTGGTGGCGGGGGTGTGGATGCGGCTGTTTCCGGCCCTGGTCCGGGTCGAGCGGCTGGAATAGCGCTTGCGCAAGCGCTGCAGAACCCGGCCGCTGCGATCTTCCGCGGGCGCGATCTCAACCTCGGCCGACGAAGGGCATGGCGGTTGCCATCACCGTCATGAACAGCACATTGGCCTCAAGCGGCAGACCGGCCATATAGACCACGGCGTCGGCTACGGCGCGAACGTCCATGCGGGCTTCAGGCAGGACGCGTCCGTCGGGCTGCAGCACGCCCGAAGCCATGGCCTCGGTCATCGGTGTGGAGGCATTGCCGATATCAATCTGGCCCACCGCGATGTCATAGGCGCGGCCGTCGAGACTGGTTGCCCGGGTCAGTCCGGTGATGGCGTGTTTGGTCGCGGTATAGGGTGCCGACCGGGGGCGCGGGACATGGGCGGAAATCGAGCCGTTGTTGATGATGCGGCCGCCGCGCGGGGTCTGGCGCTTCATGATGCGGAAAGCATGCTGGCTGCAGAGAAAGGGTCCGGTGAGGTTGGTGTCGAGCACCGCACGCCAGTTTCTGATATCAAGATCCTCGAAATTGACCGGCGGGGCGCCGATGCCGGCATTGTTGAACAGCACGTCGAGCCGGCCATAGTGCTCCTCGAGGGTGGCAAACAGGGCAGCGACCGCATCCGGGTCGGTAACATCGGCGACCACGGAGAGCGCGCGCTCGCTGCCTGCAAGTCGACGTGTTTCTTCGAGGCGCTCAGGATTGCGGCCGGTGAGCACCACGATAAATCCAGCCCGGATCAGCGCCAGTGCCGTTTCACGTCCGACACCGCTGCCGGCGCCGGTCACCAGGGCGATTTTTCCAGTCTCGCGCATCGCCTGTCTCCCCGATTTCTTCAGCTCGCGATTTTGTGAAGGGTGAGGCCTGATGTGCCCTCAAGGGGCAGACCTGCGCAAGCCGGATCCTCCTCAAAAACTGTCGGATTTACGAAAACCCCTTTGCTTTTGATGCGGATAGCGGCGGATTGAACAATCGGCGGCATCCTGCAACTGCAACCTGCAGGCGCACCTTGCGGGTCGGGGGATCGCCTTTCGGCACATCCCCCACAGCCATGCGCCAATGCCACAGTTCACAGATTTGCGCGCTGACAACGTGCCTGCCCTTGCTCTCTGTCCTTGTTCACTTCTCTTGCCAAGGGTCTCTCAAGGCTCCCTTGGGGCCCCCCCCGGGGGGCCCCAAGGGAGCCTGCCGAGGGATACTGCCAAGGGAGATTTGTCAGGGGAGATCCCCGGTCAGGGCAGGCATGCAGGGGGCAAAGCCAAGGGTCCTGTCGCTTTCCTGTTGGGGAAGGCGGGGACCCGGTGCGGATAGTGCGTGACTTCGTGCGCTCGCAACGGCAGGATGGCCGGCTTCGGATTGGGGGGTGTTTTCGCCCTGCTGTGGCTTGAAGAGCAGTTGATGGACAAGAGGTGAGTCGGGGATGAACGGGATTGTCACGGCAGGCATATTGGTGATCGGGGATGAAATCCTGTCGGGGCGGACCAAGGACCGCAATGTCGGCTTCATTGCCGACTACCTGACCAATATCGGCATCGACCTCAAGGAGGCCCGGGTCATCGCCGACGACGAGGCCGAGATCGTCGCTGCCATCAATGCGCTGCGCGGGCGCTATGATTACGTCTTCACCACCGGCGGTATCGGGCCGACCCATGACGACATCACCGCCGACGCGGTGGCCAGGGCCTTCGGCGTCGGTATCGGTCATCATCCCGATGTGGTGGCGCGGTTTCGCGAACGCTTCGGTGAGCAGGATCTCAATGAGGCGCGGCTGCGCATGGCCCGCATCCCCGACGGTGCCGAGCTGATCCAGAGCGCCACCATCCTGGCACCCGGTTTCAGGATCGGCAATGTCGTGGTGATGGCGGGCGTGCCCTCGATCATGCAGGCGATGATGGACATCGTGTCGCCAACCCTGAAATCGGGTCCGCGCCTGCTTTCCGAATCGATCCGTGCCGATGCCCGTGAAGGCGATGTCGGCGGGCCGCTGCGCCTGATCGCGGACTCCCATCCCGACGCCCTGATCGGCAGTTATCCGTTTCTCGATGAGCATGACAGGCCCAACACCAATCTCGTGGTGCGCAGCCGTGACCCCGACAGTCTCGCCGCCGCGGTGGTCGCGGTGAAGGAGATGCTGGTGGCGCTGCATGCCGCCAGAGGCGAGAAATCCGCCGCGGTGCCGGGAGGGAGCGCCAGCGAGGAGGGCGATCAGGGTGATCCGGGCTACCCGGACGGCTGAGATGTGAATGCCGGCTCTGGTGACAGCCAGGGGATTGTGATTTTCCCCATGGCATCTGCTGTCAGGCGCGAGGCTGGTGCAGGCCGTGCATCCCCGAAACCCGCCAGGTGCCGCTTGCTGACGCGTGGGGCACGCGGACCGCCGTCAGGCCCGGGACTTTCATCTGCTCATCGCTCGGATCTTGATAGGACGACTGTTTTCGATCTCAACCGTGCTGTAGAACAGCCTCGCTGTGCCGGCCTGGGGTTGGCCGGCGTGCCTGAAACGCCTGGGGCGGGTCAAAGCGCGCGCCGGGGGGACGGGTTTTTCGGCCGGCAAAAGAAAAGTCCATGGACCGGACCTGTGCGGGCAGCAGGGGGCGCGCGAGGGCAGCGCCAGCACCCTGGATCCTGTCTTCGTTTTGGCGTAGGCGGCGGCCCATGGCTCTCATGTGGCGTTGGCGCGTCGGAAGAACAAAGAGGAGGAATTTGAACGATGAGCGGGATGCCGACACTTGAAAGTCTGGCGCAGGATCTGGAGCAGGGCCGTGTGACGTCGCGGGCGCTGGTTGAGGAATGCCTTGCACGGATCGGTGATCCGTCAGGGGAGGGGGAGCGTGCCTTCATCCGTGTTGAGACCGATGCCGCGCTGGCCGCAGCCGATGCGTTCGACCAGCTGCGCAAGGTCAATGCCGCACCGTCGCGCTATGCCGGCATTCCGGTCTCGATCAAGGATCTGTTCGACATCAAGGGCCAGGTGACCCGCGCCGGTTCGCGGGCGCTGGAGGATTCGCCGCCTGCGGACGCCGACGCCGAAGCTGTGGCGCGGCTGCGGCGCGCCGGATTTGTGGTGATCGGGCGCAGCAACATGACGGAATTCGCCTATTCCGGAATCGGCATCAATCCGCATTTCGGCACCCCCAAAGGTGGCTGGAACCGGGCCCGGGGCCATGTCCCGGGGGGCTCGTCGTCGGGGGCGGCAATATCGGTATTGGACGGCATGGCGCATGGCGCGCTTGGCACCGACACCGGCGGGTCGTGCCGGATTCCGGCCGCTTTCAACGGTCTGGTGGGATGGAAGCCGACCCAGAACCGGGTCCCGCTCGATGGCGTGGTGCCGCTGTCGCCGTCGCTGGACAGTGTCGGGTCCGTGGCCCGCTCGGTTGCCTGCTGCGCCGTGCTCGACGCAGTGCTGGCCGATGAGACCTGGCATCCGCTGGCGCCGCGTCCTCTCCAGGGCATGCATTTTGCGGTGCCGACCACAATCGTGCTGGATGATCTGGATCCGGAGGTGGCGGAGACTTTTGAGCGCGCGCTGGCTACGCTGGTCGAGAACGGAGCCTCCTGTGAGCGCATTGCAATGACGGAGTTTCTGGACATCCTGCCGATGAGCGCCAAAGGCGGCCTGTCGGCTGCCGAGAGCTATGCCTGGCACCGCTATCTCATCGTCGCCAGGGGCGATGTCTATGATCGCAGGGTGTCGCGGCGCATCCTGCTGGGGGAGACGCAGAGCGCGGCCGACTATATCGATCTCATCAATGAGCGTCGTTCGCTGATCGAGCGGGTCAACGCCCGGCTCGTGCCCTATGATGGCCTGCTGCTGCCGACCACCGCCCTGACGCCGCCGCTTCTCGCCGATCTCGCCGATGACCGTGCCTTTGCCGAGGCCAATCAGCGCGCCCTGCGCAATTGCAGCGTGATCAACATGATCGATGGCTGTGCGATTTCGCTGCCTGCCCATCGGCAAGGCGAGGTTCCAGTGGGGCTGATGCTGGCGGGAGGCCGAGGTTCGGACCGCCGCATCCTTGAGCTGGCCGCCGGCATCGAGGCACTGATCCGCAGCAGATGAACCGGTTCGATCGGGATGGCGGGGGGCGTGCCCGGGCTTTTCGCAGGACGGCGATTGCAATCCTGTGGGGCATGAGACCGGTGCCGGCGAAAGGCTGGCCAAAGGGGCCTTTTGCGGCCCGGGCTTTTCGCTTGCGGATGCGCCCTGACACAAAGGGGTTTCTGAGGCTTCAGGGCCGGGCCCCGAGCCCAGCCCAACCCGGCCTGTAGCGCCCTTGTGGAAGGGCATTTTTTGAGGAATTTGCCTCCGGCGCCATATTTGTGGTCCATTGCCCGGGCTTTGTGCCCTGCGCAAGGCCCGGTTCCGGTGTGTGGACTGGCGCACGCCTGCTGGCGGAGGTTCTGGTGGAGATCTGTGATGCGAAGTGAGTGCAGTGGTGCGGTGCGGCGGATTTTATGCGTGTTTCCGCGCTATACCTCGGCCTTTGCCACCTTCGAATTTGCCTATCCGCTCACTGACGGCATCCAGGCCTTTATGCCGCCGCAGGGGCTGCTCCTGATCGCGGCCTATCTGCCGGAGAACTGGCAGGTGCGGTTCGTCGACGAGAATCTGGGGCCGACGCGGGCGGAGGATTTCGCATGGGCCGAAGCGGTCCTGGTCAGCGGCATGCATATCCAGCGTCAGCAGATCAACGACATCTGTCAGCGCGCCCATGCATTCGCGCTGCCGGTGGCGCTCGGCGGCCCCTCGGTCAGCGCCTGCCCGGATTATTATCCAGGCTTCGATTATCTCCATCTCGGCGAACTCGGCGATGCCACCGATCAGCTGATCGCAACGCTGGCGTCAGATGTGACGCGGCCGCCGGCGCAGGTGGTGCTGACGACACAGGAGCGCCTGCCGATGACCGATTTTCCGGTCCCGGCCTATGAACTGGCCGCAATCCCGAAATATTTCCTCAGCTCAATCCAGTTTTCCTCCGGCTGCCCCTACCAGTGCGATTTCTGCGACATTCCCGGCCTTTATGGTCGCACCCCGCGGGTCAAGACCCCGGAGCAGGTGATTGCCGAACTTGATCACCTGCGCGCCTGCGGCATGACCGATACGGTCTATTTCGTCGATGACAATTTCATCGCCAACCGCAAGGCGACGATGGATCTGCTGCCGCATCTGATCGCCTGGCAGAAACGCACCGGCTATATGGTGCGGCTGGCCTGCGAGGCCACCCTCAATATCGCCAAACGCCCCGAAATCCTGGAGAAGATGCGCGAGGCCTTTTTCGTCACCATATTCTGCGGCATCGAGACCCCCGATCCCGACGCGCTGCGGGCGATGCAGAAGGACCACAATATGATGGTGCCGATCCTGGAGGGGGTGCGCACCATCAATTCCTATGGGATGGAGGTGGTGTCGGGCATCATCATGGGGCTCGACACCGACAAGCCCGACAGCGCCGAGGCACTGCTCGCCTTCGTCGAGGAATCGAAGATCGCGCTTCTGACCTTCAACCTGCTTCAGGCCCTGCCCAGGACCCCGCTTTGGGACCGCCTTGAACAGGAGGGCCGCCTGGTCCATGACGAGGGTCGCGATTCCAATGTGGCCTTTCTGCTGCCCTATGACGATGTCGTGGCTTCCTGGAAGCGCTGCATGGACATTGTCTATGCTCCGGACAAGCTGTTTGAGCGCTACCAGTATCAGTGCAATAATACCTATTCGCGCCGTGTCCCGCGGCCGGTGACCCCGGAAATGCGCAGCTGGGCCAATATCCGCAAGGGCCTCGTCATCCTGCGCAATGTGGTGTGGCGGATCGGCATTCTCGGCGACTACCGCCGGCCGTTCTGGAAATTCGCACTCGGGCGGATAAGGCGGGGCGATCTTGAGGGGCTGCTCGCCTGCACCCTGATCGCCCATCATCTGATCACATTTGCGCGCGCGGCCTCAAGCGGCGGGCAGAACGCCTCCAATTATTCCTTCCGGGTGCGCGAGGCTGAGGCGCCTGCCCAATGACGGCCCCTGCGGAATGAAGGCACTGCCGAAGCACAGATTTTCTGCCTGATCCGTCCTGTCGCCCGTGGTGCCGGCATGGCCGGGGCGGCCATCCGCTGTCGCCCGCCCGGGTGATGGCGGCCCGGCTTTTGCATGCCAACCGCAACCGCGACGGGTGCTTGCGGGACCGGGGTTGGTCCTGCTACATCGATGACGGGATTTCTCGTGTATCTTCAAGGGACAAAAGTTCCGACAGGGTCTCGCACTGCTTTCCGGCACCGTTGCGCCTGGCCCTGGCAGCGGGAATGTTCGAGGGAGCGCTGCGATGGTCGAAGCAGGAAACAGGACAAGGCATGCGTGAGAGTGAGGTTCATGTCGGCAAGGTTGAAGAGCTGCCTGCTTCCTCAATCGCCTTCAGGCTGGAAAATCTCGGCCTGATTGCCATCAAGGCACCCATCCTCACCTGTGTGGTGGTGCTGCTTCTGGTGATCGGCGCGGTTTTCGGCATGCAGCGCATCAAGGTCGACGATTCTCTGTCGCAGCTGTTCCGCTCCGACACCCGGGAATTCCATCAATATGAGGATGTGACGAAGAAGTTCCCCTCGACTGAATTCGATGTGCTGGTGGTGGTTGAGGGCAAGACCCTGCTGTCACGCGAAAATCTGGGCAGGCTGCGCGACTTTGTCACCGACGTCCAGCTGATCCCGGGAGCCAGGGGGCTGGTGTCGCTGTTCTCGGCCCGCCAGGCGCCGGAGCCCGGCCGGGTGCCGCCGGCCCTGTTCCCTCCGGAACTGCCGCAGGGGGCCGCTTATGACGCTTTCATCGAGACCGTCAAAAGCAACGACATCATTCGCGGCAAGCTGCTGTCGGAAGATGGCACGCTGGCGCTGATCGTGCTCTCGCTTGATCCGGAAGTGGTGGCATCGAGCAAACTCGCGGCCACGATCGAGGAGATCCGCAAGGAGCAGCGCGCCAGTCTCGGCGACAGCGGGCTTGACGTCCAGCTCTCCGGCGTGCCGGTGATGCAGCTCGAGATCCGCAATGCGGTCAAGCGCGACGGTCTGACCTACAATATCCTCGGCATGATCGCCGGCTGCATCATCGCCATCGTGTTTTTCCGCAAGATCTCCTTCATGATCGTGGCGGCATTCCCGCCGGTGATCGCGATCGTGCTGGCGATTGGCGGGCTGGGCTGGGTCGGCTTCAGTCTCAACATGTTCCTGAATGTGATGACCCCGCTGATCATGGTCATCAGTTTCGCCGACTCGATGCAACTGACCTTCGCCGCCCGCGATCGTCTGCTTGCGGGCCAGGACCGCTTCACCGCCTTCACCAACGCGGTGCGGGTGGCGGGGCCGGCCTGCGTGCTGACCCATGGCACTGCGGGGATTTCCTTCATCGCACTGCAGTTTTCCGACTCCGATCTGATTCGCAAATTCGGCGAAGCCGGTCTCACCGCGACCATCATCGCTCTGGTGGCCGTATTGTCGCTGGTGCCGGTGTTCGGCGTGCTTCTGGTGCGCCATGAGGAGGCTTTTGCCGCCAAATTTCGCGGCGGCGACGCCGGCGTCCAGGCCCTGCGCAACTTCTGTTACTGGATCGCGACCCGGATGGTGAGCCGGCCCGGCCTGTTCAGCCTGATCGCGCTGGTAGCGGTCGGTGTTCTCGGCGTCATCTATGGCAATCTCGAGCCGCGCTACCGTCTGGCGGATCAGGTGCCCGACAAGCATCAGGCGGTGGAGGCCTCAGGCAGGCTTGATGCCAAACTCACCGGGGCCAATCCGATCGACATCCTGATCGAACTGCCCAAAGGGGAGATGCTTTATTCGCCGCGCACGCTTGCGGTCATCGGCGAGGTCCATGGCATGCTGGAGAAGAGCGCCGGCGTCGGCAATGTGTGGTCCCTGGAGACCCTGCGGCGCTGGCTGATGGAGAAGGTTGGTTCGGCGGATGTGACCACACTGGGCGGCTATGTCAGCATGCTGCCCGAGCATCTGGTGCGCCGCTTCATCGCCAAGGACCAGGATGCGGTGGTGATTTCGGGGCGGGTGCCCGACAACGATTCCAGCGAGATCCTGCCGGTGGTCGAGAAACTTGACCAGGAACTGGAGGGAGTACGCCACGCCTATCCCGGTTACGAGATCGCGGTGACCGGTCTGTCGGCAATTGCGGCGCGCAATTCCGCCAGCATGATCGGCAAGCTCAATCGCGGCCTGACAATCGAATTCGTCTTTGTCGCCTTGTTCATCGGGCTCGCCTTCCGGTCCTGGGTGGTGATGCTGGCCTGTGTCCTGCCCGGCATTTTCCCGGTCGTGCTCGCCGGCACCGGACTATGGGCGCTGGGGCAGGGGCTGCAGTTTGCCAGCGTGGTGGCGCTCACGGTGTCATTCGGCCTCGGGCTGAGTGCGACCATCCATTTCCTCAACCGCCTGCGGCTTGAGAGCAAGCCGGGCATAACCTCGACCATCGCGGTCGAGCGCGCCACTGTACTGGTCGGCCCGGCGCTGATCCTGACCACGGTGGTGCTGTCCTGCGGCTTTATCGTCTTCGTGTTCTCGGATCAGCCCTCAATGAGGCTGTTCGGCTGGCTCAGCGCCTTCGCCATGATGGCGGCGCTGGTGGCCGATCTCTTTATCCTGCGTCCCACCGTGATGTGGCTGATCAATCTGCACGAAGCCATTCATGGCGCCGACCGGCAATCGGTCTGATCGGCACAAGGCCGTGAGGACAGGACGGGGCAGGAAGGCCTCGCCAAAAGGCGCAAGACAAGGAACCGTGCCGGAGGAACCCGGGAAAGAGCCTGTGTGGCCCAGGCCGCAGGTCAAATTCGCGGAGGCGGGCTCGCCTGAAAAGCAGCCGGCAAGGGCTTGACCACGAGGGCAGATTTTCCACCGTCACGGCAATCCGGGACCTCGTCCTTCATCGACAAGCGCCTGCAGGCGGATGCAGCAAAGCATGAGCCCGCGGGTTGGACCCCGCACGCAAGTGTTGGTGTTCCGTGTGGATTTTCGGCAAGGTAACTTGCCCAGGTCGGACCAGAGGCAGGTCGCACCCAGCTCGAAATCCGGGAAAAACTGCGCCTCTCCAGCCGGGATGGTCATCCATTAGCCGCGAATCACCACCTCGCTTATGAAAAGCGTCTTCTGTGCCTCGACAATGTGAAAAAGGGGCACAAGGGGCACAGTCAGTGGTTCCAGAAATGGGACGTGGGCAGAAACGCCAGTTCCCGAAACAGATCCCATGGGAAAAAAGAGATGCCCCTGATCAGGTCTTTCCTGATCAGGGGGGAATCGCTTTCCGTCGCAGTTTTGATCCCTGCGCCGTATCAATGGTCCGGAGGGCTCACATCTGGGGTCAGCGGTTCATCCCCGCGCGTGCGGGGAACACTCATCAGCTTTTCACCATGGTGATGTTGACGCTCTGGATCTCGCCCTTGGAGCTGATCTGCACGGTCTGCCTGTTGCCCGATGTGCGCAGCGTCAGGTTTGCGGCAAATCCGGCGCTTTCGACGAAGACCTCGATTTTGCCCCCGCCGGCGCGGCCCTGCAGATTGCCCGACAGCATGCGGCTGGCCTCGCTCCAGTAACCCGACACCTGGTTGCCGTCGCTGGTCACATCGCTGGAAAGGTCGAATTTATAGCTGTCGCTGGCGCAGGCCAGCGTCTGCTTGAGATTATTTCCTGCCCCTTCAATGCGATAGGAGGCGCGGCAACGGATGCGTTCGGTGACCCCGCCCGACAGGGCCACTGTACCGGTACCGGACCAGGAGCCGGTGAATCCCGCAAACGGTCCGGACTGTGCGTGGCCAGCCTGAGCCCAGAGAAGCAGCGTGGTGGCCGCGATGATCACCCGCCCGAACAGTCGAAAGAAATTCATGTCCAATATCCCGTTTCAGTGACGACATTTCGTTATCCCCGGGAAGACGTTTTGCGCTGCAAACGCCAGTCACGGGAGACCATGTTCCAATCCTTGAGCGTGCTCCGGTCGCGTCTGGTTCGAGCCAGATGGGCAGTCGAAGCCATGCGGATTCAAACCAGCTGCCGGCCATTTCGTTCCAGCAGGATTTGTCGCCACAGGGGATTTGCGTGCCTGCCCGCAAATTCCGGGAACCTCAGTTAGGGTGAATTTACCGGTCAGAGATGCAGGTCTGCAACAGATAAATGCCGATGCATTATTGTTTTGGAATAATTTGGCGGTCACGCTTTCTTGTGCCAGAAGCTGTCTTCCGTGCTACGGCTCCTGCCTTGACGACATCGTCGCAACCAGTGCCGATGGTCTGCCCGATCCTGGATCGGGCATGTTCTGCCACAGAATGTAATGTAAGGATCAAAATGCCCAGATTTCTTCTTATCGCTTTGGCCCTGCTGTCCGTTTCCCTTCCGACAGCGGGTTTTGCCCAGCAGCGCGGTACCGCCGACGAACAGGAGGCCTGCAGGCGCGATGTGCAGAAGCATTGCCGCGCTGTCATCGACCAGGGTGATTTTGCCATCCTCGCCTGCCTGAAAGAGAACCGCACGAGGATCTCCAAGGCTTGCCAGCAGGTGTTGATCAATAACAACCAGTAACTTTGGCGGACCCCGACGGGCACCCTCAATGGCCCGCAGAACGGGTCAGGGTGCCCGCAACGCCCTGTCGCCAGGGCGCAGGCGGGCCCGGTGGCGGGTTTTGCCCTGATTCGGTCCGGCTTAACCCTTTGGCACCCGTTGTCTGGCCTCCTTCTGGCCGCGATATTGTTTTTGCCCGCCGCCAACCCCATATCAGGGGCTGGTAACGGCCCTGGTTTCGGATCCGGCTTTCGACCCCTGAAGTCGAGGGCCGTAAATCCTTTGCACCTGTGTGCCGAAAGTCTGGGGTAACGTCACCGTTCCGCCTGGGTTCGGTGGCCCTGTTGCCCGTGTCGCCCGTCCTGTGTCGCCCGTCCCCTGTTGTGTTTTTTGCCGTGTTGCCCAGCCACCGATGACAAATGCGAGCGAATTGCGATCCGGCAAGGGTGATCGCGACGAGAATTTCCCTGTCGCCTCCCGGATCATCCATCCCCGCCACCGGGCGCTGATTCTCGCCTTTTACAATTTCGTTCGTACCGCCGACGACATTGCCGATCACCCGACGCTGCCCGCTGCCGAAAAGCTGCGCCTGCTCGATCTGCTTGAGGCCGAACTTGGCGGCAGCGGGGACAGCCAGGCGGTGGCGGTCAATCTGCGCCAGGCGCTGGCGATGCGTGGTATGTCGCCGCTGCATGCCTGCGATGTCCTGGTGGCCTTCCGCATGGATGTGACGAAACTGCGTTACGACAGCTGGGACGAACTCCTGCATTACTGCCGCTATTCGGCGATGCCGGTGGGGCGTTTCATGCTCGATGTTCATGGCGAGGATCCCTCGACATGGGAGGCTTCCGACGCCCTGTGTGCGGGCCTGCAGATCAACAATCATCTGCAGGATTGCGGCAAGGACTTCCGTGCCCTCAACCGGGTTTACGTGCCGCGTCCGGATCTGGCCGCGGCTGGGATATCGGCCGAGCATCTTGGTCTGCCGCAGTCCTCGCCGCAACTGCTGCGCTGCCTCCAGAGCCTGGCGGAGCGCAACCAGGAACTGCTGGACAAGGGCAGGGCGCTGAGCCTCGAGGTGCGGGACTGGCGTCTCGGGGTCGACATCGCCGTGATTGCCGCCTTTGCCGACCGCATCGCCAGCCTGCTGAAAGAGCGTGATCCGCTGTCGCAGCGCGTCCATCTCAACAAGCTGGAACTGCTGGCTTTCAGTCTCAGGGGTGGGTTTTCTGAAATCAGCCGCCGCCTGATCGGGCGGCAGGCGGGCCCGCAATCCGCCAGGCCGGCCCTGACCGGCGAGAGCCCGGCGGTGACGACGGAGAGCGCCGGCACCGTGGCTGCGGGGAGTTCCTTTTACGCCGCGATGCGCATCCTGCCACGTGCGCAGCGCGAGGCCATGTTCCTGATCTACAGTTTCTGCCGCCAGGTTGACGACATTGCCGATTCCGATCGCCCGCGCCAGCAGCGTCTGGCAGAGCTGCAAGCCTGGCGGGACGATATCAACGCGCTCTATCGCAACGAGGTGCCGCCGCGGCTCAACGACTATGTCGCCGTGGTCACCCGCTTCGGCCTCAGGCGTGAGGATTTTCTCGCCGTCATCGACGGCATGGAGATGGATGTGCCGAGCGATATCCGTGCGCCCGACCTGGCGACGCTGGATCTCTATTGCGACCGGGTGGCAAGCGCAGTGGGGCGGCTCTCGGTGCGCGTCTTCGCTGTGCCGGAACAGGACGGCATCCTGTTGTCGCACCATCTCGGCCGGGCGCTGCAGCTCACCAATATCCTGCGTGACATTGATGAGGACGCCGCTCTGGGCCGGCTTTATCTGGCACGTGAGGACCTTTCCGCCGCCGGCATCACCAGCGCGGATCCGGCCGTGGTGGTGACGGAAGCCGCGCTTCCACAGGTCTGTCTGGCACAGATGGTGCGGGCGAAGGAGCATTTCGCTGCCGCCGATGCCATCATGAAGCGCAACCCGCGCCGTGTGGTGCGGGCGCCGCGCATCATGTCGAAATATTACGGTGCCATCCTGCGCCTGCTCGAACAGCGCGGCTTTGCCGCGCCGCGTCAGCCGGTTCGTGTCTCCAAGCTCACCCGTATCGCCATTCTTCTCGGTTACGCCCTGATCTGATGCAAAAAACCGTTCACATCATCGGTGCTGGAATTTCCGGCCTGGCAGCCGCCATGCGGCTCATTGGTGCCGGCATCCAGGTGGCCGTTCATGAGGCGACCCAGCAGGCCGGCGGCCGCTGCCGCTCCTATTTTGACGCCGCCACCGGCCTCACCATCGATAACGGCAATCATCTGCTGCTGTCGGGAAACCGCCATGTGGCTGCCTATGCACGATCGATCGGCACCGATTCCGGCCTGGTCGGCCCCGAGCGGGCGCAGTTTGACTTCGTCGAGCTGCCACCGGGAGAGGCACAGGCACTGCGCTGGCAGCTCGACCTGGGCACCTCGCGCTGGCCGGGCTGGCTGTTTGATGCGCTGCGCCGGGTGCCGGACACCACGGTGAAGGATTACCTGGCATTGATGCCACTGACCTGGGCGTCAAACAGCGCCCTGATCGGCAGCACCATTTCCTGTCAGGGAGCGCTCTACCGCCGTCTGGTGGAGCCGCTTCTGCTGGCCGCGCTCAATGTCGATCCTCCCGACGGCTCGGCGGGCCTCGCTGGTGCGATTCTGCGCGAAACCCTGCTGGCCGGGGGCCAGGCCTGCCGGCCGCTGATCGCCCGCAACGGGCTGAGTTCAGTCCTGATCGAACCCGCGGTGAAGCTCCTGCGCGAGCGTGGCCATGGGATCGAACTCGGTCACGAACTGCGCAGCCTGACGGTGCTTGATGGGCGGGTGACGGCGCTTGATTTCGGGGACGACAGCCCGGTCGCGCTGGGCGCCGAGGATGGCGTCGTGCTGGCGGTGCCGCCGCGCGCCGCCTCGAGCCTGCTGCCGGAACTCAGGACCCCGACCGAGTTTCGCTCCATCGTCAACGCCCATTTCCGCGTCACCCCGCCTCCCGGCACGCCAGCGCTGCTTGGAGTGGTCGGGGCCCTGCCGGAATGGCTGTTCGCCTATCCCGACCGGCTGTCGGTAACCATCAGCAATGGCGACCGCCTGCTCAATCAGCCGCGCGAGGAACTGGCGCAGGCGATCTGGGACGATGTCCGCAAGGCCTGCCCCGATGGAGCGACGCTGCCGGGGCAATTGCCACCGTGGCAGATCGTGCGCGAGCGCCGCGCCACCTTTGCCGCCACGCCGGCGCAGAACGCCCTGCGCCCGGGCCCGGTGACGACGCTGAAAAACCTGTTTCTGGCCGGCGACTGGACCGATACCGGTCTGCCGGCGACTCTTGAGGGGTCGGTACGTTCGGGAGATCGCGCCGCCTCGGTGCTGTTGCAGCGCTGATGTGGCCGTCGGACCGAGGGGCGCGCAAGGTGCGGGGGCCTGACCCGGCCTTGCCCACCGGCGACGGTCCAGTCGGCAAAAGCTGGAATATTGCAAAACGGCCTATCGCTGGAATGCGGCTGCCTCGCGGCTTCCAGCCGGTCTGACAGGGCTTTGATCCGATCCTGTCGTTCGAGTTTTGGAGTGAATGAGATGACCACCCCGGAAGTGTTGGAAACGAGTATCCAGTCCGCAACCGAGGCCCTGCTGGGCTTCCAGCAGTCCGACGGCCACTGGGTTTTTGAGCTGGAGGCCGACTGCACGATTCCGTCCGAATATGTCATGCTGCGCCACTATCTCGGCGAAGCCGTCGACAGCGTGCTCGAAGCCAAGATCGGCAGATATCTGCGCCGCATCCAGGGCGCCCATGGCGGCTGGCCGCTGGTGCATGACGGTCCGTTCGACATGAGCGCGAGTGTGAAAGGCTATTTCGCGCTCCGCCTGATCGGCGACAGCGTTGACGCCCCCCATATGGTGCGGGCGCGGGAAGCCATCCGTTCCCGTGGTGGTGCCATCCACTGCAACGTCTTCACCCGTTTCACCCTGGCGCTGTTCGGCATCGTGAGCTGGCGCGCGGTGCCGGTGCTGCCGGTCGAGATCATGCTGCTGCCGTATAAGGCACCGTTTCACCTCAACAAGATCGCCTATTGGGCGCGCACCACCCTGGTCCCGCTGCTGGTGCTGGCGGCGCTCAAGCCCCGGGCCCGCAACCCCAAAGGCGTCGGCATCAGCGAATTGTTTCTCCAGGATCCCCATTCGATCGGGATGACCGCCAGGGCGCCGCATCAGAGCCTGGGCTGGTTTCTGCTGTTCCGTGGTCTCGATGTCGTACTCCGCCTCTCCACGCCGTTCTTCCCGAAAAAACTGCGGCAGCGTGCCATCGATGCGGCGCTGGCCTTCACCGAGGAGCGGATCAACGGCGAGGACGGCATGGGGGCGATCTTCCCACCCATGGCCAATATCGTGATGATGTATGATGCGTTGGGCAAGGATGAGAATTTCCCGCCGCGGGCGCTGACACGGCGCGGGCTCGACAGGCTTCTGGTGATCGGCGACGACGAGGCCTATTGCCAGCCCTGCGTGTCGCCGGTGTGGGACACGTCGCTGGTCTGTCATACGCTGCTCGAGGCCGGCAACGCAGTCGAGGCCACAAAACAGGGGCTCGACTGGCTGATTCCAAGACAGGTCCTGGATCTCAAGGGCGACTGGGTGGTGAAGCGGCCCGATGTGCGCCCCGGTGGCTGGGCGTTTCAGTATAACAACCCCCATTATCCCGATCTCGACGATACCGCGGTGGTGGTGATGTCGCTCGATCGCATGCGCCGTGAACATGGTGCGCAGGGTTACGATGCGGCGATCGCGCGCGGCGTCGAGTGGATCGAGGGCATGCAGAGCGACGATGGCGGCTGGGCGGCCTTCGACGTCAATAATCTCGAATATTATCTCAACAATATCCCGTTTTCGGATCATGGCGCGCTGCTCGACCCGCCGACCGAGGATGTCACCGCGCGCTGCCTGTCGATGCTGGGCCAGCTCGGCCAGACCCTTGCCACCGGCAACAGGGCGGTCGCAGCCGGGATCGCCTATCTGCGCCGCACCCAGCACAAGGAAGGCTCCTGGTACGGCCGCTGGGGCCTGAATTTCATCTACGGCACCTGGTCGGTGCTGTGCGGGCTCAATGCAGCCGGGATTGATCACAGCGATCCCATGATCCGCAAGGCGGTGGAGTGGCTGGCCTCGATCCAGAACAGCGACGGTGGCTGGGGCGAGGACGCGGTCAGCTATCGGCTGGATTACAAGGGCTGGGAAAAGGCCCCCTCGACGCCGTCCCAGACCGGCTGGGCGCTGCTCGCTTTGATGGCGGTGGGTGAGGCCGATCACCCCGCCGTGGCGCGCGGGGTCCAGTACCTGATTGCCACACAGAACAAAAAAGGATTGTGGAGCGAGGAACGCTATACCGCAACGGGCTTTCCACGCGTATTTTATCTGCGTTATCATGGCTACGCGAAGTTTTTCCCGCTTTGGGCACTGGCCCGCTATCGGAATCTGCGCAGCACCAATAGTCGGGTTGTAGGGGTCGGAATGTGACGTTGAGCGTGAGGGAAGAACTGTCTGGAGGTGACAAGGCGGATTTGCGACCGTTGCTGATCGTCACCGGACTGCTCCAGGAGGCGCGCATTGCTACGGGCGCCGGGCTGGTGGTCTGCAGTTCCAGCAACACAGGGCAATTGCGGTCACTTCTGACGCTTGTCGACCCCAACTCGATCCGCGGCGTGATCTCTTTCGGCGTTGCCGGCGGCCTTGATCCCGATCTCCGGACCGGGGATGTGGTGGTGGCCAGCGATGTCATGGCCGGCGCGGGACGCTGGGGGACGCTGGCCGCACTGAACGAGGATCTGGTCAATCGGCTCACTTCCGGCAGGCGCCGTGTGGTCAGCGGCACGCTGGTCGGAGCTGAAGAGGTGCTGGTGGGCCATTCCTTCAAGGCCGTTTTGCGCTCCGAAACCGGTGCAATAGCGGTCGATATGGAAAGCCATATCGCGGCGGCCTATGCCGAAGAGGTCGGACTGCCCTTCGCCGCCTTGCGGGTGATCAGTGATCCCGCCCACCGTGCGCTGCCGGCGCTGGCGCGCGGGGCGATCAAGCCCAACGGCCAGGTCGATCTTGCGGTGGTGCTGCGTGGTGTGGCGCGCAATCCAGGTCTGCTGCGGGAACTGGTGATCACCGGGCTCGATTTCAGCCGGGCCTTGCGCGAACTCAAGGGCTGTCGCAAGGTGCTGTCCGACCGTGACGTGCTGTCCAACCGCCAGGCTTGGGAGCGCGAGCGCGTGAACGGCGCGCGACCGGCAAAGCAGGGCCTCGCCAGCCAGCATCTGGCGCCGCAGGCGGCATGAGCGGATCGTTTCTTCGCAGATAAACCGGATGGCAGGTTCCTCTGGCGGGCAGACTTCTCTGCGGCAGTTGGCACGGCTCAAGGGGATCTGACGGCTTTCTGATACGCTGGGCGCCCCTCCCGAACCGTGAGCTGGTGGGAGGTTTTGTAGCGGGCGCAGCGCGCGCGCGCCCCGCGAGACAGCCATGGTTCCAGATGGGGCGACAATGGACAGGTCCAGACGACCCTTATCCAACAGGTGAGACTCCGGCCCTGGGTTAAATCCGCATTTCCAGGCGGTAACAGGGCGGCATGAAGTCCCTGACCAGCCGCCTCTCCCGTGTTGGTTGGGCTGAACCAAAGGCGCAACCTTTTGGTGCATCGCCCGACCGGGCTTCCAGGACAAGACGATGGATCATCCTGGAAATGGCAGTTGGAGACGGAATTTCACCGTACCTTGCTGTTTGGACGCCGGATTTCGCCACCTGCACCATTCACCCCATGGGTACTGCTCCGCAATTGGAAAAACAGTCGTAACCTATGGTAAATCCTAGGTTTTCTATATCACACCGGGCTGTCAACTGCCGTATTTAGAATCATGAATCTGGTAAGCCCCACGGAGATCGTCGGAGCAGAGAGGGTCGAAGCGAACCGGAACGCTGTCGGGGGTAAGTCCAAACGGGAAGTTTTGGGGCGGATGCTTTCGCGGAATAGCCAGGTCCGACACAGCGTCAATCACCCCAAACGGCGTTTCCCAGCAAAACCCCGTCAGGTGGGCACTCGACGCAGGTTGGTACCCGCTCGGCCCTCTGAGCGGATCAGATTCCATTTGGGAACATTTTGGGGGTACCTTGCTCCATCCGCAGCATGGTGGTTTGGTGATCGGACCCTTGGGAGAGTGATTTCCATGATTCAGCCAGGAACGGTGCCATCGACCAATACACTCCAGGAACTGACCATGGCAGCACACTTCCGTGCGCCGCTGCCGCTGGGGGTCATCGACCTTGCCGCCTGGACGACCGCCTTTCATGACTATCCGATCATTCAGCAACTCCCGAGCCTTCCCCCAGCCAACCTGACACCGACTTCAGGCCTGATGCCACAGGTTGCAGTGGAGTTTGGCATGGGCCGCATCTCACTCCCACGCATGTTGGTCCGGTCCCCAGATGGGCGGTACGCAATTCAGTTGCAGGGGGACCGCCTTGCTTTTGGATGGTCGCGGATCGAACCAGTGGGCGCACCTGCCAGTTACCCCGGTTTCGATTCAATGATGAAAAAATGGACCGAAATCTCCTCCCGCTTCGAAGCCTGGACAGAAGGCCGCTTCCACCGGCATCCACAACACGGCCTCGCCGAAGTGAGTTATGCCAACGCGGCACCGTTGGATCGAGATGGCAAGAGGAAGCGAATTTCAGAAATTTTCAAGTTTTGTCAATCTGATGGACGGGCGCTGACCATGTTCAATATGAATTGGGTGGAGTGCGTCTATCCAGATCAGGGGACGTCCCCCCCGAAGGGCTCGGTTGTTGCATCGGTTGGGCTGGCAGAACTCCCACCGGCGGTCATGGTGCTCGCGTTCAATTTTGCTGGAATAGCCACCATTGCGGATGGCCAGCCAACGGAGCATATTATGCGCGATATCCACGCCAAGATTCGAGAAATTTATCAAAGCGCGGTGATTCCCGATGGAGGTTAAACAATTTTGGGTTGGATGCTCTCTGACGAGTATGCTTCTGACGGGCACCAGCAACATGCCGCCGCTGCGTCCGACGCTGATCGACAGCCCTGGTCTGGTCGCGGTCGTCGGAACGAGTGATGTTATTGGCCCGTCCACGGAACGTGCCTCATCCATGGAATCGAAGGTGGTGGATTGGAAATCACGACTTTCGGCAAATGTGCGAAGCCTGTCTCAGCTTCGTGCTGGATGGGATGGTCCCGGTTCGGTCCCTGTTCCGGAGACATTACTGGCCCGCGCAGCCTTTTACGTCCAGTCCGCACTTGATGCTTTTGAAGGTATGACCGCACCGCGTCTGGTGCCGGGCGGGGACGGCAGTGTCCAGATCGAATGGCATTCGGTTCGGGGCGAACTTGAATTTGATATTGATGATCAAGGCTTTGCTTCGATTTGGGGACGTGATCATTTGAGCGGGATGGAGTTCGACGGTGAAGGCAGGGAAGCACTTGCTCTCTTTTATCGTTGGGCACCGCTGGTTGCCTCGCGATATCACAATGCTGCTGATGTACCTGCTCAGACGCAAATGGCCACGTTCCTGGTTGCTGCCTGATTTTCGTTTTATTCGCACTCTGCAATCGCCACACCACATCATCTTTGACGAAAAAACGGGGCTCTATCGGATTTCGTCAAAGGCCTTCACTCCATCATCGTCGGATGGAAAGTTGTCTGGCGACCTTGAGGAGGTGCTTGCTGCTGATGGATTGGGACCAACCGCAATATATCCGGCCGTCCGCGATGCTGTCGGTGCCGCCTCCGTTACTGTCGGCGAAATTCGGGCTCTTCAAGCCGAGGTCGACCATGATCCAACCAGGGAGAACTGGTACCATGGTGCCGCCACAGGCTGCAAAAAGAAGAGTGTGAAGCAGAAGCTCAGTGCGGCGGCATCCGAGATTGTCCCGATTAATCAGGCCAAGGCCAGGGAACTGGACAGGATGCTGGATGCGGGGCGCACTTACCCCGGGGAGCCTGGAGTGCGTTAGTGGCAGCCGAGGTCACGCGAGCTTGAGTTCATCCTAAATCTGGGAGTTGGATGCGGTACCTTGCCGGAAGTGATTGTTTCGGCGACGGATTTTGCACCCGCCCCGTTCACCCGATGGGTGACAATCCGAGAGTGGCTGAATCAGTCCCAAAGC
>WQYW01000007.1 GCA_009781045.1 Alphaproteobacteria bacterium
CGGATTTTGCACCCGCCCCGTTCACCCGATGGGTGACAATCCGAGAGTGGCTGAATCAGTCCCAAAGCACTGTAAATGTTTGGCTTTCTCCGTCACGACGGGCTGCCAACTGCCGTTTTTAGGTTCATCCATTAGGCGAGGCCTCGCCAACCGGGACAATCGTCAATCTCTTCTCCTCCGCATTCCAAATATTTGCGTAAATCGCGCCAACTCGTTTTCAGGGTCATCACCGAAGGAGGAACCGCACCTTCGGTCGATCACTGCGGATTTGTAACGCCGGCAACAAAAGGCGAATAAAAACAAAAGAAGAGGACAAAGGGGCAGGGAGCGCACACAGAAAGCGCAGCAGGCGCGTTGGTCCCGCGCACTGCGGACCGCACAAGACTGTCTGGCCATCTGCCTTCGGCCTTCTGACCTTTGGTGCCACGCGTCTCAGGTCACAGGGGGGGACGGGCAGCCGGCAGTGGAGCCAGGAGGCTTGCCCGATCACGGTTTCCCTCAAGTCGCGGAGGCGCCGGTTTCAGTCGGTTTCAGAAACTGTGCCGGGCGCTGCTTCGACAGATCGATCTCGGGTGCCATCGGGCCTGAGGTCTGGATACCGCGCAATGCCACCATGGCGAGTTTCAGCGGATTGTTCAGCGAGGCGTTGGCCGCAGTCGGCTCATAGCCGCAATGGGCCATGCAGTTGGCGCATTTCTCATAGCGGCCGGTGCCATAGGAGTCCCAGTCGGTGGTCTCCATCAATTCCTTGAAGCTTTTGGCGTAGCCCTCGCCGATCAGGTAGCAGGGCTTCTGCCAGCCGAAAATATTGCGTGCCGGCATGCCCCAGGGTGTACACATGAACTGCTGGTTGCCGGCGAGGAAGTCGAGAAACAGGCTGGAATGCATCAGATTCCAGCGCTTGCCCTTGCCGCGGGCAAAGACCTCGCGAAACAGCGTCTTGGTCTTGGTGCGGTTGAGGAAGTGTTCCTGGTCCTGCGCCCGCTCATAGGCATAGCCTGGTGCGATCGAGACCCCGACACCGAGTTCGGCGGTGAAATCGAGAAACTTTGCGATCTCCTCAGCCGGATAGCCATCGAACACGGTGCAGTTGACGCTGACGGCAAGGCCGCGCTTCTTGGCCGCTTTGATGCCGGCCACGGCGCGGTCGAAGACGCCTTCCTGCGATACCGCCTTGTCATGGTGGTCGCGCAGACCGTCGAGATGGACCGACAGGAAGAGATAGGGCGAGGGCTGGAACAGATCGAGCTTTTTCTCCAGCAGCAGCGCGTTGGTGCACAGGGAGACGAATTTCCTGCGCGCCACCAGACCGCTTACGATTTCGCCGATTTCCTTGTGGATCAGGGGCTCGCCGCCGGGAATCGCCACCACCGGCGCGCCGCATTCTTCGGCAGCGTCGAAACATTCCTGGGGGCTTAAGCGACGGTCGAGGATGGCGTCGGGATAATCAATCTTGCCACAGCCGGAGCAGGCGAGATTGCAGCGGAACAGCGGTTCCAGCATCAGAACCAGGGGATAGCGTTTGCGGCCCTTCAGCTTCTGCTTGATCAGATAGCTGCCGATACGCATTTCCTTATAGAAGGGGATAGCCATTACGGGTTTCTTTCCGACTGTTTGGGCAATATTTCGGGTTCCAAGGGGTCAGGCTTCGACCAGTTCGGCCGGAAGCGCGAATTCGATATTTTCCTTGCGGCCGGGCAGCACCGAGACCTTGACCGGTCCGATGCGCCGGAGGGCCGCAATGACGTCGTCGACCAGAACTTCGGGAGCCGAGGCTCCGGCGGTGATGCCGACCGCGCCTGCATTCGTCAACCAGCCGGGGTCGAGTTCGCTGCCATCGGCAATCAGGTAGCTGGGCACGCCGGCCTCGGTGCCAATCTCCCGCAGGCGATTGGAATTGGAGCTGTTGGCGGCACCCACCACCAGGATCACATCGACCAGGCGTGCCATCTCCCGGACTGCCGTCTGGCGGTTCTGGGTGGCGTAACAGATGTCGCGGATATCCGGTCCCTGAAGGTCTGTAAAGCGCGTCTTCAGCGCGGCAATGATCTCCTTGGTGTCGTCGACCGACAGGGTGGTCTGGGTAATATAGGCAATCGGTGTGTCCTGCGGCAGGGTCAGCGCCATCACATCGTCAACATTCTGCACCAGCCGCACCGGCTCCGGCAGTTGGCCCATGGTGCCCTCGACTTCGGGATGGCTGGCATGCCCGATCAGGACCAGGGTGCGACCCTGCGCCATGTAGCGTTTGCCCTGGTTGTGTACCTTGCGGACCAGGGGGCAGGTGGCATCCAGCACCGGGAGATTGCGGTTTGAAGCTTCCTCCTCGACACTGCGGGCCACGCCATGGGCGCTGAAGATGGTGACGGCATGGGGCGGGATTTCGGAGAGTTCTTCGACGAAGATCGCCCCTTTGCTCTTGAGGCTCTCAACGACATATTTGTTATGCACGATCTCGTGACGCACATAGATCGGCGGCCCATGTTTTTCCAGGGCGCGCTCCACGATCTCGCATGCCCGCACCACGCCGGCGCAGAAGCCGCGCGGTTGCGCCAGAAAAACGTCCATTGGATGCCCGTTACGCAAGTTGCACAATCCTCGTTTAATTCTTCTGCGGCAAGCCACCTTGAGCCGCGCGTTTCACCACACCGGCGCATTTTAATAAAAGCCGCGCTTTTTTTTCCACGCTCCGGCCGGCAGGATGGCTCAAAACGGAGACGGTGAGGGCCTTGTGTCAAAAAAAAGCCCCAGAGAAAAGATGGATGCGTGGCAAAAAAGCCAGGTAATGGTGGCAAAAGGTAATATAATGACGCCAGGAGACATAAGGAAGCCGTTTCCCCCCTTATGGTTGTCACTTTACCTGCCGGAACTTGCGGCCTATCAGCGGTGCTGACGTTTTCGGGTTCCTTTCAGCCCCCTGAAGGGTTCCCGAAGAGCCAGGGGACCGTGAACGGTCCTCCGGCGGTCCCTCGAGCCGATTCTTCGGCGCGAGCTTGGCCCCGGGGCCACATGATTAACATGGAAAGAGATGAAGTGCTGCAGAGTCTGGTCGTTGCGATTGTCAGGGTTTCGACGCGCCTTGCGCCTCTTGTTGTTGTTCTCGGGTTGTTGCTGGCGGTGGGCGCCACCCACTATGCGGTCCATCATTTCGACATCAACACCGATATCAATTCGCTGATCTCGGCCAATACCGACTGGCGCAAGCGCGACCAGCAGTTCGACCGCGCCTTCAACCGGGATGCCATGGTGCTCGGGGTGGTGGAGGCGGCCACCCCGGAAATGGCGGCGACGGCGGCCAACGCGCTGGTGGAGCGGCTCAAGGACGACAGGACGAATTTCCTGTCGATGCAGCAACTGGGCAAAGGCGCATTCTTTGAGAAGAACGGACTATTGTTTGCGCCCCAGGCGGAGGTCGCCGAAATCACCGGGCAGCTGGAGGCGGCTGCACCGCTGGTCGAGACTCTGGCCGCAGACCCCTCGATTCGCGGCCTGACGGCGGCGCTGCAGCTCGGGGGCGCCGGTATCCTGCGCGGGCAGGTGACGCTGGATGCAGCAGCAAGGCCTTTCAACTATATCGCCGGGACCGTGGAAGGCGTGCTCAGGCAGGAGCAGGGGGCCTTCTCCTGGCGCGTGCTGGCAACCGGGGATGGCAGCGATTCCGATCGGCGGGCCTTTATCGAGTTTCGCCCCGTGCTCGAGTACAATACGCTGGAGCCCGGCAAGGGTGCCAGCGACGCCATCCGTCGCGCCGCGCGGGAGCTTGATTTTGCAGGCCGATACCAGGCGCGCGTACGTCTGACCGGACCAGTCCAGATCACCAATGAAGAAAATGCGACCGTGCAGGAAGGTGCGCTGGTCAATGGCATCGGCACCATCGTGGTGGTGCTGGTGATCCTGTGGCTGGCGCTGCGTTCCGCCAAGATCATCTTCGCGGTGTTCGTCAATCTCTTTGTCGGCCTGGCCCTCACCACCGCCGCCGGCCTGATGATGGTCGGCAAGCTCAATCTTCTGTCGGTGGCCTTCGCGGTGCTGTTTATCGGGCTGGGGGTTGATTTCGGCATCCAGTACAGCGTGCGCTACCGTTCCGAGCGCCATCAGCTCGACGATCTTTCCGAGGCGCTGGTGCTTGCCGCCAGGCGTTCGGCTGTCCCGCTGTCGCTGGCAGCAATGGCTACCGCAGCCGGCTTTCTCTGTTTCATGCCGACGGACTATTCCGGCATTGCCGAGCTTGGCCAGATCGCCGGCGTCGGCATGCTGGTGGCCTTTCTCTCCTCGATCACCCTGCTGCCGGCGCTGCTTCGACTGCTCAACCCGCCGGGGGAGAAGGAGCCGGTCGGCTATGCATTTCTGGCACCGCTCGATCGTCTGCTCGAGACCCACCGGATCCCGATCGTGGTCGGCACGCTGGCTCTGGTGGTGCTTGGCCTGCCGCTCCTCTATTTCATGAAGTTCGACTTCAATCCGATGAATCTGCGCAATCCGGCGGCGGAGTCGATCTCCACCTTCCTCGATCTGCGCAAAGATCCGCAGCTTGGCGCCAACGCCATCACGGTTCTGACCACCTCGCCGCAGGAGGTAGAGAAGGTCGCCGCCCGACTGCTCAAAGTGAAGGAGGTGGCGGAGGTCCGCTCGCTCGAAAGTTTCGTGCCGGCCGACCAGGACGCCAAGCTGAAACTCATCGGCAAAGCCGCCGCCGTGCTCAAACCTGCGCTCAAGCCCGCCGAAATCGAGGCCCCGCCTTCCGACCAGGAAAATATCGAGGGGCTCAGGCTGGCCGCCGCGACCTTGCGCAAGGTGGCGGGCGAGGGGCAGGGCAGCGCTGGCGCCACGGCCGCAGGGCGGCTTGCAGATGCGCTGGAGCGGCTTGCAGCCGCCAGTCCCGCGACCCGTGATCAGGCCGAGCGGGTCTTCATCACGCCGATGAAGATCCTGTTCGCGGAGATCGCCAACCTGCTTGAGGCCTCACCCGTAACCCTGGAATCGCTGCCGGAGGAACTGGTCGGGGCCTGGAAAAGCAGGGATGGCCTGCTGCGGGTTGATGCCCTGCCCAGGGGCGACCCCAACGACAATGACACGCTGCGCCAGTTTGCCGCTGCGGTGCTGGCCGCGGAACCCACCGCCATTGGCGGCCCGGTGTCGATCCTGAAATCGGGCGATACCGTGGTCGAGGCCTTCGTCCACGCCGGCATTTATGCGCTGCTGGTGATCAGCCTCCTGTTGTGGCTGACATTGCGGCGCTTTTCCGACGTGTTGATGACCCTGGTGCCGCTTCTGGTGGCGGGCGCGGTAACCCTGGAGATCTGCGTTCTGGTCGGGCTGCCGCTCAATTTCGCCAATATCGTCGCCTTCCCGCTGATGCTCGGTATCGGCGTCGCCTTCAAGATCTATTACGTGGTGGCCTGGCGCGGAGGCCATACCAACCTGCTGCAGACCAGCCTGACCCGGGCGATCTTTTTCAGCGCCCTGACGACCGCCACAGCCTTTGGCAGTCTGTGGCTGTCCAGTCATCCCGGGACATCGAGCATGGGCAAGCTTCTGGCCCTGTCGCTGGTGACCACGCTTGCCGCTGTGCTGCTGTTTCAGCCCGCTCTGATGGGCAAACCCCGCGATGTCGGGGATTAGGCCGATCGGCAAGAGCGGCGTGTCGTGGCCTTGGATCCGGCCTAACCTGCCCGGTGGGACCAGGGGCAGCTCGAAATCCGGGAAAAATTGCGCCTCTGCGACCGGGATCCGGAAATAGAGCGAGGGTGGAAACGATCCGGCCCCTGGTGGACTGCGCACATCCAGCCCTGCCGCCGCGCCCTGACGACAGCCACCGCCTTTGGCAGTCTGTGGCTGTCGTCTGTGGCTGTCGGGTCATCCCGGGACATCGAGCATGGGCAAGCTTCCGGCCCCTGTCACGGGTGGCCATGCCTGCCCCTGTGCTGCTGTTTCAGCCCGCTCTAATGGGCAACCCCCGCAATGTCGGGAAGGAGGCAGATATCGCCCACATCAGGGTGCTCGGGGTCGGCGGGGCGGGCGGCCTTTGATCCAGCCGATCTGGGTGCCACAGGCGCGCCAGCGGTCCTGGGGGCCGCGCCCTTGCTGCCGGCTTTTGGTGCGGTTTTGGGCAGGCTGGGCGGGATCGGCGGTCCGACCCGGGTCCAGGTCTCACCGCCACAGAGGATGCCGAGAACACAGCCCTTGATCTCGAGCTGGTCGGTTCCGTGCGGGGTGATGGTGGAACTATAGGTCTTGCCGTCTTCGGCGTTATAGACCTCGCCCTCCCACTGGTCGTGGCCCGGAGTTTTCTTCATATTGAGCAGAACTGGCATGCCCAAAGTGGGCCGGCTCTGTTTTGCCACATCGGGATTGTGCTCATCAAGGCCAGCTTGTTGTTCCCACGCCACAACGCCCCACATCGCGCCGTTGCATTCCGCAACCCGGACATGGGCAAAGCCGCCTTTTACCAGCCAGTCCCCGGTGGGATCGCTGGCGGCGGCGGGATTAACCCAAGCGACGCTGGTTGCGAGAAAAATTCCGGTGTAAAGAGCCAAACGCATTGAGTGTTCCTTGCTGGTATCGACAAGCCGAAAGCTGTGCTTGCGAACATCGTCCGAAAAAGGGCAAAAGACCAAAACCCCCATTTTTCGGTTCACAACCTCTCCATCAACTGAAGTTATAGCGGATGCAAACCCTTAATCCAGACCTTGCGCAGATGTTTGCCGAGCGGGAAGCCGAACGCAGCACCCTGCACACGCGTTTTCTCAATGACCAGCTCGTGCGGGTGCTGAAAACCATTGGTTATGATGTTGGTTTTCTTAAAGGGCAGGGGCAGTATCTGTTTGATCGCGCTGGTGCGCGCTATCTCGATCTGCTCAGCGGCTTCGGGGTGTTTGCGATCGGGCGCAATCATCCGACCTTGCGCAGCGCGTTGAAGACTGTGATCGATGCCGATCTTCCCAATCTGGTGCAGCTCGATGTGTCGACCCTTGCGGGCATCCTTGCCGAGCGGCTGCTGAAATACGTTCCCTATCTCGACAAGGCGTTTTTTGTCAATTCGGGAACCGAGACGGTGGAGGCGGCGATCAAGTTCGCGCGCTGCGCCACCGGGCGGCCGGGAATGGTCTATTGTGATCATGGTTACCATGGCCTTACCTATGGCGCCTTGTCGCTGACCGGCGATGGCAATTTCCGCGACGGCTTCGAACCCCTGCTGCCCGGTTGTGTCCCGATTCCGTTCAATGATCTCGCCGCACTGGAGAAGGCGCTGTCGTCGCGCGATGTGGCCGGCTTCATCGTCGAGCCGATCCAGGGCAAGGGCGTCAACATGCCGAGCGACGAATTCCTGCCTGGTGCCGCTGCATTGTGCAAAAAATATGGCACGCTGTTCATCGCCGACGAGGTTCAGACCGGCATCGGCCGCACCGGCCGCTTCCTCGCCGTCGAGCACTGGAATGTCGAGCCCGACATGGTGCTGCTGTCGAAGTCGCTGTCCGGGGGGCACGTCCCGGTCGGCGCCCTGCTCACCCGCAAAGCCATCTTCGAGCGCATTTTCAACCAGATGGATCGTGCCGTGGTCCATGGCTCGACCTTCGGCAAGAACGACCTGGCGATGGCGGCCGGGATCGCCACCCTTGAGGTGATCGAGGCCGAAAAGCTGATTGAGGCGGCTTCAGTGCGGGGGGAGGCCCTGCTGGCGGCGCTGCGCCAGCTGGTCGACGGCTACGAAATGCTCCGGGAAGTGCGCGGCAAGGGCCTGATGATCGGGATCGAATTCGGTCCGCCGAAATCGCTGCGTCTCAAGGCGGGCTGGACCATGCTGGAGACCGCCAACAAGGGGCTGTTCTGTCAGCTGATTACCGTGCCGCTGTTCAAGGACCACAAGATTCTGACCCAGGTCGCCGGCCATGCCATGCACACCATCAAGCTTCTGCCCTCGCTGACCATTACCGAAGAAGATTGCAAATGGATCGCAACCTCCTTTGACGAGGTCATCGCCGGCAGTCACAAATTCCCCGGCGCGATCTGGTCCCTGGGCAAAAACCTGGTCGACAACGCGGTGCGGCGCTCGGCCTGATCTTCGCGGCCTTGTTGTTGTATCGAACGATAGGCTCACACCAGGGAAATCCGCTATGCCGCGCAACAAGGTGGCTGCCGTCCATACCATTGATCGCGTCGCGCGCGATCTTGGTGTCGATGTCGAGCGCATCTGGCAACTGGCTGATGGACTCGATACCGAGGACGGCGTGATTTGGGTCCACGGCCTTGATGACGATGGCGTCATGGCCTTCACCGACGACGGTATCGAGGAGGTCAGCAACCTCCTCGACGAATATGGTCGCGATCCTGAAACGAAAGCGTGAGACGCGCGAGTTTCTGAACGTCTGAACAGACGGCGCGATGCGCTGGACGAAATCCTGCGCCTCCTCCCGCTGGCCGACAGGTGGTCGTATTCCTATCGGAAGGCGTGGCCGGAGTATGTTGGTGGCATGAAGGAGTTCTTCCTGTGGGTGAATGGTCCGACAATCCATGGGACAACGATGCTGCTGCAGACTGGTTCGGCAACCTGATGCACTCGACCCGCCTCCGCAACGCGTGGTGCGAGGGCATGAGGGCGGATCCGGATGATGACAAAGGTGAGATCCGCTATGCAGCATCCTGGTTGTTCGTCCAACTGGGCCGCATTTATGTGTGGCCGATGGAGACTTTCGAAGCGGATCTCGAATTGACGATCCGGGTACTTGAAGAGCTGCGCAGCAATCCGCGCCTTTCAGAAAGTGATCCGGATTCCTGGAAGGCGCGGATGGACGACTATATCGGCGAACTGGAGAAGCGCCGCCCGGTGGCCCGGTGACCCGCAAGGGCGGCACCGGGGTGACCGCAAAATCGATCGTGCTACATAACATGGTACCGCAAGCTGCCGCGTGTACAGGGCTGCTTAGCAGCGAGATGCGATCTCTCATGCCGCGGATCACGCAGCCGTGATCAGTTCGCCCGCCGGCGCGTGATACAGGGGAACTCCAGGAACAGGATCATCTGCCACAACCTGGACGGGATTTTACCGATGACGTTCACTCCACCTGAAGGATCGCGGATCGCCGTTCTGACGAAGGTCATCGGCGAACCCATAATCGTCATACCTGTGGCCGCGAATACGACACGCTATCTTTACGTGGCTTTCCTCCTGGCGTGGCTGGTCATGTGGAGTGCTGGCGGCATCGAGGCCGGCTCACGGTTTCTCTCCGGGATGTCGGATGCATCCGGCGACCTCGGTGGCACTGTCTTTATGGGCGCATGGCTGGTCGGTTGGGTCGTCGGAGTAATCTTTGCAGTCTATTTCCTCTATCGAAGCCTGCGTCCTTCAGTCCCTGAGTCCCTGAGATTGACGCGAGGCGGGGTTGATTTCGAATCCGGTATTCGACCTCCGCGTCTGTCCTTTCAGGGGCGACAACGCCCCAGCCTGTCGGACATTTTTCCCAGGCGGATCCGTTGTCAAATCAGTCCCCAGCAGCTCAAGAGCCTGCGTCAGCGTGAGTTCGAGACCGGTACCCGACTGACTGTCGACGTGGGCAACAGGCGATTCGAGATCGGCAGGGAGGCAACCGACGTCGAACGGGAATGGCTGTTCGGTCTGCTCGTCGACCGCTATCGGCTGCACAGCTGAAGTGGTCGTGCACAGCAGCTATCCCGCATTTCAAAGGAAGCTGAGGCGAGCGCCAGTGCCGGCGGCCTCCCGCTGTCGCGCATTTTCCCGGGGTGCATGGGAAGCGGCAAGCGGCGGCTGGCGGACGAACAAAGAACGGACCTGACCTGCATGTGCGAATTGGACGGAAGTGGTATCGGGGTCTGGATGTTGTGCACGGGATGCGTCAGAGGCGGCGGGGAAGAGGCAATGCGAGCGTTGTGTACGCCCTGCTTCGGTCGCCGATTGCTCTTTCCCCCCTTGCGGTCCCCGCAAACCGCCCTTTGACGCTGGGTCTTCGATCCGCATAGACACGCCACATGCTTCTGTGCATGCGGGCGAGCGGAGATGTCCAGGTCTGCGTTCGTGATCGTTGTGGGGTACTGCGAACAATTTGTAAGGGCCATGATCAGAACTACGCAAGCTGCGCTCTGCAGGGAACATGCGCGCTTCCCGGCCCTTGCCAGAAACCGGATCGGCCAGATACCAGATCGGTAAAATGGTCGTCATCCAGCATCGCATCGGCTAACCAGGATTGGTTGAGAGTATCCTGAAAATTCAGGGTTTTCAGAAGAAATCAACCCCTCCTTCATCATGCTCGCCCATTTTCCTGCCAGAGGCAAGAGGTAGCTGCGCCATGTCCCCGGGGAGGGAATTGTGTCCCTGCTGAACGTGTTCTTTGGAATTCGTGGTCGTATCGGGCGCGGCCAGTGGTGGCTGTTCCAAATCGCCGTGTTCATCGGGATGGCCGTGGTGCACCGCGTCGCGCGGGCGATCGGGATGCCGGTTGATGCCTTGAGCGGTCCGGTGGGATATGTTCCCGAAAACTCGGCCAGCTCAGGAGCTGCTCTGGTAGTTCTAACGTGGGCGATCGCGCTTTCCTGGATCAGCGTCGTCACCACGATAAAGCGGCTTCACGACCGCGACAAATCCGGCTGGTGGTATCTGATCAACTTTATTCCGGGTCTCGGCTTCCTCTGGATTGTGGTGGAATGCGGGCTTCTCTCGGGAACTCCTGAAGAAAACGAATATGACTTTTCAGGAAGGCGGGATCGTGTAGTTGCACCCTCTTCCGTTTTCGATCCAGCACCTGGGCCGCAATCCTCCTTTGAAGCCCGATTGCGGCAGAGCGGCTCAAGCGGCGCAGCGTCGCCGCGGTTGACCAATCTGGAACGTGCGCTGCGCGAAGAAGCCCAGACGACGACAGGACGCCCAACGGTTCGGGTGCAGCCTGGTTTCGGCCGTCGCATTATGTTGCGGTAGGAAGTCGGTCTGGTCAGCTAGTTGATGACATGAAATTCAGTTTGTCGATGCTGTGCGATGACCTCAGAGTCATCCGGGGCTTTGGAGGCCGGGGCCGCATCATGTTCCGGCGGCAGCAAAGAATCCACCTGGTCAACGACACGTCATGGCGCGTCTTCGGTGATCATCTGTGCGCCTTTTTCCGCGATCATCGCGGTCGGTGTGTTGGTATTGCCCGAGGTGATGGTCGGCATGATCGAGGCATCGACTACGCGCAGGGCCGCAATGCCATGGACGCGCAGACGCGCGTCGACCACGGCAAGGGGATCTTCCGCTTTGCCCATTTTGGCGGTGCCGACAGGATGGAAGATGGTGGTGCCGATGTCACCGGCAGCATGGGCCAGGGCTGCATCGTCGTCGCCGACGCCAGGGCCGGGCAGAACTTCGCTGGGGCGGTATCCGGCGAGAGCGCTCTGGCGCATCAGGCGCCGTGTGGCGCGGATGGCATCGGCTGCAACCTTCCGGTCTTCGGCGGTCGACAGATAATTCGGCCGGATCGAGGGGGGCTCGTCAGGGCGTACCGAGCGGATTTGGATCGTGCCGCGTGAGGTCGGCCGCAGATTGCAGGCGCTGATCGTGATCGCCGGGAAGCGGTGCAGGGGATCGCCGAATTTGTCGAGCGACAGCGGCTGGACGTGGAATTCGATATTGGCGCGCTCCTGATCCGCATCGGAGCGGGTGAAGATGCCGAGCTGAGAGGGGGCCATGGTGAGGGGGCCGCGACGGCGGAAGAGATAGTCCAGCCCCATCAGTCCGCGCCGGAACAGATTGTAATAGGTTTCGTTGAGGGTGCGGGCACCCTCAACCCGGTAAATTGCGCGCTGCTGCAGATGGTCCTGGAGATTGCGGCCGACACCAGGCCTGTCGAGAAGAATGGGGATGCCGAGCGGGGCCAGCCACTCCGAAGGGCCGATGCCGGAGCGCTGCAGGATCTGGGTCGAACCGATTGATCCGGCGCAGAGAATGACCTCGCCTCGGGCCCGGCTTTGACGGCACTCGCTCCCCTGGATGAAATCGACGGCGACGGCGCGGCCGTTTTCGATCCTGACACGGTCCACCAGGACGTCTTTCAAAAGACGCAGATTGGGGCGGTTCAAAGCGGGCTTGAGATAGCCGCGCGCCGACGACCAGCGTCGCCCGCGCTTCTGGTTGACGTGAAAATAGCCCGAGCCCTCGTTGTCGCCGGTGTTAAAATCGGCAATGGGCCGGATGCCCATCTCCCCGGCAGCCTCGCGCACGGCATTGAGAATGGTCCAGGACAGCCGCGCTGCCTCGACGCGCCAGCCGCCGCCCGTCCCATGATGCTCGCTCGGCCCCAGAAAATGATCTTCCAGGCGTTTGAACAGGGGCAGGACGTCGTCATAGCCCCAACCCTCAAGGCCGAGCTGGCGCCAGTGGTCGTAATCGGCGGCCTGGCCGCGCATCGCGATCATGGCGTTGATGGCGGAACAGCCGCCGATCGCCTTTCCGCGTGGATAGGCCAGCGCACGCCCGTTCAGTCCCGGCTCGGCCTCGGTCCGGAACATCCAGTCCGAGCGCGGATTGCCGATGGCGAAGAGATAGCCGACCGGGATGTGGAACCAGATCCAGTTGTCATTGCCGCCGGCCTCAAGAAGCAGGACGCTATGTCCGGGGTTCTGCGACAGACGGTTGGCGACCATACAGCCGGCGGTGCCGGCACCGACGACGATATAGTCAAATTCACCCTCGATTCCCGGCGCGGCCTGACCCGGCATGGTGTGTTCCCCCTGGTTGCGGTGCCGGGAATGGCCCTTTGGTGCCTTCCTGACATTTGAGACAGAGGGGACTTCTAACGGCTGGCGGCAGCTGCGCCAAGCGCAGGAAGCTGCGCCAGCCCAAGTTCACAATTCACAACCGGATCGGCCGGACAGGGGCCGGCGTCAAGAAGGATCGGGAACCGATGATTTGACGAGAGATGCGGGGCGCGAGCGGGGGACTGGACTGGCGTAACCCGTGCAGAAGGGCGGGGTGCCGCGCACTTCAGCGGGTGGGGTGCGGGCCTCTCCAGGGCCCTCCAGGGCTGGCCTGTCTTTTCAGCCTGCGAGGCTGCGAAGTGTGGTCGTCACGGCCTGGCGAAGAGACCAGGGGGATCCTGCGCCCATGACGGGCAAAGCCAGATCTGTGCAGCTTTTACGATCGCTGTGTCAGTCTGTGTGCGCAATCCTGGTGCTGCGGACATCCGGCGGGAGCAACGTGTCCTCTTTCGCATCCCGAAGATCCGGGCAATGTCGGGAAGCGGGCGCGAGCAGAAATACAGCGTGGCGACGTCCCGATAAAGCAGAGCGATAAAGAGCATGCAGAGGAGAATCCCGGGAACATGAATCTTCATCACCAGTCCCTGGAAACGGCGATGGCGAGGAAGGACGTGATGCACTGCAGTAACGCCAGCGCCGTGCAGGCTGTGCGTGACCATTCCCGCCTCATGAGGATCGCAGTGGCGATCACGAAATTTACAAGTATGGGTGCGACGCAAATCTCTTCCACATCCAGCTAGAAGACCTTCGCGATGTCGAGATCCTGGTTTGAACGGAAATATTGCGTCGCCGCACGCCTATAGAGAAGAGCGACAAATAGTACGGAGAGTAGAACGCCGGAGAGAACGGAATCCATCGTCTCCATACTGTGGTCGGCAGAATAGGTGACGAAGAGAGACCCTGCGCCGCCCAACACCGCCAATACGGCGTAAATTTTGCGCGACCATTCACGCTTCCTGAGAATCGCGGCGGCGACGATGAAATTTATGAGCACGGGAACGCCGGTAAGCAAGAGGAGGAAGACGGCAGTCGAGGCATCCTGCTGATTTGAATAGTTATATCCTTCCGCTATCGGCCCGCTAATGGAAAAGGCGCTTGACAGGATGAGAAACCACGACACAATGGTAAGCGAAATCGGTCTGACGGGCTGCTTCTGTCCGAAATATTCGGCCGTCGCCGGCTGGTAGAGCCGGTTCACGAATGGCGCGAAAGCCAGCATGAATGGGATCACCGTCAGTACCAGCGGCACCTTTTTCCATCCGCTCAGGAACAACAGGTGATCATAGGCGATGGCGAATCCAAACACTGACATCGCGACGTAAAATGTGCGCGACCACGCGAGGCGGTTCAGGATCCCAAGGCCGGAGGCGATGTTTGTGAGTGGAAAAGGGATCATGAGCGCGAGCAATGCCGCTCGCCTCACAAGAATCGGGAACCTGAAGTCGCTCCAGCCATTCTGCAACTGAGAAAGATCGACTCCCAACTCGGAGAACTGGACCCGGTAGGAAGTTGCTGGGGCCACCAGCGCCAGCGTACCCCCAAGAATAAGAGACCACGCGACAAAGGTCAGGGAAACCGGTCTTTTCAATCGTGTTACTCAAGGCAGGACGTAACCAACGACAGCATCGGCGAGAAGGATCGGGGGAGATTGGCAGGTTAGGCAGGGGCTCGGCCAGTGTCAAGGCGGCTGCTTTCCTGGTGCTCGCCGGGCCGTTCTGGCTGACTTCCAGAAAATGGTACGCGCTACACGGTGTCGCCCGTGTTGAAACCGGAAATTCGCTTGATGTCGATCGGCTTTGGCAGATTCAAATAGCGGCGTCGGGAGGGGGGCCAGGCCCCTGCGGTGGCGCGGCCGTCGACCACATCCCGTAAGTCCGTGACGGGAGCGATCTTCAAGTCCGGGCCGCGGCATCCCGAACATCGAACATCGGGTTCGAGCGCGGCTGACGGATTTAGGGGATTGCTGGCGGTCGCTCTGGAAGGATCGGGTTGTCGCGTTGCCCGCAGGCCAAAAAAGAATTGGGGGGCATTCCCCCCAATTGAAACAGAATACCCTCGACTTCAATCGGGTGCACCGGGGGGCCCAGAAGGGCCCCCCAAGGCCGCAACCCGGTCATGGCTGCCTATTTTCTGGCCTCGGCCTTGAGCTCGCGGTCAAGCTGATCGACGGCATCCTGTGCGCCTGCGGGCAGCTGGTGGGCGATGCCTTTATGACAGTCGATGCAGGTCTGGCCGGTCTTGAGCGCTTCCTGGTGCTTGTCGGAGGAACGTTTCTCCTGCACCGAGAAATCCATCACGCTCAGATTGTGACAGTTGCGGCATTCGCGGCTGTCCGTGGTCTTCATGGTGCGCCAGACGTTCTTGGCGAGTTCGAGGCGCTTGGCCTTGAACTTGTCGGTGGTGTCGATGGTGCCGAGGAAGTGGTGCAGCAATTCGTTGGAAGCCTGGACCTTGCGCACCATCTTGTGCGTCCAGTCCTTCGGCACATGGCAGTCGGCGCATACCGCGCGAACGCCAGTGCGATTGGTGTAATGGGCCGAGCGCTGGTATTCCTTGTAGACGTTGTTCTCCATCTCGTGACAGGTCAGGCAGAACTGCTCGGTGTTGGTGGCCTCGACCACGGTGTTGAAGCCGCCCCAGAACACGACGCCGGCAACAAATCCGACGATCAGGAGGGTGCCGAGAGAAACTTTGCCCGATGGCGACCAGAACCAGCGCCAGAGCCGACGCAGGGCACCGGGTTTCTTTTCCGTGGTGGTGGTTACGGTCTCCGCGGCGCGCTCTGGCTCGTCCGCTTTTGCTGTGTTGTTCTCGTCCATTGTTCTTCCCCTGTACCCCGGGTTGTTATCCCTTCAGGAAGCCCTTGCCGGCGATTGCCGGTCAAGCTCTGTCGGGTCACTTCACCTCGGTGGCGTTACGGAAAGTGTTGATGACCAGCGGACTTGCATTATCCTGCGGCACATGACATTGCGTGCAGAAGAATCGCGTTCCCGAAATCCTGTCGAGACGATTGCCCTCGCGGTCACTGTAATGGGTCTCAGAGACCTTGGGGGCTCCCGCCTTGATATTCGCAGGCCAGTCATGACAGGTCATACACTGGTTGAAATCCTTGGTGATCTGATAGCTCTCGATGCGATGCGGGATCAATGGCGGCTGCTGCCGATAGGCACGGTCAAACATGCCGTCAGCGGGCGTCTCCTGCTTCACGACAGGCGGAGGGGGATTGATGGCATCAAGTGCCAGATCACCGCGCAACGTCTTGGTGGCATCCTGGGCGAAGCAGAAGGTCGAGAAAAGAACACCTGCGGCGCCAAGGCAAAAGCCGACAAGTCGTGTTGTGTTGGTCATTGTGGTCTCCCATCGAAAGCCGGTTTGCATTTCAGTGTCATGCACGTCCATCTTGCATGGCCACAGGGTCGTGAACTGGAGGGTCGGTCGCCTGGTTGAAGCGGTGCGTGAGCACGAAACAGCGCTCGGAGCAGACGTCGATACAGCGTCCGCACACCGTGCAGTCGGGCGAGGTGATGATCGGTCCGTTGCCCAGCTTCTCGCCACGCAGTGCAGGCGCGATGACGTGCATTTCCGGACAGACGGCAAAACATTCGAGGCAGTCGTCGCAGCGTGCCCGCCCCGGAACCGACACCCGCAGCAGGGTGACGCGTCCGAGAAGGCCATAGAAGGCACCCACCGGGCAGATATGTCCGCACCAGCCCTGGTTTGCCACCAGAAGATCAAACAGGAAGATTGCGACCACGAGGGTGAAGCTGAAGCCAAGACCGAAAACGATGCCGCGCCACAAAGCCGTGATCGGGTTGATGATCTCCCAGGCGATGGTGCCGGTGAGCGCAGAGACCACGATGATCAGGGCCAGCATCCACATGCGCGTGACTTGACGCAGCACCAGGCCTTTGCCGAGGTTGAGACGGCGCCGCAGATAGGCGGCGAGATCGGCGATCGGGTTGATCGGACAGACCCAGCTGCAATAGGTGCGGCCGCCGAGAATAAGATAGGCGACGAGCACGATCAGGGCACCGATCAGCGCCTCGGTCTCCGGGATATGGCGCGCTGCCAGGGCCTGCAGCACGATCAGCGGATCGCTCAAGGGGAGGGCATCGAAGGGTTTGGCAAAGGGCAGTGGGGTTTTGCTTGATGCCAGGGTGCCTTTCACGATCCAGACGCCGAACAGAGGCCCGGCGAGGAAGAGAGCAAGAAAGCCCAGCTGCGCCAGCCGGCGCAGGACCAGGAAGCGGTTGGCCAGCCACCAGCCGTGGCGCTGCATTGCCTTGCGGCCGGGAATGGTGCTCTTCATTTCCCACCCTCCGGCATGCGTTTCGGCAGTTCGATCAGGCCCGGCACCAGGGCCTCACCCTTTTTCTTCTTTTCTTCCCAGCCCAAGCGGAAATGGGCACCGATCTTGCCACTTGCGAGCTCCACCGGCAGCACCTTGATCGCGGCTTCATCAAGCACGCAGGATTTTTCGCATTTGCCGCAACCGGTGCAGTGTTCGGCATGGATCGTCGGTTCGAGGATGGCGTGACGCCCGGTGCGTTCGTTGTGGTGCTCTTCCAGCGTGATCGCCTTGTCGATCGCCGGACAGTCGCGATAGCAGACGTCGCAGCGCAGACCGAGAATATTGAGGCAGGTTTCGCGCGACACGATGACGGCAATGCCCATTTTGGCATCGTCGATCCGGGTCAGCGATTTGCTCAGTGCCCCGGTGGGGCAGTCGCGCACGCAGGGGATATCGTCGCACATCTCGCAGGGGATTTGACGCGCGATAAAATAAGGGGTGCCGTTCGCCGGTCCGGCTCCGAGATCGGCCAGTTTCAGCGTATTATAGGGGCAGGCCCGCACACATAAACCGCAGCGCACGCAGGAGGCCTGGAACGCAGGCTCCGCAAGTGCACCGGGCGGACGCAGGGCGTGCGCCGGCAGCGCCGCCGCCTCGCGGATCAGCACCAGGAGGCCGACGCCGCAGGCCGCGACCCCCGCAACCCCGCGGGCGGATTCCTGGAGGAATTTCCGCCGCGACACCGGTGGTTTTTTTATCGGACTGTCCATAATCAAACCGCATCTGGCGAGAGGGGGCGCGGCGAGCCGCGCCCCTTACACGTAAGCTTCAGGCCGCCACAACCTTGCATGCGCATTTCTTGAAGTCGGTCTCTTTGGAGAGCGGACAGGTGGCGTCCAGCGTCAGCTTGTTGGCCAGCTGGGTCTCATCAAAGAAAGTGATGAAAACCATCCCGCGCGGCGGCCGGTTGCGGCCGCGGGTCTCGATCCGCGACACCACCTCGCCACGCCGGGTCGACACTTTCACCGCCTGGCCGCGCCGCAGGCCGCGGTCCTGGGCATCGTCGGGATGCATGAACAGCTGGGCATAAGGATAGGCACGAAGCAACTCAGGCACACGCCGGGTCATCGATCCCGAATGCCAGTGCTCAAGAACACGTCCCGTGGCCAGCCACAGATCATAGTCCTTGTCGGGCGACTCGGCCGGGGGCTCGTAGGGACAGAAGATGATGGCGGCCTTGCCGTTCGGCTTGCCGTAGAACTTCACCTCCTCGCCGGCCTGGACATAGGGATCATAGCCCTCGCGGTAGCGCCACAGGGTCTCCTTGCCATCGATCACCGGCCAGCGCAGACCGCGGGCCTTGTGATAGAGTTCGAACGGCGCCAGATCGTGGTGGTGACCGCGGCCGAAGGAGGCATATTCCTCGAACAGGCCTTTCTGCACATAGTAGCCGAAGGCATTCGACTCGTCGTTTTCGAAGCCCTGCTGCAGCTCGGCGAGCGGGAATTTATTGACCACCCCGTTGGCAAACAGCACGTCATACAGGGTTTTGCCCTTGTATTCCGGCTTTTTGGCGATGAGGTCGTCCGGCCAGACCTCCTCGACCTTGAAATATTTCGAGAATTCGATTGTCTGCCAGAGGTCGGAACGGGCTTCTCCGGGGGCTTTGACCTGCTGGCGCCAGAACTGCGTGCGCCGCTCGGCGTTGCCGAAGGCACCCTCCTTCTCCATCCACATCGCGGTGGGGAGAATAAGGTCCGCGGCCATGCCGGTGACGGTCGGGTAGGGGTCCGACACCACGATGAAGTTGTCGGGGTTGCGATAGCCGGGCAGCCCCTCCTCGTTCATATTGGGAGCCGTCTGCATATTGTTGGTGGTCTGGACCCAATAGGCGTTGAGCTTGCCGTCCTTGAGCATGCGGTGCTGGAGAACCGCATGATAGCCGACGGTCGGCGAGATGGTGCCTTCGGGCAGCTGCCAGATCTTTTCGGCGATGTCGCGATGGGCCTTGTTGGGGACCACCAGATCGGCAGGCAGACGATGGGCGAAGGTGCCGACTTCGCGCGCGGTACCGCAGGCGGAGGGCTGACCGGTGAGCGAGAACGGGCCGCAGCCGGGTTTCGAGATCTTCCCGGTCAGAAGATGGATATTATAGATCAGATTATTGGCCCAGGTGCCGCGGCTGTGCTGGTTGAAGCCCATGGTCCAGAAGGACACGATCTTCTTGTCGGGATCCGCATAGAGTTTGGCCAGCCGTACCAGCCGCTCGGGGTCGACGCCGGAAAGCTTCGCGGTATATTCAAGCGTATATTTCGACACCGCCGCCTTATAGTCGTCGAAGGTGATTTCCTTCATCGCGGTCGGATCCTGCGCGCCATCCTTGCCGGCCTTGTGCGATGCATTCTTGGCCGCGACCTCAAGCGGGTGGTTGGGCCGCAGACCATAGCCGATGTCCTCGACGGTATGGTGGAAGGTGGTGTGCTTGGAGACGAAGTCCTGATTCACATGGTTGTTCTGAATCAGATAATTGGCGACGAAGTTGAGGATCGCCAGATCCGACTGCGGCGTGAAGATCATCGGATTGTCGGCAAGTTCGAAGCAGCGATGTTCGAAGGTCGACAGAATATGCACTTCGCAGCCGGGATGGGTGAGGCGGCGATCGGTCAGGCGGGACCAGAGGATCGGATGCATCTCCGCCATGTTGGAGCCCCACAGCACGAAGGCGTCGGCGAGTTCGGTATCATCGTAACAGCCCATCGGCTCGTCGATGCCGAAAGTGCGGATGAAACCGACCACCGCGGAGGCCATGCAGTGTCGCGCGTTGGGATCAAGATTGTTGGTGCGGAAGCCGGCCTTGAACAGCTTGACTGCAGCATAGCCTTCCCAGATCGTCCACTGTCCGGAGCCGAACATGCCCACCGCCGAGGGGCCGCTCTTCTTGAGCGCGGCCTTCCATTTCTCGGCCATGATTTCGAAGGCCTGGGTCCAGGATACTTCCTTGAAATCGCCGTTCTTGTCGTATTTGCCGTTCTTCATGCGCAGGAGCGGCTTGGTCAGCCGATCCTGGCCATACATGATCTTCGACAGGAAGTAGCCCTTGATGCAGTTGAGACCGCGATTGACCGGCGCATCCGGATCCCCCTGGGTGGCAACCACGCTTCCGCCCTTGGTCCCGATGAGGACGCCGCAGCCGGTGCCACAGAAGCGGCACACTGCCTTATCCCAGCGAATGCCATCGGGGCCCTCTTTCTGCGCCTGGGCAGCGGGAGCAAGCGCGGTTCCGCCCGCTGCCGCCACTGTTGCTGCGATCGCCGCCGATTTGATAACGTCGCGCCGGGTTTGTTCGTACATGGTCAAGCCTCCATGATGACATGCGCGCCGGTGTCTTCATGACCCGACTCGAAGTGATGGTAGACGAGTGCCGCGGCAACAACGCCCGGCAGCTTGTGGATAGACGACAATCCGTCGATGGCAGCCGCCTCGGCGGTGTCTTCGACGGTAACGATCAGACGTCCGTGGTCCTGGATCTCATGCACCTCAGCGCCTGGAATCGAACTGATGGCAGCGGCAACAGCCTCGGTCTGATCCGGAACGATATGCACGAGAACCCCGCAAATGTTCATACGTTATCTCCGCGCCCTTGAATGTGGTCGGTGAGCACTGCGTTCACTACGCCTGCGATGTCCATAATGCTGAGCAGCGCGAAGCTGACATCGTCGGACGTGGCGGGTGAGAGAGAGGCGATCAGAGGTCCTTGCGCATCATGACCTTTGACAGCGAGCCCAGGTAGTTCGGCGATGGCTTCGCTTACAGCAACGCGCCGATCGGGGCGGACATGAATTACAATCGTCGCCCCATGCTGGGATGACAGACGGGGTCTGTTGTTGTACCAGCCACCGACAAGGAATTTCCGGCGATCGAGTCGCAGAGCGTCCTGGCTGCTATGCACGGCCGACCCCCATTTCATGCCCCGAATTCAGACCGCAAAACCAGAGTTCCAAGGGCTGAAGTCTTAAAGCCAGCCTGTGGGCAGTTTCGAACAACGCTGTGGTGATGCATTGATCTAGATCATTCTGTTACCAAATCATTAGCGCTGTGTCCAAGACCCGATGTCTCCAGTGCCCAATGTCAGTGGCTCAGCATCTGTCGTCAGGTCACTGCGGCATTACACGGCATTTCTTACCGCTGGGTTGCGTGCGGGCGCTTCGCTGGCGACAGAGGCGCGGGCTTAAAGAGCATGTAGCTCGCGGTCAATGTGAATTATAGTTCCCATCAGATTCAGATCCGATGCCCGCTTCCGGCATCCTGTGGCGGGACGTTTGCAGCCGCACAGGAGGTGAATCTCGCGGGTCATGACAATGCAAATCACTCGGCAAGAGCGTGTGTGATTCCCGCATGTTGAAGCTCGCCCCGGGGCGCCCGCCAGCACGCCGGAACCCGCGCCCCGGGCTTGCCTGATGACAGGATCGCTGCCATGGTGGAGCAAATTCTGTGCCGAATCATAGGTCATGGAACCCGGTTCCGCTGGAGTTCGTGGAGATGACGAGACTGCATTTCGGGCGGCGTTCTGTGGCTGTCATCGCGGCGCTGCTGGTGGGGGCCGCGGGTGCATGGTTTATGACCACAACGGGTGGACCGCGCCGGGTTGCGCCGGCGATCCAGCCAGCGCAGCGCAATGCCACCCGCTTCACGCCGAGCCCGACGGAATGGGAGACTTTTGCGGTCGAGCCGGTGCGGCAGATGACATTTCGCGCCGAATTCGAGACCGAGGGCAAGATTGCGGTCGATGAAGACCGCTCCACACCGATATTTTCGCCTTATGGCGGTCGGGTCACCCGGCTTCTTGCCGCTCCCGGTGAAGACGTGCGTCAGGGCCAGCCGCTCTGTGTGATTGAGGCGCCCGACACCGTCGAAGCCCAGAACGAATTCATCGCCGCGCTCACTGGTCACGACAAGGCCGCGTCGGCACTGGAACTTGCGGAAATTCAGTTCCGTCGCGCCAGGGAACTCTATGAGGGCAGGGCGGTACCGCTGAAGGATTTCCAGCAGGCCGAAACCAGTCAGGCCCAGGCCCGCGAAGATCTGCGTTCGTCGCAGACCGCGCTCGATGCCGCCCGCAACAAGCTGCAGATCATGGGCTTTTCTGTCGACGCCATCACCCGCTTCCAGAACAAAGGCGGCATTGACCGCGAATTCACCATTCTGGCACCGATTTCTGGAACCGTGCTGCAGCGGAAAGTCGGACCCGGACAATATGTCAGCGCCGGTTCCAGCGACCCGGTTTTTGTCATCGGCGATCTGTCCACGGTCTGGGTCCATGCCTATGTACGCGAAAGCAATGCCGCCACGGTCGCGGTGGGGCAGGAAATGCGGGTCAATGTGATGGCGCTGCCGGGGGAACTGACCACGCACATCGCCTATGTCGCTGCCGCCATTGATCCCGCAACCCGGCGCCTCCTGGTGCGCGCCAGCCTTGCCAACAGAGGCGGCCTCAAACCCGAGATGTTCGCCGATGTCACGGTCTTTTCCGGAGCCGATCACGAGGCGCCGGCAGTGCCGCGGCAAGCCCTGATTCATGAGGGGGAGGGGGTGCGCGTCTGGGTGGCGCACGCCGACAAGTCGGTGGAGCTGCGCCAGATTACGACCGGACTCGTCAACGGCGATTTCGTCGAGGTCACGGACCATCTCAAGGCAGGCGAACAGATTGTCAGCCGCGGCAGCCTGTTCATCGATCGCGCGGCACAAGGCAGTTAGTGAAGGCAAGTTGGTTGGGGCCGCTCCGTCCGATAAGGAGCCGCTCTTCGCCGGAGCATGAATTTGAATGGATCGTCTGGTCGCCATTGCCATCCATCGCCGCATCCTGATGGTCGGTCTGTTTGCTGCTGTGCTGATCGGCGGTCTGATTGCATTTCAGCAGCTCAACATTGAGGCCTACCCCGATCCGACGCCGCCAATGGTCGATGTGGTAACGCAAAGTCCGGGGCTGTCGGCCGAAGAGATCGAACGCTACATCACCATTCCGATCGAAACCCAGCTTGCCGGCGTGAAAAACCTCACTACCATCCGCACCATTTCGCTCTACGGCCTGTCCGACGTCAAACTGCAGTTCTCTTTCGCCTATACCTATGACGAGGCGCTGCAGCAGGTTCTGAACCGGCTTTCCCAGCTGGGCACATTGCCGGGCAACGTCCAGCCGCAGATTTCGCCCCTGAGCCCGATCGGAGAGATTTTTCGCTACCGCCTGGTCGGCCCGCCCAACTACAGTGTGCTTGACCTCAAGACATTGCAGGACTGGGTGCTGCAACGGCGCTTCCGCGCCGTGCCCGGGGTGATCGACGTCACCGGCTGGGGTGGCAAGACAAAGACTTACGAGATCGAGGTTGATTTCAACAAGCTGATTGCCAATCACCTGACTTTGCCGCAGCTCCTGCAGGCAGTGGGGAATTCCAACATCAATGTCGGCGGCAATACCATCAATATCGGAGCACAATCGGCAGTCGTGCGCGGGGTCGGTCTGATCCGTTCGATCGATGATATCGCCAACACCATGGTGGCGCAGACCGGCGGCAATCCGGTGCTGGTGCGCGATGTGGCGAGCGTGACCATCGGGGCCCAGCCGCGGCTCGGGATTGCCGGCATCAACGACGCGGACGACATCGTGCAGGGCATTGTCCTGATGCGGCGCGGCGAACAGACCATGCCGACCATCAAGCGCGTCGAAGCCCTCGTCAACGAGATCAACCGCTCCAATATTCTGCCGCCGGGGGTGCATATCGAGCGGATCTACGACCGCCAGGATCTGATCAGCCTCACCACCCATACCGTGCTCCACAACATGGTGATCGGCATCCTTCTCATCGTGCTGCTGCAGTGGATCTTCCTCGGGGATCTGCGCAGCGCACTGATCGTCGGCGCCACAATTCCTTTCGCGCTGTTTTTTGCCGTGATCATCCTGGTGCTGCGCGGTGAGTCCGCGAACCTCCTGTCGGTGGGGGCGATCGATTTCGGCCTCATCGTCGATGCCACGGTGATCATGATGGAGGCGATCTTCCGCCGCCTGACGCAGACAACCCCGCCCGGCGAATATGACGCGATTTCGCCCGACACCATGCGGGAACAGAAGAGCCATGCGATCATGAGCGCATCGGCCGACGTGTCACGGTCCATCTTCTTTGCCGCCGCCATCATCATCGCGGCATTCATTCCACTGTTCACCCTGAGCGGGGTCGAGGGCAACATTTTCGGGCCGATGGCGCGGACCTATGCCTATGCGCTCGCGGGTGGTCTTCTGGCGACCTTCACGGTAACGCCGGCACTGAGTGCGATCATCCTGCCGGCCCATGTCCGGGACGCAGAAACCGCCTTTGTCGCCTGGCTGCACCGCATCTATATGCCGGTGCTGCGCTGGGCGGTGGGCAACCGCAAGCTGGTGGTCGGCGGTGCGATCGGTCTCGTGGTGCTGACGCTGATCCTGGCCCGGCTCCTGGGTCTGGAGTTCCTGCCCAAGCTTGAGGAAGGCAATCTGTGGATCCGCGCCACGCTGCCGCCGACGATCTCGCTGGAAGAGGGCAACAGTTACGTCAACGCCATGCGCCAGGTCATTGCCGCCCGGCCGGAAGTTGATTCGGTGGTGTCGCAGCATGGCCGGCCCGATGACGGTACCGATGCCACCGGCTTCTTCAACGCCGAGTTTTTTGCACCGCTCAAGCCGGTGAGTGAATGGCCGGGCACGCGCGACAAGGAGGAATTGACGGCGCAGCTGCTCAAGGAACTCGACGACCGCTTTCCCGGCGTGGAATTCAATTTCTCGCAATATCTCCAGGACAATGTGTCGGAAGCGGTCTCCGGCGTGAAGGGGGAGAATTCGATCAAGCTCTATGGCAATGACCTGCAGGCCCTGACCAATACGGCCGACAAAATCAAGGCGGTGCTGGCGACGGTCCCGGGTATCACCGATCTCGCCGTGTTCACTTCACTGGGACAGCCCACCATCCAGATCGATGTCGATCGCGTCAAGGCCGCCCGTTATGGGCTGACGCCCGGTGACATCAACGCCACCATCAAGGTCGCGATCGGCGGCGACAGCGCGGGCGATCTCTACGAGCCGGGATCCGACCGCCATTTCCCGATCGTTGTCCGTCTTGCGGCGCCGTATCGAAAGAGCGCCGAGGCGATCCGCAATCTGCGCATCGGCACGCCGGCTGCGAACGACACAGTGGCGCAGATTCCGCTGAGCGAAGTCGCGTCCATCCGGCTGGTGTCGGGCGCGGCCTATATCTACCGGGAACAGCAGGAGCGCTATCTGCCGATCAAGTTCTCGGTTCGCGAGCGTGATCTCGGCAGTGCCATTCAGGAGTCGCGTCAGAAGATCGCCGCAGAGGTACAGTTGCCGCCCGGCTCGCATATGGAGTGGGTCGGGGAGTTCGGCAATCTCGAGGAGGCGATCGGGAGGCTGGCCATCGTGGTGCCGGTGTCGCTGGCGCTGATCGCCATCCTGCTGTGGCTCAATTTTGCTTCCCTGACCGATACACTGCTGGCTATGAGTGTGATCCCGATGGCGATCTTCGGCGGGGTGCTCGGGCTGTTCGTGATGGGGATCCCCTTCAGCGTATCGGCGGCGATCGGTTTCGTCGCCCTGTTCGGCATCGCGGTGATGAATGGCATCATAATCCTGTCCCAGTTCAACCAGCTCATCGACGACGGGCTCGATCGCATCAGTGCGGCGATCCGCACTGGTGAACTGCAGCTGCGCCCGGCGCTGATGACCTGCGTGGTGGCAGGCGTCGGCCTCCTGCCGGCGGCCCTGTCACAGGGCATCGGCTCGCAGGTGCAGAAACCGCTGGCGGTGGTGGTGGTGGCGGGAATGATGCTGGCGCCGGTGGTGATCCTGGTGACGCTCCCGGTCCTGATCTCGCTGTTCTCGCGGCGCGGTCCGCGGTAGAGGCGGCACATTCCGCTGAAAGGCGGAATCCGAAAAAAGAGCGAAAGCGCTCGTCGGGGGGCTTGCAACCTTGCTGGCAGCTCGCGGGTCGTCGCTTGGAGGACTGCAGGCTGTGGATGACGATCTGCAATCGCGAACCCGCTGCCGGCTTCTTCCGACAGCCCCTATTGACCGGATGGCGTACGCAGGCCGTGCCAGGCGTCGCGGACCTGGTGATAATGCGCTTCCGGCAGATAGTCGGGGGTGTTGAGATTGAGGGTCTTGACGTCAAGATGACCGACCGCACTGAGCAGGGTGTAGGACGCGATCACACGGTCACGCACAGCGCTGATCAGGTGGGCCTTGGCCAGGACCACATCCGCCTGGGCATTCAGCACCTCAACGGTGGTGCGTTGCCCCCCCTGGGATTCGCGGCGGACACCCTCCAGTGCCACTGTGGCGGCACGCAGCTCGGCTTCCGATGCCTCGACGGCAACCTTGGCGCCTTCATTGGCGACCCAGGCGCCGACCACCGCAGTGCGGGTCTGACCACGGACCTGATCGAGCACCAGACGACTCTGGGTTGTGAGTTCCTTGGCCTGGCGCGTCTGTGACGCCGCCATGCCGCCATCATAGATCGGTGCGGTGATGCTGCCGACGATCGAGGCCTGATCGGTTGCCGAAGTGCCGAGGGTCGGATCATCCTGACGGCTGCGGCTGATGCTGCCCTGGAGTGTGGCGCTTGGCAGCAGCGTGCCTTCGGCGAGGTGAATGGTGGTGGTGGCAATGTCGACGTCGAAACTGGCGGCTGTGATCGCAGGATGCTCGTGGAGCGCTCCGGCGAGCGCGGCGTCGCGGCTGGTCGGCAGCAGCCGATCCGCAGGTTCCGCGCGACGAAGCTGCCCGGGGTTGTTGCCGATGACCTGATTATAGGTTGCCTGGCTCACCGCGAGCAGAACCTCGGCAGCGTTGAGATCGGCGAGTCCCCGACGCATCCGGGCTTCCGCCTGTGCGGTATCGGTCGGGGTGACGTCGCCGGCCTGGAGCCGGCGTTCGGTGATCGCCAGGGTTTCCTTGAGGAAAGTGACATTGGAGCGCTGGGCCTCGACCAGAGACTGATTCGCCACCACATTGGTATAGGCGGTCACCGCGTCCAGCAGCACGCCCTGTGCGACATTGCGCAAGGCTTCACGGCCGGATTGAACCTGCAATTCGGCGACCCGCACATTGTTGGCGGTGCGGAAACCATTGAAAAGCGTCTGCGTCACCGTGACGCCGATTTCCCACGGTTTGAGCGAGGCCGATTGTCTTGTGTTGTCGGGAAGCAGGTTGCGCACCGCCTGCATACCCGCGCTGAGGCTGGCGACGATCTGTGGCCGGTAGCCGGAGAGCGCCTGCGGCACGTTTTCATCGGTGGCACGCTGACGGGCGCGCTCGGCGTTCATCTGGGGATTGCTGCGATAGGCCTTCACCAGAGCATCGGACAGGGTTTCGGCAACGGCACCGTGGATGCCGGCACAGGCGTAAAGGATCACCGCGGCGAGCGCGGTGCGCACGGGCCGTTTCCTATGCAGAGCTGTGGCTGACCATCTGGTCATGAGATCCCTGAGAAGCGGCTGCGGTCGTTGGGCGCAAACGTTAACAGCCGTGTCATTGTTTAACGGGCATCGCCCGTGCAGGCAAACGTGGCCGCGAGCGCCCGCCGCGGCGCAATCCTGGAATTATCTGGAACTGTTTGGGAATCCAGCGTTTTCAAGCCAGGTGACGGAGCGCAGAGGCAGACGGCGTCAGGTAGCGGTGATGCTCTTGCCTGCCGGATACTGCGGTCGATTCGTCATCGACCACAGCATCCGGTCTGCAGGTTTTCGCCTTCGGAAGTGAAAGGCGGACTGGCGTCAGGAACTCAGCGGTTCCTGTTGGCAGGCTTGCGCTTTTCGATGAAGGCGGCCATGCCCTCGGAGCGGTCTTCCAGCGCGAAGGTGGAGTGAAACAGGTTGCGCTCCAGGCAGAGGCCTTCGGTCAACGTGGTCTCGAACGCCCGATTGACGGCTTCCTTGGCCATCGCGGCCGCCGGCTGCGACATTGAGGCGATCTTTTCGGCGGCAGCCATCACCTCGTCCATCAGCTTGTCGGTGGGCACCACGCGGCTGACCAGACCGCTCCGCTCCGCCTCGGCAGCGTCCATGGTCCGCCCGGTGAGGCAGAGATCCATGGTCTTGGCCTTGCCGATCGCCCGCGGCAGGCGCTGGGTGCCGCCGATGCCCGGAATGGTCCCAAGCAGGATCTCGGGCTGGCCGAATTTGGCGTTCTCGGCAGCGATAATAATGTCACACATCATCGCCAGTTCGCAGCCACCGCCAAGCGCATAGCCCGCAACCGCAGCAATGGTCGGTTTCCGGCAAAGCGCGATGCGATCGCCGCCAACGGAAGGAAAATCCTCGGAGAACATGTCAATGAAGCCCTTGGGCTGCATTTCCTTGATGTCGGCACCTGCGGCGAAGGCCTTTTCGTTACCGGTGATGACGATGCAGCCGATTGCACTGTCTTTCTCAAAGCCGTCGACCGCAGCTGCGATCTCACGACAGACGCTGAACGACAGCGCATTCAGCATCTTCGGCCGATTGAGTTTGATAATGCCGACCGCGCCTTTGTTTTCGACGATGATGTGTTCGAAGCTCATGCCAGACCCGTTTTTGATGAAGGGGCCGCAATCTGCCCGCTGCCGTCGACAGCCGCAAGAGTTCGTCAGGTCCGGGTATGCGCCCAGTCAATCCGCCAGGCCTGATTCGTGGCGATGCTTTCTTCCCTGAGGACAGCCGCTGGTCGATTTTTGAGCGGCCGGAGAGACGTCAACCCGTCATCGGCACAAATTCGGCTTTTCCACAAAAGAGACTTGATTTGCATGTGTTTCGGTGTTCATGCTTCTTTCCATTGGGCGAGTGGACTATGGCGGACGACGGGGCAAATGGCACGGGGGTGGCGGCGCGCTGGTGCGCGCTCGCTGAGCGTCGCCTGAATCATCTCATCGGAATGTTCGAAACCGGGCGCTGGCGCTGGTACAGCCGCAGCGAGGCCGCGTTTCTTGAGGACATCAAGGAAGCAAAAGACGCGGTTGAGATGTGGCGGGCACTCGCCGCGACACTGCCGCCGCCGGTCTCGCTGGGCCGGGAAGTGCTGGGGCGGTCGCAGAAGCTGTCCTGGCGTGAATATCTCCAGGGCGAGCGTCGTGCAGGAGCACCAGGCAGCGAAAATGCCGGGCAGGCAGAACCACCCGCGCGGGCGCGCAAAGGCACCGAGGGCAGTTCCGGATCCGGAAAACAGACCCGGGAAAATGCCAAGTCGTCTCGCTACCCCTTCCTGAAGACAAAAATCTAGCTCAACGCCGCCGCAAGACGGCGGAAACACACGCGAAAACAACCTGTTCTGGCATCCGCATGCGCGTAGCGCCTCATTTCGCGGACTTCCCGGGGGTCAGATCCGTGGGCCTGGCGGGTTTCCTGGGCTTGGCACCCTTGGTGCCTTTGGCGGCGACTTTCGGCTCTGGGGGTAGGGGCGGGTTTGCTGCTGGCGGTGGCGACGGGGGAGTTTCCACGCATCGATTGCGCTGCCAGGCCTTGTCCACGTAATGCGACTGACCCTTTACGGCGACGACGTCGTTGCCATAGACCATCTCGGCGACCACAGAGCCGCCGACGCCGGTTTCGGCCTTGCTTCGCAGTTTCTGCAATTCCTCGCTGCGGGTGGCAAGATTTTTCCGTTCCCCCTCAAGCTGCTTGCAGTCCCACAGGTCATATTTCCCGGGATCGGCAAAGGCCGGGCTGAGGGTTTCGCTCATGTCGGCGCAACCGCACAACGTGAAACCGCCCGCGATCAATGCGGACAAGAACAGACTGCGCCTCAGGCCACGGGAAACAGGCATGGTGAATTGATAATCCGGTTGAAAACCCTAAAACGACTGTCGCCTGATAGAGACGCCGGCACGTTCAAAGCAAGCCGAAATGTCGAGATTGAGGCAATTTTTTGTCGGAATTTCTCAGTCTGGGAGAGATGGTTCGGCGGCAGGTTGGTTCTCGCTGTGGGAGATCGGGCAAGATTGATGACCACCCGAGTAGGTACGCCGTGATTTCCCTACCGATTTCCCGGTGGGAGGCTGCGTGAAGGTGGGCGCGATCGCCGTTTCCTGCCGTGGTTTCCCTACCGATTTCCCGGTGGTAGGCTCCTGATTACGCCGCTGTGCGCGGACTATTCGCCGTGGTTTCCCTACCGATTTCCCGGTGGTAGGCTCGCCGCGCTATGAGCAGGGCGATACCGTGAGCCGTGGTTTCCCTACCGATTTCCCGGTGGTAGGCTGAGAAAGAGAGGCGGGAGAAGCGGGCGCACGCCGTGGTTTCCCTACCGATTTCCCGGTGGTAGGCTTGATCCGGAGGAGGATATCTCCCCGCCCTCGCCGTGGTTTCCCTACCGATTTCCCGGTGGTAGGCTCGGAGCGCCTTCGGAGGACGCGCAGCAGCGGCCGTGGTTTCCCTACCGATTTCCCGGTGGTAGGCTCCGGGACTCCATCGACAATTGGTGGTGTCCGCCGTGGTTTCCCTACCGATTTCCCGGTGGTAGGCTTTGCAGGCCGGCAACCAGGGCGCGAGCCGCGGCCGTGGTTTCCCTACCGATTTCCCGGTGGTAGGCTGCCCGGGCGCTTGCCGAGCTGCGCGGCCCCGCCGTGGTTTCCCTACCGATTTCCCGGTGGTAGGCTTCCCGCCCTCGGTGATGAAGTGGCCGTAGCGCCGTGGTTTCCCTACCGATTTCCCGGTGGTAGGCTCGCCCTCGCTGTCGCTGATCGAAAGATGCAGCCGTGGTTTCCCTACCGATTTCCCGGTGGTAGGCTGGAGTCGTGGCGGCCGTGCAGACAATCCGCGCCGTGGTTTCCCTACCGATTTCCCGGTGGTAGGCTGCCTACAGCCTCGCCGAAGCGCGACAGATCGCCGTGGTTTCCCTACCGATTTCCCGGTGGTAGGCTGAAGAGGTTGCGGAGCTGAGTGCTCCACGGGCCGTGGTTTCCCTACCGATTTCCCGGTGGTAGGCTTGTACTGCGCCTTGACCACGCGACTTCCCTGCCGTGGTTTCCCTACCGATTTCCCGGTGGTAGGCTGCGCGGTCTCTGCGACTTCTGGCGTTTCGCGCCGTGGTTTCCCTACCGATTTCCCGGTGGTAGGCTACCAGGCGATTGGAGCGATCGGTCACGCGCGCCGTGGTTTCCCTACCGATTTCCCGGTGGTAGGCTTCGGTGCCAACGCGGCATACGACGTTATTAGCCGTGGTTTCCCTACCGATTTCCCGGTGGTAGGCTACTGGTGGCTCAAGGCCGCCAAATTGATCAGCCGTGGTTTCCCTACCGATTTCCCGGTGGTAGGCTGCTGCGGCCTGTCGCTCCGGGGCGCAGCAGGCCGTGGTTTCCCTACCGATTTCCCGGTGGTAGGCTACTTGTCCATCGGGATCGCCCAAGGGTGGCGCCGTGGTTTCCCTACCGATTTCCCGGTGGTAGGCTGCTCTGGTGGTCCCCGCCAGAGCAGTCGAGGCCGTGGTTTCCCTACCGATTTCCCGGTGGTAGGCTGCCTGCCCTCGGCTTACATCTGGTCTGGAAGCCGTGGTTTCCCTACCGATTTCCCGGTGGTAGGCTGGAGTTCGCGCAAACGAGCGACGTTGTCGTGCCGTGGTTTCCCTACCGATTTCCCGGTGGTAGGCTCTATGGCGCGGGAGCGGCCGACGGCTGCTGGCCGTGGTTTCCCTACCGATTTCCCGGTGGTAGGCTAACTGCATGCAATCGCCAACAACCTGAAGGGCCGTGGTTTCCCTACCGATTTCCCGGTGGTAGGCTTCATACCGGGCGAGCAGATTGTACCAGGCGGCCGTGGTTTCCCTACCGATTTCCCGGTGGTAGGCTGTCCTCCCGGCTCACGTGACGGGTGTAGTGAGCCGTGGTTTCCCTACCGATTTCCCGGTGGTAGGCTGAACCTCTTCGATCCTTCTGCATGCTACGTGCCGTGGTTTCCCTACCGATTTCCCGGTGGTAGGCTCCAAGCCCTTGGAATGGTACGACGAGGAGAGCCGTGGTTTCCCTACCGATTTCCCGGTGGTAGGCTCGCAGGGGTTATAGGTGCTTTCACTGGGGTGCCGTGGTTTCCCTACCGATTTCCCGGTGGTAGGCTCCGAACGGCAGAAGACACTGAAAATGCACTGATTTCCGCCAAAAAGTCAGGCGGAAATCAGAGCAGAACCAGCTGTTTTGGCGCGTTTTTCTCATTGAAAGTCGCCTCCCCGAGCAATAGCTTCATCCGTGCATACTGGCGATCGGTTACCTGAAGGGCACGGACGCTGCCGCGCGGTGGCAATTTTTTTGTTACACGTTGCTCGTGCTTTTCTCCAGCGTTTTCGCCTCGACAGACGCGGGAGTAGACAGACCATTGCAGCATAATGAAGCCATCGTCTTTCAGGAATTGGCGAAAGCGATTCGCGTTGCGACGGTCGGTTTTGGTGCCGACTGGCAGATCGAAGAAAACTAATATCCACACGAAACGAACCTCCTCGCTTTTCACGGGTCCCACTCCAGTTCTGGCAGTTCGAGAAGCGCTGGCTTTTCAAATTCCAAAGCGCGTGAGAAGCTTGCGGCGGCCATTTCAGCCGCGACAAGAAGCGATACTTTTTCATTACCCACTTTGCCGTTCAGGAAGAGCACGCCTGCCATCGCGCGGCGATGTTCCAGAGTCAGGTCTCCGCTCTTGTCTGTGCCCCCGGGAACCGTCTTGCATGCAAGAACATCGACAAAAGGCCGGAATGGTTCAACGAGATCGTCTGCAAGGTTGAAAGCGTTCGCAGATCCATCGTGTTTGACGCCGAATGCCGGCAAAAAGCCCGATGCAACAAGTGCACGTGCAACCCCGGCACGCACCACAGCATAACCGTAATTCAGCATCTTGTTGCGGAGATCGCTATCGTCATCGCGGACAAAATCTCTGAACAGATGCGACCAATAGAAGCGCGCCGCCCGGGCTTCAACATTCGAGGGATCGCCGGGTTCCACATGGCGAGCGATTTCCATAAGCGTGGTCGCACTTTCACGATCCAGAATTGAGAGGGACGCTGCCTGATTCAGTATCTTACGGCGAACGATTGTCTGCCACAACCGCCTCTTCATGCTGTCTTTTGCATCAACCTGAAGTTTTGCCACCGCCCCTTGTCTATGGTGGCGATGAAAGGGCAGAGCAAGACCGGAAGGAGTGTGTCGGTCGTCTGTGAAAACCACCGCAATCCCAGCTTCCATGCATGCGCTCACAAGTGCGCTCGAAAACACTGCCTGAGGTGTGTCAATCACGATCCAGGCAATATCCTCAAGAGCGAGCCGGATTTCGCCAGCGTCCTGTTTAACGCAAATCTGACGGTCAGCCAGCGACAGTTTCGCTGCGTTCGTCAGATGCAGGCCTCGCCACGCCATGTCCGAACCTCGCCAGGAATTTCAAACTTCCGACCAAGACGATCAATGACGAACTTACGAAAACTGGAAAGCGTCTTGACCCCAATGCTTCGGATCGTCTTGGAATTTGTTTCCATTGGGGACAAGTTGATTGCACCAGTGGTCCGATCCATGCTCCGAAAATATCCTTCAATCATCTCGCCATTCGACTTTGTGAGTTTCAGATAACACATTGGATTGAGCGACCAGACAAACTCAAAATTGTCGTCGATTAGCGTCCAATTACTTTCGGCTTTATTGCCGATCACCGCCCTGTTCGGCGGAGACTCCAGTGTAACAATCTGATGGGGGTAGATGGGCACCACATGAAATTCAAAGGCGCCTTTTTTGTTCTTCTTCCGGAAAACATCAACCCGAGCCATGTCGCCGCGATCTACAGCACCTCCGTTCAATTCGACTGCAACCTTGTTCGTTGATCTGATGCGCACTTTTCGCACGACATCACCCTTTGGGGACCGCGGTGGCTTGTCCTTCGGCTTCCCGCTAGCGATCCAAACACGAAGATTTTCTACCAGATCATCTCGCAATTTCCGTGGATCAGCTATCTTTCCATAGGGTTCGGGAACAGGGATCTTGTCCAGGTCGTCTTCCGTCAGCTTTTCAATTGGTCGGCGCTCAAATAAGGCTGTTTCGCCATCAATTTCACGAATTTGCCTGATCGTTGCATCGTGAGCCTTTCCACGCGCGCGGCGACGTTCGGCGCGGGAGACGAAAATGCCAGCTGAGCCATAGACAGTCTCTTCAACGCCCAGGCGGAAGCCTGGCCAAGGTTGACTGCAATGGAAGATATCGTCCTGGCGACCTTCGCTTTCCCGCTTCTGAATCTCTTTGGTCAGACGATTCAGCAAGCTTTCGCTTGTTGCAGCCAGCACGAGCGCATCGACTGCGTGATGCCTGTCGTCCTCGACCCGCTTTCCGGCTTCCTTTTTGAGGCCTTCAAGTCCCCACGCGCGCCGGAGGGCTGAGGTGATCGAACCAGGGCGTGTGAAAACCCGCCGTTCTCCCTCATGTGCGGGAAACATCCGTTTCAGTTCGTCGGCAAGCAGTCGCGTGGCCCATTGGGTGTCGGTCAGGTTGCGCGCCTTGAATTTTTCTTCGAAATTTCCCGCATCCTTGATGCAGTAGTTACGCTTCTTGCGTCCCTTGACTTCCTTCAGACTTTCAACGCGGGCGACGTATTCCATCCATTCCTGTTCTGTCTTCTCGGTTTCGAACCACTCGAAAGGTGTTCGCCCGCGCTTGTCCTGGTTGGCCTTCGTTGTGCAGAGCGTTTTGTTTATATACGAGTTGTCTCCAAAACGACTCCACGGCAGAATATGATCAACCTGATATCGTGTGTCATTTGCTTTGATCCCGCCAGGGTCTATAGGATTGCCAGAATAAATGCACTTGAAATTCTGCTCCTTGGCGAGTTCATATCTTAAGAGTTCATCGTCACTTGGAGCACGATCAAGGAGTTCTTGCGCCTCTTTCCGGCGCCTTTCTTTCTCGACGTTGCGTTGTTCAATTCCTTCGCTTATCGCTTTGCGCTCTTCTGCGCTCTTGCCGACAGACCGGGCGAGTTCGATATGGATGATGTCGATGGGGCCATATTCACGCGTAACAGCGCGGACCTGCTTGATCGCCTCGGAAAAGGCCTTTCGGGTCACTGGACTGCCAATCTGTTCAAGCGAAACGGATGGGCGCGCGGTGTGGTCGTAACCGACACGCGCACAGGCCTCCGAGAAGACCATCCCCTGGCGTAGGCCAGGAATGATGTTGCGCGCAGCCAGCGAAGAAATATGGGCAGCCTTGCTGAAGTCCCTGAAATCACCGTCGGCCACCGCCTGCGTCAATCGGTCAACAATTGGGGCGTCAAGGCCCACTTCGTCGAGACCTCTGCGGATGGAATCCACATCTTCACGAAACGAAAGAATTTCTGCGACACGATCAAGTTTTTCAGGTGATCGCAATAAAGACTGCCAAGGGGCATCGCCGAGAACGTTGCGCAGGACACAGGTGCCGAACGCCGCGCCGCCCATTCGCGCAGCCACGTCGACGCCTTCCTTGTCGGGGGCAATGCCGGCAAAACGCACGTTTGGATCGAGGTCGAGGCGCTTGCGCAAGGTCTTGAAAGTAATGCTCTTCTGCTCACCGAAGTGCTTTGCCGCGATGGCGATTTCGTCGGGTGTCAGCATTCTCTCGACACGGCCGACAGTCAATCGCAAATTTACCAGTCGCGAAAGAAAGCGGAAAATTTCGAAGGACGGTGAGCACCGGGCGGTGCGCTTCTCGCCTGGCTCAAATGGACACTCGCCAACCACATCTTCGCTGTCCTGCAATGGACGCTGGAAGAAGGCAGCGCCCGCGAACGATCGCTCAAACTGCTCGGTGGCAGCAGAGCTTCCGAGCCGACGCTGAGCGCGGAAGATTGCGCGTACTTCATCTTCGAGATCCGAGCGTTTGGCGGTATGCGAATAATCTTTGTCTCGATTACGTTTCCGATCTGCGAATTTCGGATCGTTGGCGATCATGTCGCCGAAAGAATGGTATTGGGCGAGGCCTTCGCGCGTGGCCTCCATTGCCTTCTTCATTTTGGACGTTTCGTCCGCGGCATTTGCGCCAGCCTCTTTCTTGGAGTTTGAGCGGAAACCACGATGGCGGGCGATATGGCCGAGAACAACCGCAAATTCATCGTTGGTCAAGAGACGCATGTGCGCAGCGGCGCGAAGTGTCCAGGGCGTAACTTGTGAACCTGCGGCAGTCGGCGGGATTCGACGCAATGCGTGGTGGAGAGCTTCCGGTGTGTGATCCGGCAGCACGCGAAATTCAACGAGCAATCTCCGGATGAGATTCATGCGCTGCCGACGACGACGAATAATTCGCCGTTGACCACGTGCTTTCCGGCGATCGGCACTCTTCGGCTCCCCCGTCTTGTCTATGAGAGGGGCGTCGAAACAGCGAACGCCGGCAGCAATGATGTTTCCGTCATTCTCGCCAACCTCGATAACTCCCCAACCGCAGGATGCGATTCCGAGGTCAATTCCGAGAATGCGCCGATAGCCGCGTGCGCTCATTTCGCCACCTGTCAACAGAAACCAGACGGAACCAGAAATTTTATTATTGACGTTATCGTGCACTTAGGCAATCATGCTCTGGGAAATCGGTTGGAAAACCACGGCAAGCAACGAGAACTTCGGTAAACGTTGCGAAGGATTACCCCCGTTGCGGAACCCGCAACGGGGGGATTCATGTTGGTTGGATGGCGTTGGTGAGTCAGTTGGCTCCATGGACCATCAGAATGCAGACTTTGCTGATGCCATAGCGCAATCGAAAGCGGTTCCAACGAACTTACGATGGGTGCCCGAGTTCCAAAGCAAACGCTATTCCGGATCAGCTTCGCCATCCTGTTCTGTTTGGTGGAGACCACAATAAGTGATTGAAATAGCTTTTTAATTTGAGAACTTCGCCATTCTGCGTGGCGTGGCAGAGAGATGAATTCCGCACAGATGTTTGTACTGCCGGCGGTTGGTGGCAGCGAACCGGCGTGCTCGGGTGATGAAAGACGGTGATTAGAGGGGGAGGGGCCTTGCTCCTTCTGCGAAACATTTACTTGCCAAAGCTGTGGCTGCCTGCCCTTCACAACATTTGGGCTGATCTCGGTCTGCCCTCAATCAATACACGCCAGTCATGGGTGGAACTATGTTGATGTCGCTGAGGTAAATTGATACCTCAAATGGAGCATGGGGTTCCATTGGGATCGACCCGAACGTTAAACGTTTCGTGACTCTTGCGGTTTTCCACCAGTGTGGTGCGGGCGGCCGGGGTCGAACCGGCATGGCACTTTCGTGCCGAGAAATTTTAAGTCTCTTGCGTCTACCTGTTTCGCCACGCCCGCAAAAGTTATCAGTCCAATTTTGCAATTTTACTGACAAGTCAAGTATCAGCCAGTCAGAGTTATGAGCTAACCCAAATTCTGTCTGGGTTCGCCCTGTCTCCGGCACCCCACCCCGAAGGGCAAGGGAATGAGCCTGTTCCGGGAAGGCACGGATTCGCTCAAGCCCTGGCCGTTCGGTCACAGACAAAAAGCGGTCGTCGAAAGCCACGCCCATCGGACGATGCGGAATCGATGATGCCTTGAGCGAAACAGGAGACTTCCCCCAAGCCCGCTCAGGCTGCTTTCTCTTTGACCACGCATTCCGCAGGCCGCGCCTCGCCGGGGGCAAGGTCGGAGGCGAAGCGATAGATCGTGGAGCAATAGGGGCAGATGATCTGATCGTCGTTGCCGAGATCGAGAAACACATGGGGATGGTCAAAAGGAGGGGTGGCGCCCACGCACATGAACTCCTGGGCACCGATCTCGATAACCGGCACGCCAGCATCGTTCTGAAAATGTGGGACGACATGATGCGACATCGTGACTCATCCTGGGTGTGAATGCAGGGACACGGCAACATTTGACGCGGCGGACCATACAAGCGGGGGGGCCCGATTGCCAGCCCGGTGCCATCAAAATTTCCCTGCCCGTAAAAAGGCTTGTGCAGCATGTTTCCGCCTCAGAAAAGCCTTCTTTCGTCGGGGGTGTTGTGGCACGGTTCAGATAAGATCTGTATTGAAGGAGGGCGGTCTTTTTTCGGGTTGAGCGATGCGTTGGGCAGACATCAGGGGCCTGCGACGGCTGCGAGTGCGACGGCTGCGAATCAGGGTGGCAGGGCTGATCCTGTTGACGCTGGCCCTGATGCTTTTGCTGCCCCGCGCCCATGAGGCGGCCGTCATGCTTGCAGCGCAGGATGACCCCGCGGCACTGTCAGAGCGAAGGCTGGATTCGGTTCTGGCCAGGGACGGTGGGGCCGTGATCGAGAGCAATATTGCCGCAGCGCTCGCCGAGGGGGACGCGGATCTCGCCAACAGCTTCCTTGAACTGGCACGTTCACGCAATATTGTGCTGCCCGATTCCGTCGTCAGCCAGGTCGAGGACGCGGTCGCCGCGGAACGGTCAACGCTCCATGTTGCCAAACGCTTTGCCACCGGCCTGGTGACGGGGAGCGCAGACGATGTTGCCAGCCTCTCCGGCACCGTGGTCGGCGATCTCTTCGTTATCGGCGACATCCGCGATGTGGTGCGTGAGGGCAAACATATTGCCGTGGGTGAGGAGGCCGACCACCTGGTGCTGGGTCTGGCGGCGACCGGGCTTGCAGTGACCGGAGCGACCTATGTCTCGCTGGGCGGGTTTGCCCCGGTCCGGGCCGGTGTCACAATGGTCAAGGATGCCCGCAAGCTGGGTCGGCTTGGTAAGGGGCTGGCAGAATGGGCTGGTCGCGTCGCCCGGGATGTCGTGGACACCAAAGTCCTGCGGGAGGCGGTGGCCTCCGGCTCCCTGATGCGCCCGGGGCAGACCATTGGCGCCATCAAGGCGGCGTTCCGGGTCGAGAAGGCAGGGGGGCTGGTGCGGCTCGGCAAGGATGTGGCGCGGGTGACCACCAGCAGCGGCACCAGGGGGGCGCTGGATGTGCTCAAGATCGCCGAAGGCCCCAAAGATGTGTCGCGCGCCGCGAAGCTGGCGGAGAAAATGGGTGGCAAAACCAGGGCGGTAATCAAGCTTCTGGGCCGTGGCGCACTGCTCATTCTCGCCGGCCTGATGCAATTGGTGTGGTGGCTGTTTGCGGCACTGTTTGCACTTTTCGGGGTGCTGTCGGCGATCAAGTCGACCACCGAGCGGACCACCCGCTTCGCGATCCGGCGCGGCAAGGCGCGCCGTCGCCGTCGTGAACTCGCTGCCGCGGCCCTTCAGACGGTCAGATGCGCGGCCTAACCCCTGCCTGTTTCTCAAGACCCGACATTGGGATGGACCGATGCTGAGTTTTCACAATGGAGCGGCTGAAATCGCCTATCTCGACGAGGGCGAGGGCGACCCGATCTTTCTGATTCATGGCTTTGCCTCGAGCAGATATGTGAACTGGATCTATCCGGGCTGGGTGTCGGAACTCTGCAGGGCCGGCCGTCGGGTGATCGCACCCGACAATCGCGGCCATGGCGAGTCGACCCGGTTCCACGATCAGGCGCAATATTCCATTCCCCATCTGGCAGGCGACGTGCTGGCTCTGATGGATCATCTCGCCATCCCGCGCGCCGATGTCATGGGCTATTCGATGGGGGCACGGATCGCGGCCTGGCTTGCCTGCAATCACGCCGAACGGCTCCGCACGGTCATCCTCGCCGGCATCGGGTTTGAGGGATTGATCGCCGGCAGGGGGCCGGGAGAAGAGGTTGCACTGGCGCTCGATGCGGCCTCGATCGACGATGTCACTGATCCGGTGGGGCGCAGTTTTCGCGATTTCGCCGAAAAAACCAGGTCGGATCGCAAGGCCCTGGCGGCGTGCCTTCGTGCGACACGGCGTTACATGACCGAAGAGGAGATGGCGCGCATCAGGGTCCCGGTCCTGATCGCGGTCGGCACAAGAGACGATATTGCGGGCTCCGCACAGGCGCTCGCTGCGGTCATTCCAGGTGCGGAAGTGCTCGACATTCCCGATCGCGACCATATGCGCGCGGTTGGCGACAGGGTCTTCAAGAACGGTGTGGTGGATTTCCTCTCCCGCCACCCATGATGGCTCCCCTTATGATGATCCGGGGGGCTCCTGCGCCTCGCTGTTGCCGAAATGCCGTGTCGCAGCGATCAGCACCACGAAGGTCGCCACCCAGACCATGCGTGCACCATAACGGTCATGCGGTCCTGAGATCACGCCGCAGATGAAGGCGTTGCCAAGGAGCGCGATCGTCACCGTGGTGGCGAGAAGCGTCAGACCGTCAAACCGGCGTCGGATCACGGCGTGGCCGAGCAGGCCGAGCAGTGCCAGCATTGAGGCCAGGGCGACGGGCACGTGGAGCCAGTTGACGTAATCAAAATTGATCTCCCAGTGCTGCTGGCGTGCCGCACGCATCATCCTGACCTGGGAGGGCACAAAACGCTCAATGATGCCATAGGTGTGGGGGATCCAGCCGTTGGTGCCTTCACCGGTGGCCACAGAGATGAGCTGCTGGCCGGTGGCACGCAATGCCGCCTCAGCCTGCCAGGCCGGGTATTCGGCAAGCGAGCGCAGGACGATGTGACTCATCTCAGGGTCCAGCCCCTCAAAGCGGCCGAGGATGTTGAACATGCTCTGGCCCCACAGGAATTCATCGGCGGTCGCCGGCAATTCGTGGCGGTAGGGGCACAGCTTGAGCTTCTCCTGGGGGCAGTGATCGTGGAGATAACGTGCCACAATGCCGTCCTGCATCATGCGGCCGAAGGCGACGCCGTAGCCGCCGGGGGTCCAGGCCCAGGTCCCGGACAGGGCGAAATTGGCGACAAGCAGCATCGCGCTGCCGGCGACGATGGTCAGGCTGCCCTGTGCCAGCCCGGAAAGCGGCAGGCGTCTGCCAAGCAGGGGCCGCGCCATCCAGCCGACAATGCACAGGCCGAACAGCACGCCGAGGGTGGCGCTGTGGGTGGCAGCGCCAAAGGCGGTGAAAATGAACAGCGAAAACCGCTCAAGTCTGGAAATCCTGTTGCCATGGACGGTCAGCACGAACAGCGACAGCACGGCGAGCCCGGCAAAGATGTCGGTCAGGAGCATGCTCGCCAGCCAGGGCAGCGCGGTCGACAGCATCAACAGCAGAGAGATAGTGACGAAACGGAAGGTCCGCATCGCTCCCAGCACCCGCAGCGTCAGCTGCAGCAGCCACAGAGTGGCGAGGGCCTGGACGAAGAGGTTGAGCCAGAAATTCGAGGTTTCGCCGAGATGGAGATAAAGACCAAAGACCGTGGATCGGCTGGGAACCAGATATCCTTCATACCAGCGCGCCAGATAACCCCCGGTGTCCCATTGCAGCAGGGGATATCCGTTCCATATCGCCGGGGCGATCAGAAGCAGGGGCAGCAGGCTCAGGACGGCCAGACGCAGCCATGTCGGGTTCCCGGAACTCCGGGCGCGGGCTAATGCGGTAAAAATGATACCACCCTCCAGTTTGGGCTCAGCCCGGAAGTGACGGTCATGGCAGAATTTCCAGTGATTTCATATTGATAAGTGAAAATGTGGTTGCTTTATGACGGTTTTTGACCACTCTTTAAACCCGGGAGCAGAATAATCCCGGTAGCGACATTGTTCCTACCCAAATAAGGCGGATTCAGTCACTTGCGCCGGGAACCAAAAGGGACTTGGCGGGTTATACGTGTTATAGACCCGTGGTTCGAAAGTTACGTTTATGACAATCCATCAGATCAATCCAGCCGCCAGACTGACCTCCTTTGATCCGATCTGGGATCGGATCCGTGGTGAGGCGGAAGCCATGGTAAGCCGCGAGCCTGAACTCGCGACCTTCATCTATTCAACGGTGCTGCACCACAGCCGGCTTGAGGATGCGGTGGTCCATCGCCTTGCTGACCGGCTCGACCACACCTCGCTGTCGGGCGATCTGGTGCGCCAGACCTTCAACGACGCACTGCGCGACGAACCTGATCTCGGCAATGCCTTCCGCGTTGATTTGATGGCGGTTTTTGACCGCGACCCCGCGGTTTCACGCTTCATTGATCCCTTGCTCTATTTCAAGGGCTTCCATGCCATCCAGGCCTACCGTCTGGCGCACTGGCTGTATCGCCGGGGGCGCCGTGACTTTGCCTATTATCTGCAGAGCCAGTCCTCGTCGGTGTTCCAGACCGACATCAACCCGGCGGCAAAAATCGGCCGTGGCATCTTTCTCGATCACGCCACCGGTTTCGTCTGTGGCGAGACTGCGGTGATCGAGGACAATGTCTCGATCCTGCACGGCGTCACCCTGGGTGGCACCGGCAAGGAACATTATGACCGTCATCCCAAGATCCGCCATGGCGTCCTGATCGGGGCGGGGGCGAAAATCCTTGGAAATATCGAAATCGGACACTGCGCACGTATCGCTGCAGGCTCGGTGGTGCTCAAGCCGGTTCCCGACAATGTCACGGTTGCCGGGGTTCCGGCCCGGATTGTCGGCGAATCCGGCTGCATTGAGCCGTCGCGTGCCATGGACCAGATGCTCAACGGAATGGGGATCTAACCAGATAAGTTGCTGGCAGTTCCATTCGTCTCGTCTTAAAGTCCCCGCCACTCAGATCTGGCATTGGAGATGGCTGTGGACGTAAAGGAAGTGAGGAAGCTGGACGCTTATCTCAAGCGCGTGTTCGGCAATCCGGCGATTCGTGTCGTGCCCCGGCAGAAGAAGAATGATTCGGCCGATGTTTTCATCGGCGATGAATTCATTGCCGTGCTGTTCGTCGATGACGAGGATGGCGATCATTCCTATCAGTTCGAGATGTCGATCCTTGAGGAGGATCTCGCCGATCAGGCCTGATTGTTGCCGGCTGTTGCCCGCGGGAAACCCGGGCAGGGCGAGTTCAGTCCATGACAGGGCGCTGGAACGAAAGCCGGCGCCATCCCGGCAAAGAAGAGTGCTGCAATCCCTGCGGGTTGCGGTGACTGGAAGTCATCGGATGCCCGCCAGGTCTGCGCGGGTCGGTTTCGTGTTCTCGCGGGGCGCCCCGGTGACACCTTATCCGGCTTCATCCGGTTCTTTTGCGCGCGCTGGTCCGGCGTCGCCCGGTCGGGACCCTTGGGGACCCTTGGGGACCCTCGGGGTGCTATTCCCTGTCGGCACAGCCCCCGGGTTTCGGGCGCGGCGCCAGCTGGCGGGCTGGGAGGTGGCAATCTTGCGCAGACAGAAATCAGGGATGGCCTGCTGTGGGGAGAAACAGGCGAATCGCACCCTGTGCCATGGCATCCGGCACCATCGGATCCGTTTCCCGCGCGGCCGCATTCCATAGGGCGGGCGCGCGGTTTACGGGGGGAGTTGGCTCGGCTGTGCTGAGGTAAACGGCCGGAGATTGAATGTCTCCCGGCACGAAAATGCCAGGTGCCGGTTCCGAGACCGAACCGATCCCGCTTTACAGAAAGAAAGCCGTGCCAGGCGCAGCCGATCATCCCTGTGCGGCGGCACACCCCGCCTGCCGCGTGTGCAACGCCGGTCGGGGGGCGCGCCTGTCCCCGGCCTGGGCTATTTCGTAAGCCTCACCATGCCGCCCGGACCGCCCCCCTGGTTGAAGTTGGGATTGGCCGCGCATTCCGTCGCGACCCTGAAGGTGAAGTCCTGGGTCTCCCAGGCGTAATTGCTGATCGGCCCATTCAGCGTGTCTTCCCACGCCTGGGTCACGTTCTTGGTGCAATCGAAGTACTTCAGAAGCGAGCCCGCGGTGTCAAGCGGGATCGGTGAGCCGTTGACGTAAAGATGAGGAGGAGCACCGGTTATCGGCGTGTTTGTGCCGGAAGGTGCAATCTGCACCGGATTCTTGTTGGTGTAGAGCGTAAATGTCGTCAACTGGCCAGCCTTGTACTCGGCGGTGGTGGTCTTGTCACGCCCGGCCGGCAGGGCGGTGCAGGACACGTAGGACGGGGGGTTCGCTGGAGATCTGGTGAATCCGCTGTCCATCTTTGTGTCGTCACAGCCATCGGTCCAGACCTGCATTGACAGATAGCCAAAATCATAGTCCGAGCCGAGTTCAATCGCCGGGCATACGCTGCCCGGGCAGCTTACGCACTTCTGGCCGGTGAGAGCCTGACAGACATCTCCTTTCACACCCGCACCGGCGGTTCGATCGCTGGGCTGGTAGATGATGCTTGCGACAGGCGCTTCCCAGACGTTGCCGGGTTTGTGGGTCCAGATGGTGACCTTCTTCCAGGACCACCCTTTCACGTCCGAGACCGTGAACTTTACGCTCTTCGGCTGCAGGTTTCCGGACACAGGGGTTCCGGCAGCGGACGCGACTTTGACGGGCAGCGTCCGCACCCCCGTGAATGCACCGACCAGCATCGTCGGGAGGTCTCCGTTGGCAGAACAGGTGAACGTCGACCCGTCTTTCGCGCAACTCAAGGTCGGAAGTGACTCCACCGATCGGGCGGCCACTGTGTTTATGAGACCCGCCTTGAAAAAGCTGTCGGCGTATTCGGTGGTCATCTGGTTGGCTTTTACGGCGGACACGACCGAATTGTCGAGTGCGACCTGCATGGCGGCCCGTTCGGCGCTCCATCGGGCAAATTCGATTGTGACTGCGGCCATCAACAGCAACACAGTCGCGGTCAGCGCGAATGTGATCGAGACCGAACCGGATGCGCTGCGTCGAATCGCGCGAAATAAAGTCTGACATGCGGCTGCACGGAATAGGGTTGCACAGGTGCGACCAACAGTTCGAAAGGCATCACCCAGGAGAAAATACATCGCTCTTAACCTCAAATGCCGGATTTCTTGGTATATATAGATTGCTGACTCTGGATATTGTAGTCGTAATATTTAATGCGTTTAACGCAATCTTGATCCGAACTATAAAAATTGAATGAATTCCCGCCAATGGCCCTGTTCTGCAGGAACAATTCCGCTCGGCGGACCCGGTTTGCCGCGAGAGGAGGCGGAAGCGGGCGCGGCACGGTGGTTTCCTGCGTCCCGTTAACCATCGCATGAGGGAGGTGGCGGAACATGCGCGCTTCGATCTTTCGTCCACCCGCGCACCGGGAATGGAGAATGAGACGCAATTCGCCGGCTGAACAGGATTTGTCTGTTTCTGCCGGGCTTGCCCGTGTCCCGACCCGGCGCGTGCAGGTCTGGCTTTGCCGCAGGCAGTTGCTGCTGCCGGAGGTATCCGGAAAGCTGCGGTTGCCGACGCCTCCGGCAGCGCCCAGGGATGTGCCCCTGCGTTCGAAAGACGGACCCGGCCGGCGCGGGGCCCGTCAGCGCTGCCGCGGGCTTCGCAGGAGCACCGTCAGCCGTTCAATGGCGGCAGCAACGTCGCGCCACGCGCCATGCAGCCAGCTTCGTGGAAAGCGGAAGATGAGGTCGGCACTCTCGATCCGGCGCTCGACGAGACACATTCCTGGTGTGGTGGCGTCACGGGTGCAGCGGGCATTGAAGGCGGGGTCGATGGCAGAAAACAGATCCTCACCGGCATAGGGGCTGTCGGCATGGAACCGGCGCATCACAAGGCCATCCTCGGGCATGGTCGCCGGGGGGTCGAGATAGCGTGGATAGATTGCGCTGATGCGGGTTTCGGGTGGCATGGCCGGGTCGAAGACGGCGATCGAAAGGAAAATGCGATCAAGCGGCCGACCGGCTTCATTGATGGTGTTGGCGGTGACCCGCTTGGCGGGGCCGGGAGGAGCGAGCGAGGGGAAAAGAAAGTCGAGGTCGATGCGTTCCTGTGGGCCGGCCTGGCGCTGGACCTTCATGCGGATCGCCGCCGTCGGAACGTTGAACACCGTGCCGCCAATGCTGATCGGCAGCATGGGACTGGTGCCCGATGTTCCCGCTGCAAAGGTCGGCCAGAGCAGATGCGTGACGACCGTGGTCGCGGCCACGGCGAGAGTGACGGCAAGTGTGATCGGGAGGAGATAGGTTCGGTTTCTGACCTTGCGGGCCTGCGCCATCATTGGCCTCTGTCGGCTCAGGAGGCTGCGAATCTGCGCAGGATCATGCCACGCTGCGCCAGAACATGCGCGCTCTGTCGCGCCACGCTTCACAGTTTCACACATGCACGATTGTCCCCGGAGGGGCCGCTCCCTTGCGGTCGCGAGCCTGCGTTCAGCCATCCTGCGGATGGGCCGTGGTGAGGGCTGTCGTCACAATCGCCGCATGCAGCGCTGCCGTGCCCCCTGCAATACATGCACCACAATAGATGGACCACCCGCGTTGCCGAAGGCGCCGCGCTGGCGGCGGCAGCCTGTGGCCGGGACCAGACTGGTTTGCGGCCGACTCTGCCCTCTCCAGGGCTTTCAACTGCAGATCCCCCATGGGGAGGGCTGCCCGCCAGCATGGCCGCCGGATGTGCCGGAAAGCCGGGTACAGGCCTTCGGCCATGGCAGCCGATCGCCAGGCGCGTATTTTCGTGCCGCTCCGGGGGGCTGTGGCCCTGGAGGACGGCCGGATTTGCCCTGTTGCGCCAGAGTTGCAGACGTAACGGCGCAAACCTCGGGTTGAAACGAACCGCCCAAGCTGTAAATCCCTGTTTTCAGCCGGGGATGGAAACAGGAGAATAGCATGGCGATTTATGAACTTGATGGACAGGCACCGGATCTTCCGGGCGAGGGCAACTATTTTATCGCGGAAACCGCCTCTGTGATCGGCAAGGTGCGCCTGAAAGCGGCAGCCAGTGTATGGTTCGGGGCGGTGCTGCGCGGTGACAGCGAATGGATTGAACTTGGCGAGGGGGTCAATGTCCAGGATGGCACAACCTGCCACACCGATCCAGGTTTCCCCCTTACGATAGGAGCCAACTGTACCATCGGTCACAACGTTATTCTGCACGGCTGTACCCTGGAGGAGGGCGTGCTCATCGGCATGGGGGCCATTGTGATGAATGGGGCCAGACTCGGGCGCCATTGCATTGTCGGTGCAGGTTCCGTGATCACGGAGGGCAAGGAGTTCCCGGAACGCTCGCTGATTGTCGGGGCGCCGGCGCGCGTGCTTCGGACCCTTAATCCGGAACAGGTTGCAAGAATGGGTGAGGGGGCAAAATTCTATGCGGCCAATGGTGCGCGCTTTGGCAAGGGTCTGAAACGGATCGGGTGAGGCAAGGCCTGCAAAATTGCAGGTCATCTGGCGGATTCTGCTGGCGAACGGCATTCGACAACAACAGGGATCGCCGAATGCCCTTTTGCAATTTTCAGATCCCTGCTGAAAAAGTTGCGGCCAGCTCTTGGGGGAAGAGCTGGCCGCACGCGAGCCGGTCAGGGACGGGGGGGTGGGGGATGGGACCGGGTCGCGAAACCTGTTGAGAACTCCTTCGTAAAGCTTTCGAACTCAAGGGCCGGACTCAGTGAGTCCGGATCGTGTTATTCCTGCGTTTCGCACTGGCGGTTGCCACTGCGGGTCGTGTGTCACCCAGCGAGACCCAGACGTTGGGATCGCTCTGTGACTGACGCTTGACGAAGCGGTAGCCGGTGTCGGCCCAGAGCAGAACGCGTTCATTCTGGTTGTCGAGAACGTACTCGCCCTTGTCCGTCTTAACGGTCAGCACCGCATGTCCTTCATCCTTCAGGTCGCGAACGATGGTGATCAGCAGCGCCTCTGTCGGCCAGCCGGCGTCAATCAGCAGCTTGCGCTTCAGCAGCACGTAATCTTCGCAGTCGCCGTAGCCATCCGTCGGCAACGACCACCTTTCCGCCACACCCCAATGTTCCTGGTCGGTCATTGGCTTGATGGTATCGTTGACCCAGTCATTGACCTTCTCCAGGTCGCGCCACGCGGTTCGGGTCAGGATGATGTCGCGCGGCTGTGAGAAACCTTTCGTGCACGCTTCGGGATTGGTGGAACAGAATTCAACCCACCCGATCGGGGAACGAGTGTGGTCGCCCACACTTGCAAAGAGCATCCGTCCTTCGCCTGCCTGCGCCGCCGTGGTGATGCCGAGCAGGATGCCGGCCAGGGCCAGCCCTGTCCCGTGATCCCTGATGTTGAGCATGGATGCCCCCCGTCGTTCCTGGAGGGACATTTCGCACAAAGCATTTTCGTCGGCGCTAAGCAAAACCGGACAATTCATGCTAAATCCGATCGAAATTTAAACCTTCTGTTATTTTCGCTACCCCATTTAAATAACACGGGGAATTCCCGGCATTGAATAAAATTCGATACATTAACCGGGAAAGTCCGCAGAAAGCTGTGGATTCCTGAGTACAAGCCTGCGTTGTGGAGCAGCCGGACGGTTCCCGAAATGCAATCAGGCGCCATCCGGTCTGCCGGATGACGCCTGGTTGCGAGCTTGCGACCCGGACCTTCCGCTGGCTCACTTTACCGTGCGGTAACGCTCTCTTCGAGATTTTCTGCGGACTGGGTCTGGGTGAACTCGATGGCGAAGCCCTCGTCGACCATGCGAACCACCCGCCCCCGGACCCGGCCAAGCATGACGACGGCGTTCACCCGAGGCGGCGGGTCCATCGCGATGGCGGCACCCGACAGTGACAGGTCTATGATTCGACAGGGCTTTCTGGTTCCGTCCTCAAGCGTGATGACCGCCAGGGGATTGCGCAGCACCACGCGCTCGTGACGACGGTCCTCGGGCAGATTGAGGATGTCGCGATTGGCAAGCCAGGTCAGCTGTGCCGCAAGCTTGTCGCGCTTGCGTGCGGTGGCACCGACCGTCATGGCAAAACCGTTGTCGAAGAGCCGGGTGATTTTGCCCTCGATGCGACCGACATGGTCGAGATAGGCGATGACGCGGTCACCAATGAGGCCCGGCATGGGCGCGAGAAAGGCGACCCCGCCCGGCGACATGTTGATCGCCTGGCACGGAAATTCTTGATAGTCAGGCAGCATATAGCGACCGAGGAGGTTCACTTTCACGCGCTGGAAGCGCCTGCGGTCTTCCTTTGCCTGAAGCTTCTGGGCCAAAGCCATTTCGCGCATCGGGGCTCCGCTGGAAAGGTTTCGCAGCGGAACCTAGCTTGATCGCGGTTAAAGTGCTGTTAGCAGAGCGAGGGGAGGGCAGAGATTACTTCAATCCCTCATAGACCATCAGCCCACGGGCAATTTTCAATTTTCGAATAAGGCGCGGCATAAGATTTTCCGGCTGGTACAAATAGCGCCAGGAGGACAGGGTAAAGTCGGAAAGTCTGGCGCAGTCGCTGTCGAGTGCCGCCAGCACGCCCGTGACGCTCACCGGTGTGTGGGGGCGGGTGTTGAAGGGCAGCAGCAGCAGTTCAAGATGGGCGGTGGCGCCATTGTCCTCCTTTTCCGTGGTGATGCCGGCAATTGCGGCCAGGGCCTCCTCGGCAACCACCGAGGTGATTTCCTCAATCTCGGACTGGCTGTCGCGGTCGAACAGGGTGACGAAACTGCGGTCTTTGAGATCCTGGCCTGCCAGCGCGCAGACCCGGGTTCCAGCGACGCGGAAGGGCAGGCCGTTCTGGTAGGCGATCACGAAGATGTCGCCAAGGAGATGGCGCACAGCAGCCGGGTCAATATCGGCCCGGTCCGGGGCGCGGGCACCCTGTCGTCGCCTGTTCCAATAGGCGAAGAAGGCGCGGCTTGATGGATGTTTCATGAACAGACGCTTCCTGGGTTCTGCGCCTCACCGGGACAGGATCTGTCCCACATTGATGCAGTCAAAATCCCCTTTCGTGTTGTGCAGGAGTGGTGATGCACGGTCCATGCCGATATTAACATTGTCCGCAATTTTGCTGCGTTAAGGTTAAATTAACGATGCCCTTTGTCATCCCGGCAGTGCTGCTATAATGTCACTCAAGCTGTTGCTTTCGACTGCAGCGGCGGGTTCTGGTTAATTCCGGCTGCATGGGATGAGGTGGCTCCCTTTATCTCAAGCTGGCTCGCGGTAAGGCATCAAGGGAGGGACCTGACCGGGGCCCTCCCTTTTGCTGTTGGCGCCTCTCCAATTCCTTCCTCATGGCTTTTTTCCGTCATCACATGTCGGTGGCCGTGGGAAGCCCGGAATCGCGTCCCCGCGGCAATCAATCAGCCCGGTCGGGAGGAATCGAGCATGCTGGTCAGGCGCGGCAGCTTCGCATGAACCGGGCGACATCGCGGATCACCGGCGACGCCTGCGAGCCTTACGGCTTCCACTGGGTCTTCGACACCCATGCGCTGGGCTGGCTGGTCGCCGACCTGGATGCTCGGTCACCAACCACAGTCGGTCGGCGAGTTCCATGCCGGTCCAGGCGCCGTCGCGCCCGCGATTTCGCCGGGAACCGAAAAATCCCTGTATGTCAACATGTTGCGCCAGGTTTCAGGGGCTTTGACGAGCTCGACCCACCACTGGCTTTCCAGCCTTCCAGGGGCTAAAATTCAACACCTGGATTCAAGACCCGGGTTCTCATTTTGTTGGGGGCATCTTTTTGGTGAAGAGCAGGGCGATGTTTTTTGGAACGCGGTGCGGCGTTGCAGTGGCAGTCCTTGCTGCTGGCGTGTTGCTGTTTGCTCAATCTGCGAAGGCGCAACTTTTTAACGACTCTCCCCCTCCGGTTCCACCCGGGGAAGTGCCGAATGCCAGCACAGCTGCGCCTGGCGCCCCCAATCCTGCCCCGTCGCTGGCAAACCCACCCGATACTACCACAACCCAGCCGGCCCCGCAGCCGGCGCCCCAGGCTGCGATACCTCCCGCTCCACCTTCGGTGGCCGCGCCGGCACCGGCCATATTGTCGCTGTCGGCACGCTATGGCAAGGATCTGCCTGCGATCACGGGCGGGTTGCTGTGGCGGGTGTTTGCCGACCAGAAACTGGTTCGTGAGGACAGAAGCGCATCGCCGAACATCTCGCTGCCGCCTGGCAACTATGTGGTCCATGTCAGCCTCGGCCTGGTCAGCGAGGCGCGTTTCATCACTCTGAAGGCGGATACCGATCGCGAGTCCTTCGTCCTTGCCGCGGGCGGCCTGACGATCGAGGGGCGCGTTGGTTCCAACCGCATCCCGCCGAACCAGATCTCGTTTGCGATCTACAAAGGCAGCCAATTCGACGCGAACACCAACCCGGATGCGCCGCCGCTGCTGTCCAATGTGGCCCCCGGTGAAGTGGTGTTGCTGCCCGAGGGTACCTACTACATCATTTCCAATTATGGCGATGCCAATTCGGTGGTTCGATCCGACATCCGTGTTCAGGTGGGCAAGCTTACCGATGTCACGATGTCGCATCGTGCAGCTGTCATCACGCTCAAGCTGGTCAGCGAAAAGGGAGGAGAGGCGCTTGCCAACACCTCCTGGTCGGTGCTGAACCCGGGTGGAGACCTCATCAAGGAATCGATCGGAGCCTTTCCCCGTGTCGTGCTTTCCGAAGGTGAGTATCGCGTCCTTGCCAAGAACGAAGGCAGGGTTTTTGAACGCAGTTTCGACGTCGTCAATGGTGTTGATGGCGAAGTCGAGGTTCTGGCACGATAGCCGCAAGGTCCGCGGGTCTCCGGGCCCGGTTGACAGGGGGCAGGCGCATTCTTACCTGCTGGCCGTCGGCGCTGCCGAAGGACGGGCAGAAACGGCAAATCGGGCCAGCAGATCGGATTTCTCGACATGAGCCACATTTCGCAGACATCGACAGAGCAGGTCACGGTTCCAACCCTGGGGCGATGGAAACGGGAAGGGCGGCGCATCGTCATGGTGACCGCCTATGACGCTGCGATGGCGCGCATCGCCGATCCCGTGGTCGATGTTATCCTGGTCGGTGACAGCGTCGCCAATGTCTGTCTCGGGTTCGATAATACCTTGCCGGTCAGCATGGCGATGATGGAGCATCACCTTGAGGCCGTGGTCCGGACCCGGCCGCGGGCTCTGGTGATCGTCGATATGCCGTTTCTCAGCTACCATCTGGGCGTGGCGGAAACGGTCCGCAACGCCGGCGGCTTCCTCCAGCGCGGGGCGGCCGCGGTAAAACTCGAAGGTGGTGCCAACCGGGTCGAGATCATTCGCGCCGTGGTCGGCGCCGAGATCCCCGTGATGGGCCATCTTGGCCTGACGCCGCAAAGCGTCAATGTCATGGGCGGGTTCAAGGTCCAGGGGCGCTCGCGCGATGACGCCACCCGTCTGCTTGACGATGCCCTGCGTCTCCAGGATGCGGGCTGTTTTGCCCTGCTTCTGGAGGGAATTCCAGCGGAGCTGGCGGCACGGGCGACCGAACTTCTGACCATCCCGACGATCGGAATTGGTGCCGGGGTCGGCTGTTCCGGACAGGTGCTGGTGTTTCATGATGTGCTCGGGCTGATCCAGGGTCACCGCGCCAAATTCGTACGCAGCTATGCCAATGGTTTCGACGTCCTCCAGGGCGCGCTGTCGAACTGGGCCGCCGATGTGCGCAGTGGCACCTTCCCCGCCGCCGAAGAGAGCTACGGTCTTTCCGAGGCGGTCGCCGACAGCATCGCAAAATGGGAGCCCGCGAAATAGCCCCCTTCATCCCTCGAAACTGGATCTGAAACCCTGAAATGACTCCGGCTGCCCGGCTCTCGGCCGCGATCGAACTCATCGATACAATCGAAACCCAGCGCATCCCCGCGGCCAAGGCGCTGCAGCAGTGGGGAGCCGCGCACCGCTTTGCCGGTTCCGGCGATCGCGCGGCGATCGCCGGTCTGGTGTGGGATGTGTTGCGCCGCTACATGTCGAGCGCGTTTTTGATGGACGCCCAGACAGCACGGGCGCGACTGATCGGCATGCTGCACCTGGAGCGCAGGATGGGTGTCGCTTCCATCCGCGCCCTGTGTGACGGCAGTCGCTTTGCGCCGGCGCCGCTTACCGCGGCGGAGCAGACGGCTCTGGCCACACGATCCCTGAGAGATGCGCCGGCACCGGTTGCCGGCGATTATCCGGAATGGCTTGATCCTCATCTGACACATGTGTTCGGGGACGACCGCGTCGCCGAGACTGCGGCGATGGCGCGCCGTGCACCGCTTGATCTCCGGGTCAACACCCTCAAATCGGGTCGCGACAGGCTCTGCCAGACGCTGGCCCATCTCGGAGCGCGGCCGACACCCTGGTCGGAAAACGGTCTGCGCATTGATCTTGCGGCCGATGCGCGCAATCCGGGCATTCAGGCCGAGGAGGACTTCATCAAGGGAGAGGTTGAGGTTCAGGATGAGGGTTCGCAGCTGGCGGCGCTGTTTTCCATGGCAGAGCCGGGCGAACTTGTGGCTGATCTCTGCGCCGGTGCCGGGGGCAAGACGCTGGCCCTGGCGGCAATGATGGAAGGTCAGGGAAGGCTGATCGCCACCGACCGCGACAAGCGCCAGCTGGCGCCGATCCATGAACGGCTGGCGCGCGCTGGCGTGCACAACGCCGAAATCCGCTCGCCGAAGGGCGGGCAGGATGCGCTTGCCGATATAAACGGGAAGGCCGATCTCGTGGTGGTCGACGCCCCCTGCACCGGCACCGGAACCTGGCGGCGCAACCCCGATGCCAAATGGCGGATACGCCCGGGGGCGCTGGAAATCCGGCTCAGGGATCAGTTCGAGGTGCTGGAGCGCGCGGCCGCATCGGTGAAACCGGGCGGGCGCATCACCTACATCACATGTTCGGTGCTGAAGGAAGAGAACAGCGAACAGGTCGCGGCTTTTGTGGCACGCCACCCGGACTTTGCCGTGGTTTCCCCGGAAGAGACCGCCAAGGCGCTTTCAGACCAGGCCGAGGCCTTTGCCCGGACAGCAAAGCGCTTTGACGAAGGCTGGCTGATGACGCCGCTGCGGACCGGCACCGATGGGTTTTTCGTCTCCATCATCAAGAAGAATCAAAAATGACACGAACTCAGGAACAGCACACGCCGCCCGTGCATGACAAGATCCTCATCATCGATTTCGGCAGCCAGGTGACGCAGCTGATCGCTCGCCGGGTGCGCGAGGCGGGGGTCTATTGCGAGATTGCGCCGTTTCAGAAGGCGGAAGCAGCGTTTCTCGAACTGAAGCCGAAAGCCGTGATCCTCTCCGGGGGACCAGCCTCGGTGCTTGATGACAATGCCCCAGCGGTGCCACTTGCTGTGCTGACGGCGGGGGTGCCGGTGCTCGGCATCTGCTACGGCGAGCAGACCATGGCCCGCCAGCTCGGTGGCACGGTCGAGGCCGGGCATCATCGCGAGTTTGGTCGCGCCACCATCGAGGTCACCGATGACTGCGCGCTGTTTGATGGCGTGTGGCAAAAAGGCGGGAGTTATCCGGTATGGATGAGCCATGGCGACCGCGTCACCCAGCTTCCTGACGGGTTTCAGGCCGTAGCCCGGGCACCGGGTTCCCCGATCGCGGTGATCGCCGATGACAAACGCAAATTCTACGCCATGCAGTTCCATCCCGAGGTGGTGCACACGCCGGATGGGGCGAGGCTGATCAGCAATTTCCTGCACAAGGTGGTCCGCCTTTCCGGCGACTGGACCATGCGCGCCTTTCGCGAGGAGGCAATCGCCAGGATCCGCAGCCAGGTCGGCAGCGGCAGGGTGATCTGTGGTCTCTCAGGGGGCGTCGATTCGGCGGTGGCTGCCGTGCTGCTCCATGAGGCAATCGGACAACAGCTCACCTGTGTCTTCGTCGACCACGGCCTGCTCCGGCTCAATGAAGCCGAGACCGTGGTCGAGCTGTTCCGGCACCATTACAACATTCCGCTGGTTCATGTGGATGTGGCTGAGAAATTCCTCGGCGAGCTGGAGGGGGTCACTGAGCCGGAACTCAAACGCAAGACCATCGGGCGCCTGTTCGTCGACGTGTTCGAGGCCGAGGCGGAGAAAATCGGCGGCGCCGACTTCCTGGCCCAGGGCACGCTTTATCCCGATGTGATCGAGAGCGTCTCCTTTACCGGCGGCCCTTCGGTGACCATCAAGTCGCATCACAATGTCGGTGGCCTGCCGGAGCGCATGCACATGAAGCTCGTTGAACCATTGCGGGAGCTGTTCAAGGACGAAGTGCGCGAACTCGGTCGGGAACTCGGCCTGCCGGATGTCTTTGTTGGCCGCCACCCGTTTCCGGGGCCGGGACTGGCCATCCGCTGCCCTGGCGAGATCACGGGAGAAAAACTCGACATCCTGCGCCAGGCCGATGCCGTCTATATCGATCAGATCCGCAAGGCCGGCCTCTACGACAAAATCTGGCAGGCTTTTGCCGTGCTGTTGCCGGTGAAGACAGTCGGGGTCATGGGAGATGGACGGACCTATGATTACGTGATCGGCCTGCGCGCCGTGACCTCGACCGACGGCATGACCGCCGACTTCTATCCCTTCGACATGACCTTCCTGGGCCATACCGCGACCCGGATCATCAATGAAGTGAAGGGCGTCAACCGCGTGGTTTACGATGTGACCAGCAAGCCGCCGGGAACCATCGAGTGGGAGTGATTCAGGCCTGTTCGGAGACATCCGAAATGACGCGGGGAGACGACGTGGTCACCTGAAGATTCCTGAGGTCCCTGGGCGGTCTGTCGTGGCCGAAGCCTTAAGGCTGCCGGTGAAGTCGCTTTGTGCCAGCGCGCCGCCAAGGGGCTCGACAGCCCAGGCGGCAGAATTGATGCTGTGGTTGCGTTCTCGATCGGCAGCAGGAAATTAGCCGAGGAGCTGGTTATTTCCGCCGAAACTGTCGCTGAAGCCCTGATCGTCGCTTAGCGGCGCAATGTCGGTGAGGAGGTTGAAGCGTTGATCTCCGGTCTCGGCTTCACGATTGTGCCAGTGATGGCGGCCTCTGCGCACCGCATTGCTGCGGCCTATTCCCGATGGGGCAAGAGCGTTCACCCAGCCTCGCTCAACTACGGTGACTGCTTCGCCTACGATGTCGCGATCGAACATGACTGCCCGCTGCTCTATGTAGGTGGGGATTTCGTACAGACGGACGTGCGCTCAGCTTTGTAGAGCCAGGATCCAGCAGCCTGTCGGTCTTGCCTTGATGTTGGAAATTCTGCTGCCAAGTGGTGGATTTTCGATTTTCGGGATCTCCCGACCGGTTTTCACTGTGACCGCTGGTTTCAGTGGGTACAGCATGGTGTTGCCGTCGATTCCTGCACACACAGATCCATCTGGTGCCGGTGCTATGGGCCGATGTGACGACTCGCGCATCACCCCATGCATCTTGCGAAAACGTTGAGCCCGGAATCGACTGGGTCTGTTCGACTCAGTTGGGACTGCGCCTGTCATGCGCGGAACGCAAATCAGACTGAAGAGACCGGCACCACCATTGTGGTGAGACGCATCAAGGCAACGGCACCAGCGGCGATGGCGCCGATGACCGAAAACACGCTCTGCCAGGTCTCCGAAGGGATCATGTGTTTGAGGAAGCCATGGGTGGCATGAAAACCCGCGATTGCGGCCGGCACCACAAAGGCGGCGAGGATCAGGATGCGTACCCAGGTCGGGCGCAGCGTGAAGAACAGGAGCTGGCCGAGGCTGAAGGTGAGAACGCCGGCGAGGAGGCCGGCGAGACCGGCACCGACCCAGCCGGCACCGGTGTGATAGGCCCATGTCGCGGCGGTCAGGCCGACGAAGAACGGGAGCGCAAACACGGCAAGGTTGAAGAGCAGCCAGATGAAGGTGAGGATGGTGAAGACAACGAAAAAACTGAGGAAAACCATGGTTTGAACCTTTCGTGCAGAGCAGTCTGTCGCGCCCCCTTCGGTATGAGAGCGGGTGATTTCATCAAGGATGGAAAGCCCGGTGGCGGTCATATTCACTGGCTGGCTAGGCGCAGCCGTCGCGCAAGACCGGCGTGAAGCTCGAAGAATCAGGGCAGGCGCGACTTTTCGGCGACATGGTCGCGGTCACCCTGCACAAGGCGGAACCTCGTACGCCAGCACCTATATGCGCAGTCCGACTGTTGCAGCCATCCGTGCCGCGCGGCAGACCAGAGGGATCCACAAGGGCCGCCAGATTCAGCGCGTGCACTATCCTCATCCTTCCCTGAATGGGTCGGATGTTTCAGTGCCGTCTCAAGCTCGGGAATGTTTCCTGCGGCGTGGCAGAGGTGTCATGAATCGCTTGACGTGAGATCCGATTGCGTGATCCACACACAAAACAGGTTGAGGAACCAACCGCTTCGCTGACGGTTCATCCCCGCGCGCGCCAATCGCCATCTGCTTTGTGATCGACCGGATCCGTAAAGCCTCACCCCCTTTCATGAATCGTGAATTTAAGGACCTGGCGGCAGGACCTGTGTGCCAGGTCGAAATCAAACCGCTCCTTTCTCTTCGAATTGCGACCAGAACATAGCAGGAACATTGCGAGAAAGCAAGAGAAAAATCAAGAACTGGTGGGAATCGACGTTCGATTGTCCCGGATTTTGTGGGGGGAGGGGATGAGGTTTCTGTTCGATATTTGAAGTGACGCCGGAGTGACGGAATTTGCGAAAATTGGAATTTCAAATTTCCATTGCCGGTTCTTTTCGGGTTCAGATGGGGCGGCTGGTAGCGCGGCCGGTGCATCCTCGGTGGCAGACCAGGATGCGGGCAATGGAGGGGAGGTAATCGGGTGAAAATCGTGCTGGCACCGGACTCGTTCAAGGGATCGCTCCGTTCCGCCGAGGTGATCGAACTGGTTGCGGCGTCAATTGAGCGCAACTGGAGAGCTTGCGACATTGTCCGGGTTCCCATCGCCGATGGCGGGGAGGGAACGCTGGAGGCTCTGGTCGACGCCGCCGGCGGACGCTATGTGGCGACGACGGCCATGAATGCCTGTCGTGAAACCGTCAGTGTCCGCTATGGAGTGATCAACGACGATACCGCGGTGATTGAACTGGCCACGATTGCCGGCCTTGCAGACATGCCTGCGAGCTTGCAGGATCCGCGGCAGACCACATCGCGCGGTGTCGGCGAATTGATCCGGCGGGCGTTGGAAGATGGTTATACCCGCCTGCTGATCGGCATCGGCGGCAGCGCAACCAACGATGGCGGCATGGGGCTGTTGTCCGCTCTCGGTGCGCGGTTCTTCGACGGTGACGAATTGCTGCTTGGCTGCGGCGCGGATCTCGGCCGGGTCACGCGCATCGAGCTTGACTCCCTTCTGCCCCAGCTCAGGGCCGCCGATATCCGCGTCATCTGCGACGTCACCAACCCTCTGCTGGGGACAGAAGGTGCCAGCCGCGTCTACGGACCGCAGAAGGGTGCCTCTCCCGACATGGTGGAGCGCCTCGAACAGGGCATGGAAAACTATTCGAAGGTTTTTTCCCGCCAATACGGCATCGACATCGCCACCGCCACCGGATCGGGAGCGGCTGGCGGCGTGGGTGCCGCCCTGGGCTGCGTGCTTGGCGCTCGCCTGTGCCCGGGCATTGATGCCGTTCTCGAGGCGATCGGCTTCGACGCCCTTCTTGCCGGTGCCGACCTGGTGGTGACCGGGGAAGGGCGGCTTGACGGTCAGTCAGTGCGTTTCGGTAAGGGCGTCGCCGGCATTGCCAGGCGCTGCCGAACGCGCAATGTCCCTCTGGCCATCCTCGTAGGCAGTCTTGGCGAAGGCTGGGAGGGCATCCACGAGATCGCCCGCTGCAGTGTCATGACCGCTGTTGACCGCCCGATGGATGTTGACCAGGCCATTCATGACGCCGCCAGACTGATCTCGGCAGCTGCCGACCGCATGTGTGGTTTCATCGGTCTGCTGCAGCCGGGTGCCGCGGAATTTCAGGCAAGGAGTGCGCCAAATGCTGTTTGAGGGTTTCCGTTCAGCGCGGATCGATACCGGAGAGGTGGTCATCAATCTGAAATTTCGCGGCAGCGGCCGGCCGATCCTGTTGCTGCACGGTTATCCCCAGACCCATGCGATCTGGCATAATTTGGCACCGCGCCTCGTCGCAGAAAATTACACCGTGGTTGTGGCCGACCTGCGGGGCTATGGCGACAGCTCAATGCCGATCGGCCTTGCCAACCACTCCAATTACTCAAAGCGCGCCATGGCGGGCGACCAGGTCAAGATCATGCAGGCGCTGGGCTTCGACCGCTTCGATCTGGTCGGCCATGACCGTGGCGCACGGGTTGCCCATCGCATGGTTCTCGATCATCCCGAACGGGTCCGGAGTTGCACGGTGATGGACGTCATCCCGACCCTTGACATGTATCGATCGACCAATATGGATTTCGCCCGCGCTTATTATCACTGGTTCTTCCTGATCCAGCCTTTCGATATTCCGGAACGCCTGATCGGCAGCCAACCCGAATATTATCTGCGTGGCCTGCTCGACTCCTGGAGCCGCAACCCCGGTTGTTTCCGAGAGGAAGCGGTGGCGGAGTATGTGCGCTCATTCCTGCGGCCCGGGGCCGTCCATGCCAGTTGCGAGGATTATCGCGCGGCGGCGACGATCGATCTGGAACATGACGAGGCAGATCGTGCCACACGCATCGAGGTGCCGATGCTGGCGTTGTGGGGCGCAAAGGGGACGGTCGGTCGCCTCTACGATGTCCTGGCGGCGTGGCGGGAGCGCGCACGCAACGTGGAAGGCCTGCCTCTTCCGTGTGGACATTTTGTCCCTGAGGAGGCTCCGGAGGAAACCGGTCGCGCACTGAGCGAGTTTCTGGCCCGGCACTGATACGAATTAACGACGCTTCAAGACCTCCGTGCCAAGGGTTTGTGTCCCGGGGGGCCTCGGAACTCGAAAATGCTTGAACGGTTGAGTATTCGCCACCTGCGAACCCTGCGCCTGCTTCATCAAACGCAGAATATGCGCGAGACGGCGCGTCTGGTCTTCCGCAGCCAGCCTGCCGTCAGTCTTCTGATCAAGGACCTGGAGGAAATCGTCGGCTTCCGCCTGATTTATCACCAGCGCGGATCCATCCGTTTCACCGAGCGAGGGGAACGCTTTGCCGCCGCCGCCGCCGCAATTGAGCGCCAGCTTGAGGCCAGCATCGACGAGTTCAGGATGGCTGAACCTGTGTTGAAATTCGGGGTCACACAGGATGTCTACGCCGATTGTGCGGACGAGCTGGAGAGCTTTCTGGCCCATGGTGTGCGGCTGGTGTCAATGAACTCGGAAGAGATCATCCGTTTCTGCCGATCGGGCGAACTCGATCTCGGTGTCGCAAAGACCGACGAGCCGCTTGTCGATGCCGCGAGCTTCTGGCCGCATGGCCTGAACTGGGTAGGCGCAGACATGCTCCGTCGGAAAAGCGGTGTTCTGGAGCTTGCCCTGCTCGAAGCGGGCTGTTTCTATCATCACCTGGCGCTGACGCTGTTTGAAAATGCCAGGCCCGGCGCTGTTGAATTCACGATCTGCGACGACTGGGACGATATCGCGCGCCATCTGGAAAAAGGTTTTGTGACCATCGTCTGTTCCGACTGGACGGGGCAATTGCCGCGCTGGCCCGGCTCTCACGATCTGCCGCCTCTTCCAACCGCCACGATGAATCTCATTCAGGCAAATCCAGGTGGTTCGGATTCGAAATGGGCCGCGGACAAGGTGGCCGCGAGGATCCGCTCCGCGGTCACCGCAAAAGGCCGCGGGGTGACATATCCGTGGGCGGATCGAGGCATTGGAGTATTCGAGGCCGCGTGCTGATGATTTCCAGCAATCCGGGCAGGGCACCAGAACCGGCCTGAAAAGAATGCGGCTGCCGCTTGTTCGATCGCATTGGCATCAAAGAGCGCCACCCGTGCGGCGAACCGGCTCCGAGGAGGAGGTTCACAGCCTGCGAAGTGACGCTCGCGAATTCCAGGAGGGCCGTGTGCGCCACGCTGTGCGGGGGCAGGAGCCGGGACGGCGAGAGCGTTCGATGTTCGATCACCCGGCGACGATGCCCCGCGTCCCCGTGCCCGTTGCCGGAACGCGGCGGCGTTCTGGTTCTGACCGTGAACCCGAGCTGCGAGCTGCCGGCCGATGTGACGTGTCGTCTGCGCTGCAGTGCTGCGTTGGTCCTTGGGGTCCGTGGGGCGCCACAAGCCTGCCGTTCCTCAAAGATCCGGGAAAAGTCAGAAGATTCATTTGACCGTCGGTCTGGAAAACCGGAAGAGACCTGGATGAGATGCACCTGGATGAAACGCACCTGGATGTCTAAAGGCAGCTGCCCGCGGCAGGCCATGGAGGGGCTGTGAAAAGCATCGTCATTTGCCTTTTTGTACTGCTCTGTTTCGGCGGGGTGGAACTCCGAGCGGCCTCGCTTGTGGAAGAGATCAACGCCAAAGTGGAAGGGATCGACAAGCGGATCAAGGATGGGGATTTTGGCATCCTTTCTGTGGAACAGAAAATCGAATCGGAGGGCGCTCCGCCAAGCTTCTCATTCTATTACGATCGCGGGACGGAAAGGCTTATCGCCTGCGAGGTAAGTGTTGGCTTTGAGACCTGGAGCAGGCAATATTTCTATTACTTCGATGACAACGAAAACGTCATGAAATATCTGGAAGTCATTCCAGCCAGCACGTTGGGCGGCCCTGGCCCTCGCCGTGAAGGTATGATCTTTGGCAAGGACGAGGTACTTTGGACCAATCTCCAGCAGCCCCCTCGACAACCACCAGGGACGATCAAGGAGCTGTATCATGGTCTGATGAAAGCGTCATACTCATTTTCCCGTTGGCCGCAATAGCGGGCCTTGCCAACATGCCGGGGAGCTTGGCACAATCCGGAGAAGACCACCTGGCGTGGTTGCCTCGGCACATGGGCGCTGGAGGATGGCTATGATCGGCATCGGCGGTCGGCGGCAGTGCCACAAACGATGCGGCATGGGGCTGTTGTCTGCTCTCGGTGCGCGGTTCTTCGCCAATGAGGAGTTGCTGTTCGGCTGCGGCGGGGATCCTTCCTCAAAGCAGTCTGTTGCGAAA
>WQYW01000008.1 GCA_009781045.1 Alphaproteobacteria bacterium
AAACGATTCCTGTTCGTTCCGCATCCGATTCCGGTTTGTTCACGAACGCATCTTTTGACCTGGGACTGCCGGGGAAATGGAGACCACAAAATTCTTCAGTTTGGGGGGCATTTAGAATCGCTGTTTCTCAACCCACCCCCAGGGCCTTCAGTTTGCGGTGCAGCGCGGAACGTTCCATGCCCACGAATTCCGCGGTGCGGGAAATATTGCCGGAAAAACGGCTGATCTGGGCGATCAGATAATCCCTTTCGAACAATTCCCGGGCCTCGCGCAGCGGCAGGCCCATGATGTGTTCGCCGCTATTGCTGGTTGGCATGGCTGGCACCATGGACCCCACATCCTGGGGCAGCATATCGGCGGTGATGATGGTTTCCGGACCGCCAGCGGCCAGAATCATCACCCGCTCGACATTGTTGCGCAGCTGCCGGACGTTTCCCGGCCAGACATGGGACTGCAGCACGGCCATGGCGTCCTGGCCGATCTGGCGTTTGGGAAGTCCGGTCGCCGCCGAAATCTGATCCATGAAATAATCGATCAGTTCGGGGATATCCTCGCGCCGGTCGGAAAGCGGCGGCACCCGGATCGGCACCACCGACAGGCGGTGGTAGAGATCCTCGCGGAAATGGCCGGCGGCGATCTCCTCCTCGAGATTTCTGGCCGTCGAGGAGATGATGCGGACATCGACATGCACCTTGGAGGTGCCGCCGATGCGCTGGAAGGTCTGATCGACCAGCACGCGCAGGATCTTGTTCTGGGTCTCCCGCGGCATGTCGGCGATCTCGTCGATAAACAGGGTGCCGCCATGGGCCTCTTCCAGGGCGCCCGGCTTGCGCTGCTCGTCCTTGGACTCGATGCCGAACAGTTCGATCTCCATACGCTCGGGGGTGATGGCGGCGGCATTGATGACGACAAAGGGGCCATCGGCGCGTTGCGACGCCGCGTGCAGTGTGCGTGCCGCCAGTTCCTTGCCCGAACCTGCCGGCCCCACGATCAGGATCCGGCTGTTGGCTTTGGCCGCCCGGTCGATGGTCTGGCGCAGCTGATTGACGCTTGAGGAACGGCCGACCAGGCCATGTGCCGTCGGCGCCAGCTGCCGCAGTTCCCTCACCTCCCGTTTGAGCCTTGAGTTCTCCAGCGCCCGCATCGCCACCAGGATCAGGCGATCGGACTTGAAGGGTTTCTCGATGAAATCATAGGCACCGCGCTTGATTGCCGCCACCGCGGTCTCGATATTGCCGTGGCCGGAGATCATCACCACGGGCAGGTCGGCATTGTCCTTCTTGATCTGTTCAAGAAGCTGCAGCCCATCGAGTTTCGAGCCCTGGAGCCAGATATCGAGAAAGACCAGATGCGGTCTGCGGTTGGCGATTTCGGCCAGCGCCGAATCGCTGTCGCGCGCCGTTCGCGGAGCAAAACCTTCGTCTTCAAGGATCCCGGCGACGAGATCACGGATATCAGCCTCATCATCGACAATCAGAATTTCGCTGGTCATGTTTTGCGCCTGTCTTTTCATGAGATGTTGAAACAATGGCTGTGGGGTGAATCATCGATTGTTCTCAGCCGAATCCCTCGGGCTGCATTTCCGGCATGATGTTGGAATTCTCTTCGGCAGCGGCGGCCTTGGGGGCGTGGCCGGAGACCGCAAAACGCATCCGCATCCAGGCCCCGCGCTGAGCTTCGCGGAAGTCGGAGGCATCTTTCAGTTCGATGCGGCCGCCATGGTCCTCGAGCACGCGCCCGACGATCGCAAGGCCAAGGCCCGTGCCCTTTTCCCGCGTGGTGACATAAGGCTCGAGCAGCCGCGCCCGGGAAACCTTGGGCAGACCAATGCCGTTATCGATGACGTCGATGAGAACATCGTCGCCATCACGCGACACCACCACATCGATGCGGCCGCGGCCCAGCACCTCCGCGGGTACCTGCTCGATCGCCTCGGTGGCGTTCTTGATCACATTGGTCACCGCCTGCGAAATCAGGCGGCGGTCAAACTGGGCACAGAACGGATCTTCCCTGAAATCGGCAACGATATCGATTTCGGGATGGGCGACCTTCATCAGGAAGACGGCCTGCCGTACGGTGTCGGCAACATCCTCGCCTTCCATCACCGGTTTTGGCATACGTGCAAAGCGGGAGAATTCGTCGACCATGCGCCGGATATCGTCGACCTGGCGCACGATGGTGTCGGTGCATTGATCGAAGATCGACTTGTCCTTTTCATCCGTGATGGTTTTGCCGAATTTGCGGCGGATGCGTTCGGCCGAAAGCTGGATCGGTGTCAGCGGATTCTTGATCTCATGGGCGATGCGGCGCGCCACGTCGCCCCAGGCCGATGTACGTTGCGCGGAAACCAGTTCGGTGATGTCGTCGAGCGTGATGATGTAGCTGTTATGAGGCTCGCTGGTCTTTTCCGCGGTGACACGGACCGAGAGATTGCGTTCCTGCCCGTCACGCAGAATGGTGACCTGGCCCTGCACCAGACGCTGGGTTCCCTCACGTGCCGCCTTCATCATCTCTTCAAGCTCCGGCAGCACCTCCGAAAGCGGGTGGTCAAGCGTTTCCGACTCGCTGTGCCCGATCAGTTTCTCCGCCGAGCGGTTGAGGATGCCGACATTGCCGGAGCCATCGACACCGATTATGCCGGCACTGGCCGAGGACAGCACCGCCTCAATGAAGCGGCGACGGCTGTCGATCAGTTCGCTGGCATTGAGGAGTTCATTGCGCTGGCTGCGTAACTCGTAGGTCATCTTGTTGAAGGTCTCGCCCAACTGAGCGAAGTCGCCCTCGGATTTTCCCACCACGACCTCGACATTGAGGTCCCCGGTTGAGACCGCATTGGCCGCGCTCATCAGCCGTCGGATCGGCGCCATCAGCCAGTTGGCAAAATTCAGGCCGATCAGCACCGAGGCCAACAGAATGGTCAGCGCGATGACCGCGAAAATCAGCGCAAAGGCGCTCTGCATGCCCAGTCGGCGGGACTCGACCTGGGCATATTCCTGAGCGCTGAGCTCGTTCTGCTCCAGCTGCGCCACCACACGTGGCTCAAGCCGACGTGCAACATAGAGGAACGTATCCTGGAACCACTGGAGTCGGATCACGGCGACGATGGAGTTGGCTTCCGGGATGATGGTGATCCCGGGCTCGACATCGTTGACGCTGTTGAGGACACCAGCCGGTACGGGGGGCATGTAGGAGAGCGACATGCCAGCCTGCACCAGAACGTTGCGGTTTTTGTCGAGAATCATGGCGCCCGACAGATTATAACCCTTGACCTGTGCCAAAAGCATTTCGCCGAATCCCATGCGATCGGCATCGAACATGAAAGCGATGCGATCGGTGTCAAAACGCGGCCGTGTGCGGGCGATTTCATTGGCGATGCGCAGAATGTCGCTGCGGATTATCTGCGCGTGGTCATGGGTATAGGTGCGGGAGATGCTGACCGAATTCTCAATGACGCTCCGGATCGTCCTGGAAAACAGGAGATCAAAGCCATGGGCGACCAGAAGATTGGCAACGATGGCGACCAGCACCGCCGGCAGCACGGCGATGATTGAGAACAGACGGACAATCCGCACATGGAGTTCCGCTGCCGCCTGACGGCGGCGGCGGGCCTGGATCATCTGCCAGACTTCATGGATGATGATGGCAAGCAGAACCAGGATGATGGCGGTGTTGAGCCACAGAAAGACGTCAACGACCTCCGGGGACGGCTGGATCCCGGTCAGCCGGGGCAGAATCCCCGTCAGAATCAGGAAGGTGAGCGACGCCGTCAGCAGTGCCAGGGCGGCCACAATGGGCGCCACCAGGCGGCTGAACCGACCTCTGCGTGTCTCTTCCGGGAACCTGTCGTGAGCTGTGCCCGAACTCTGCAATAGGGTCATTCAAAATGTTCCGGTGTTGAAAACGCACGCCATTTCCACGGCAGGAGCCGTTCTGCTGCCGCCTTCCGACCGTGCGCCGACGGAAGACCCGAAGATCCGGGACCTGAAGGTCAAAGACATGAAGATCAGCGACCTCGAGATTGACGAAACAGCCATGGCGACCAACTCTTGCGGCGCGGCCCCACCAACTGTGGCATGAGGCCTCCCTGCACTGATGCATTCGTATCACAATGTTGCTGAATTGCGACAATTCCGGGGCGAGGATCGACGAGGAATTTAATAACACCCTTTAATTCCGGTAACGCATTGAAATTAACGCCAAATATTATTTTCACAGCGGTCGTCAGGAGGTCCGGAGATAGCGGCATGCGCAATTTGCATGACAGAATCCGAGGTTGTGACGGCCTCCACGGGCGGTCCAATGCCCGAATCGGGCGGTCGGCAGACTTTGCGGTTGGGGGATACCGCATCCCACCGGCCCGGAACCGTTGCACTGTGGCCCATCACAGCGACACCTACAAATGGCGCAGGGCGTGTGCACGCGCGATCCTGTGACTCTGTGGCTTCAGGGGGATGGACGCAGTCCGAACCACTTGCGACTTGTGCCCCTGATGACACAAACCCTGCAGACGCCGGCGTCGCCCTCCTCCTCCGGCCGGGTGTGCAACTCGCCGCACAGGCTTCCCCGGGAAACCTGACCCGGGATCCTCCCTCCTGTCTTTCCCGCCACTACTCATAATGGTGGATGAGTACCTTTCATTCCCCATGTTTTGCCGGCGCTCTCAACCAGCCCGGGCGATGCCCGCGATCACCGCAGTGCGGGCAAGGCGACCAGGCTCGTCGTCGATGGCGTTTCCGATCGTCCAATCCGCCGGTTGACGAAATTCCGGATCATCTCTGGCTCGACCTCGCGCACAACATAGAGAAAGCAGTCCGGATGCGATTTCAGACCGATGACGGCAACGATTCTGACTTCGGGAAGGGCCGCGATCTCCGGCGCGCGGTCGCTGACATGGTGGATACCCGCAAGGCAGCGGGGACATCTGAAACCATGGAACGCCGGCCGGCACCAGCAGGTTGCGGTTCCGCTCGACGATTGTCGCACCCGACCGATGGGAGTCCTTGACCTCTGCCATCGGCAGTTCTTCAAAGGCTTTACGGTCGGCATCGAACCTGAAAGCGAAAAGCGATGGGGTCGGTGGCGAAGCGTGCCCAGGGAGGAAATCCGAAATCCCATACCGCCCCGCCGGGATCACGCGCAGGACCTGCTGGGAAACGTGTCAAACCGCCGGATCGCACATGTCGAATTTTCGCCGCTCGTGAAATACCTGTCCGCAATGCTGAGCGTCGGATCCTTTGTCTTTGCTGCCGCTACCGACTGCCAAAACGCCGGACCGATCACAACGCCGCGGAAGCTGCCGGCTGCGGGGGCGTCGGCGCTGCGCCGGCGGGTCGACGCATCACCCAGTTGGCGAAGATCAGGTTGGTTGAGAGCGCGGCCAGCACAGTGACCGCGAAGATCAGGGTCAGGACGTCCTGCATGGCCGCACGGCGGGACTTGACCTCGCCATATTCCTGGACACTGACTTCGGTCTGCCTGAGGCGGGCCAGCACGCGTGGATCGATCTGGCGCACCACATAGAGGAAGCTGTTCTGCGACGCCTTCAGGCGCAGCACGGCGGAGATCGTGCTGCCGTCCGGGAGGATCGCGATCTGCGGCTCCGTGTCGGTGACATCGTTGAGCGAGCCGTCGGGCGCAGGCGGCAGACGAAAGCGCGGAATACCCGCCTGCACCAGAACGCTGCGATCGCCATCCTCGGGCAGGCGAAAGCGCGGCATGCCGGCCTGCACCAGCACGCTGCGATCCTGGTCAACAATCATCGCATCCGAGAGACTATAGGTCTTGATGCCTGCCATCAGCTGCTCGCCGAGCGCCCTGCGGTTGTGATCCGACAGAAGAGCGATGCGGTCGCTGTCGATACGTGGCCGTGTCCGCACGATGTCGGCTGCCATGCGCAGAATGTCGCCGCGGATCGCCTGCGTATGGTCATCGGTATAGTTCTTCGAAACGAAACGCGAATCCTGGATGATTTCGTGGACCAGCGTCGAAAACAGGCGGTCAAAGCCGCGCTCGGCCATCGCCTGCGCCATCACGGCGGCCGCCACGGTGGGCAGGGCGGCCAGAATCGAGAACAGAGCGATGATCCCGGCACGCCGCCAGACCTCCGAACGGCCACCACGGCCGGCCTTGATGCTGTGCAAAAACTGATGGACAACGATGCCGACCAGAACCACGATCATGGCAATGTTGAGCCACAGGCAGACATTCAGCACCGACGGCAACGGAGCGCCCGGCGTGGTCACAAGCATGAAGCTGACCAGTGCGGTCACGAGTGCGATGGCCACAGCGGCGTGCGCCAGCAGACGCAGCGAGGCAAGCAGGCGGGGAGTAATCCAGCGCAGCGCCGCCAGCACACGGGGGGTGATCCAGCGCAGCGACGCCAGCAGACGAAGGATGAGCCCACGCAGCGACGCCAGCGACAGGGTCAACCGGCCACGCCAGACCTCCTGGTCCAGGAATGCCTTCCTGTCCGTGATCGGCTCCCGGTCCAATCCAGGGCTGTTGTCCGCTGCAGGCTCCCTGTCCGGCAGTCTGTCGCCCGATGCACCCGGATCTTCCATCGCGGTCATTCAAAATCCTCCCGGATTGCTCGGGATCTGCGCGACAGGAACAGTTTCGCCGCAGGCGCAGGATGGGTGGATTTGCGGCAACGGGCATCTTGTGGCAACAGCATGGCGACCACCTCGCGCTGGTTTCGCGCGCCTTGCCTGAAGTGAAAATCCTGCAGACAACCACCGACCGCGCATGCCAAAGCCCTGGTTCCAGCCCCCTCAATCCACACAACACATTGATGGCAAGGAATATTATTAAATTAAATATCCAGGTTTTCAAGAGCGGCTGCCTCCCTCCATGGCCCGCATTCCCGCATAGCCGTCCGTCCAATCGGTGGGGAGGGGGGCGTTCTGTAAGCAAGTTGTCAGCATGACCGTGGCATTGGTGGGTTCCGAAAACAGGCGGTTTGCAGGAAGGTCGATGCGGTTGCGCGGTGTCTTTTCGCTATGCGCGGTGGCGGCTCTGTTGAGCGGGCCGGCACTCACGCCCTCAAGCGCGCGTTGTGACCAGGATGAGGCGCGTCAGGCGGTCGAACAGGGCCGGATCCGTCCGCTTGCGGAGATCCTGCGCATGGTGCGGGGAAAGCTTCCTGGCGAGGTGGTGCACACGAAACTGGAGAACAAGGGCACGTTCTGGCTCTACGAATTCCGCGTCATCAATGGCAGCGGGCAGATGTTCGACGTCCATGTCGATGGTCAGAGCGGAGCGATCCTGGCGGTGAGAGAAAAGTGATGCGCGTGCTCGTCGTCGAGGATGACCCACGGATCGTCGCGGATATCGCACGTGTGCTGGAAGCCTCGGGCTATGTGGTGGACACCGTCGGCGACGGCGAGGAGGCGTGGTTTCTCGGCGATACCGAGGATTATGGCGCGGTAATCCTCGACCTCGGGCTGCCGCGCATGGACGGACTGACGGTGCTCAAGCGCTGGCGCGGCAACGGCCGCGACATGCCGGTATTGATCCTGACCGCGCGGGGCAGCTGGGCGGAGCGGGTTGACGGCATCGACGCCGGTGCGGACGACTATCTGACCAAGCCTTTCCGTATGGAGGAACTGAGCGCACGGCTGCGCTCGATCATACGCCGCTCCGCCGGTCACGCCTCTTCGGTAATCACGGTCGGCGACATCACGCTCGATGAACGGCAGATGCGGGTAAGCCTCAACGCCGTGCCGGTAACGCTGTCGCCGCTCGAATATCGCCTGGTCGCCCACCTCCTGCGCAACCGCGGTCGGGTGGTGTCGCAGATGGAACTTGAGGAGAATATCTACGGCCATGGCGAACAGCACGATTCGAACGCACTCGAGGTGCTGATCGGTCGGGTGCGCCGCAAGCTGGGTTCGCATTCCATTGAGACCCGCCGCGGTTTCGGCTACATCATCGCGGATCCAGCTTCATGACATGGAACTCGCTTCGCCTGCGGCTGATCCTGGGCGGCATTGTCGCCATCGTCATGGCACTCACCATCGCCGGCCTGTCCCTGGAACTCCTGTTCGAGCGCCATGTCGCCCGCACCATTGCCAGCGATCTTGAGGTCGATCTCAGGCAGTTGCTCGCCGGGATCGACATTGACGAGAAAGGGCAGCTGGCGCTGACCCAGCCCCCCTCCGACCCGCGCTTCGACATCCCTCTGTCCGGTCTCTACTGGCAGATCAGCGACGACCGCGGCCAGCTCTTGCGCTCCCGTTCGCTGTGGGACACGACGATGATACTGGCCCCCGATCGCCCTTTGCCCGGCGAGGTGCACCAGCACGAAATCCCGGGGCCCGGCAATACGCGCATGCTGGCAGTTGAACGTGTCGTTCGCCTCACCGCCGGAGATCACAGGATCCTGGTGCGGCTGGCGGTGGCCACCGATCTGGCGCGGGTGGCGGCCGCAGCCAGTTCTTTCGCCAGGGATCTGACGATTGCGCTCGGGCTTCTGGCCCTGTTCCTGGGCGGAGCGACATCGGTCCAGGTGGGACTCGGTCTCAGACCGCTCGACCGGCTGCGCCGCGGTGTGGCCGAGATCAGGGCGGGTCGCAGTGACCGGCTGGGATCGCAGGCACCCACCGAGGTGCAGCCTCTGGTCGAAGAGGTTAATGCTCTGGTTGAGGCCCAGAAGCGCGAGCTTGAACGCTCGCGCAGCAGAGCGGCCGATCTGGCCCATGGCCTCAAAACGCCGCTGGCGGCCCTCGCCTCCGACGCGATGCGGCTGCGCGAACAGGGCGAGCACCGGATCGCGGGAGATATCGAGGCGGTGGGCGAGGCCATGAGCCGCCATGTCGACCGGGAACTGGCACGGGCGCGCATCGGGGGACGGCAGCGATTTGCTGGCCCAGCGGCGACGGAACTGGCGCCGCTGGTGCAGTCGCTGATTGCGACACTGGCGCGCACGCCGGACGGCGGCCGCCTTCGCTTCGAGACGGAGATCGCCGACGACATCCGTCTTGTTCTCGATCGCACCGACCTCGCCGAAGTGCTCGGCAATCTGCTGGAAAACGGCGCACGCCATGCGGCCACAAAGCTGCGCATCACCGCAAAGGCATCCCCTGGCGGACCCGCGATCACGATCGAGGATGACGGTCGCGGACTGAGCCCCGAACTTCTGCCCCGCGTGCTTGAGCGCGGCACGCGTCTTGATGAGCGCGGCAAGGGAGCCGGGCTCGGCTTTGCCATCGTTCAGGACGTTCTGGAGGCCTATGACTGGCAGCTCACACTGGGCGCATCGTCATGGGGAGGATTGAAGGCCATGATTGCGCCGCAAACCGTCAAGGCAGATCAACAGAGCCAGGAACATGCAGGCTGACAGATGGACGACAGCGCGCGGCAGGGAACCGAATCCGGCAGGGTCCTGCCAAGGATGTGGCGTGGGCCCCCGATATCTCCGAAGACGTCCTGCTTCCGGTGGCAGCGCAGCGTCCTGCGCTGTGAACCAGCGCCAGGTCGGCCCGGGAAGCCTCAAATTTTCACCTCTGGTCTCTGTCTGCCGCAATATCTGCAATGAACACGCCTCACCAGGAACCCTCCCCGATCATGCATCTCCTTTCCCCACCTCGTGCTCTCCTTGCCGTCCTGGTTGCGATCTTGTGGCTGTCTCTGATCGCGCCGGTTCGTGCTGCCGATGACGAGGTCCGCCTGACGCCGGCACAGATGGCGAATCTGGGTGTCAGGGTAGCCCGACCAGTATCGAGCAAAATTGATCAGACCCTGCCTTTTCCATCGCAGATCGTGATTCCGATACCGCAATTATGGGTGGTGAGCGCCCCGGTCTCAGGCATGGTGACAAATCTCGCCATCGCACGTGGCGATCGCCTCAGCGCCGGCCAGGCGCTGGTGACGCTCGAGAGTCCGAGCTTTGTGTCGCTGCAGCGCGATTATCTCCATGCCATGGCCCAGAACGTTCTGGCCACACAACAGCTCAATCGCAACCAGGCACTGTTCGACGGCAAGGCGGTGCCCCAGCGTGTGCTTGAGACCAGCCAGGCCGAGGCCCGCCAGGCCCATATCGCGTTCGCGGAGCGCCGGCAGATGCTGCGGCTCGCCGGCATGGCGGATGAGGACATTGCCCGTCTGGCCGATGAGGTGGCGATCAGCGCCACACTGACGGTGCGGGCGCCACGGGAATCCTATGTGGTCGATATCGGGGTGTCGCCGGGGCAGCGGCTCGAGCAGGCAGCGGCGATCGTCAAACTGGCGCAGCTGTCGCCGCTCTGGGTCGAGATCGCAGTGCCGGCCGCAAATATGGCTGCCATCCGGATGGGGGCGCGGGTCGACATCGAAGGCTATAATACGCCGGGCCGGGTCATCATGGTGTCGCAGACCACCGACGCGGCGACCCAGACCGTGATGGTGCGCGCCGAAGTGCCCAATCAGGGTCTGCTTCATCCCGGACAGAGTGCGGCAAGTCGCATCAGCTTTGTCTCGCCGGCGGAGAGCGCCTGGGAAATTCCTTATGCCGCGCTGGTGCGGCGCGGTGAGAACACCTCCGTGTTCGTCGCCATCGACGGCGGCTTTCGTCTGGTTCCGGTGGTGATGCTGGCGGAAGACCAGGACCATGTCGTGGTCTCAGGTCCGATCAGCAATACCGATGAGGTCGCGGTTGGCGGCATCTCGGCGCTGCGCGGCATCCTGCTCGGACTTGGAGCGGGTCAATGATGCTCCAGCGCCTGGTCGCATTCGCTCTCGCGCAGCGCCTGTTCGTCACCCTCGGGGTGCTGCTGCTGCTTGGCGCCGGCTTCGTGGTCCTGCCGGGCCTGCCGATTGATGCTTTTCCGGACGTGTCTCCGGTTCAGGTCAAGATCATCATGAAGGCTCCCGGGCTGACACCGGAGGAGGTGGAGCAGCGCATCACGGTTCCGATCGAACTCGAACTCTTGGGGCTTCCCAACAAGAAGATCCTGAGATCGACCACCAAATACGCGCTGGCCGACATCACCGTCGATTTTGAGGACGGCACCGACATCTACTGGGCGCGCAACCAGGTCTCGGAACGCCTGACCGGAATTTCGCGCGACCTGCCCGAGGGCGTGAGCGGCGGTCTGGCACCGATCACCAGCCCGCTCGGGGAAATGTTCATGTTCACGATCGACAGTCCCGAGCTGTCGCTGGCGCAACGCCGGACATTGCTCGACTGGGTGATTCGCCCGGCCTTGCGCACGGTCGCCGGTGTCGCCGACGTCAACTCCCTCGGCGGCTTTGTCCGCGCCTTCGAAATCGTCCCGGACAATGACGCCCTCGCCGTCCGCGGCATTTCCTTTGATCAGTTCCGGCGCGCCATTGAGACCAACAGCCGCAATGATGGTGCAGGACGGGTGAACCAGGGAGAGGATGCGGCGCTGGTACGCATCGAGGGCAGCATTCGCGGTATCGACGATATCAAGGCCATCGTCGTCGACACCCGTGACGGCATCCCGATCCGCGTCAGCGACGTGGCACGGGTCAAGGTCGGCACCCTCACCCGCTACGGTGCAGTCACCGCCGACGGCCGTGGCGAAACCGTCCAGGGGCTGGTGCTGGGCCTCAGAGGCGCCAATGCCGGTCAACTGGTGCAGGACGTGCGCCAGCGCCTTGAGGAACTGAAACCCTCACTGCCGAAAAGCGTGTCGATCAACGTCTTCTATGATCGCAGCCAGCTGGTGGGACGGGCGGTCAGTACGGTGGTTCGCGCACTCGCTGAAGCAACCGGCCTGGTCATCGTCCTCCTGCTCCTGTTCCTGGGCAACTGGCGCGCCTCCGTGGTTGTGGCGCTGAGCCTGCCGGTGGCCATCGTGATGGCGCTGATCGTGATGCGGCTTGCCGGGATGTCGGCCAACCTCATGAGCCTGGGCGGCATCGCCATCGCCATCGGCATGCTGATCGACGCCTTCGTCGTGGTGGTGGAGAATATCGTCGGCAATCTCGCCAGGCAGCACGAGACCCGCGCCATGCCGCTGCGCCACATCATCTACCGCTCGGTCTGTGAAGTATTGCAGCCCGTGGCGTCCGGTGTCGTGATCATCATCATCGTCTTTGTGCCGCTTCTCACCTTGCAGGGGCTGGAAGGCAAGCTGTTCATTCCGGTGGCGCTCAGCATCATCTTCGCCCTTGCCGCCTCGCTGCTGCTGGCGCTCACGGTCATTCCGGTGGCGACCTCCTTCATCCTGAACCAGGCCTCGCACCGCGACCCCTTCCTGATCCGCGCCGCGGGGCGCCTCTATGCCCCCGCGCTCGACTGGGCGCTCGGCAATGAGCGCAAGGTGATCGCAGCGGCGCTAATCGCCCTGATCGCTGCCGGGGTCGGCTTCACCTTTCTCGGCAAGACCTTCATGCCGACCATGGACGAGGGCGATGTCATCGTCAGCGTCGAGACCATGCCCGCGGTCAATCTTGATGAATCGCTCGCCATCAATGCCCGCCTGCAGAACGCCCTGATGCAGGTTCCCGATGTCGCCGGAATCGTCGCCAGAACCGGTTCCGACGAGATCGGGCTCGATCCCATGGGGCCGAACCAGACCGACACATTTCTGGTGCTCAAGCCGACAGACCAGCGCAGAGCGCGGACGCGCGAGGCCCTGCTGGCGGAACTTCACGCCGTGCTGGTTGATTTTCCCGGGATTTCACTAAGTTTCACGCAGCCCATCGACATGCGGGTGCAAGAGATGATCTCTGGCGTGCGCGGCGATGTGGCGGTGAAGATTTTCGGGCCCGACATCGGCGAACTCAACCGGCTGGCAAAGGAGCTGTCGGCGCTGCTGGAACGCATCCCCGGGGCCAGCGATGTCTACACCACGCTCAATGAGGGGGCGGAATATTACACGGTTTCAGTCAACCGTCTGGAAGCCGGGCGTCTCGGTCTGTCGGTGGATTCGATTGCGGACTCGCTGCGCACCCAGATCGAGGGCCGCACCATCGGCACTGCGCTGGAACAGGGGCGCCGCACTCCGATTCTGATCCGTGGCAGCGACACCACCAGAGAGGCGCCGACACAACTCGCCAGCCTGCCGCTGACGCTGGCTTCCGGACAGCATGTGGCGCTGTCCCAGGTGGCCCGCATCCTGCGACTCGACGGTCCGGTGAAGATCGACCGCGAGGATGGCGCCCGCATGAGCGTGGTACGCAGCAATGTCGCCGGCCGCGACATGGTGGGTTTCGTCAAGGATGCCCAGGCCCAGGTCGCCAGCGCAATCACCCTGCCCGACGGCTACCGCATCACCTGGGGCGGACAGTTCGAGAACCAGCAGCGCGCCGCGGCGCGCCTCACCATTGTCGTTCCGGTGGCGATCGGACTGATCTTTGTCCTGCTGTTTTCGACCTTCGGTTCGGTCCGTCAGGCCCTGCTGGTGCTGATCAATATTCCCTTTGCACTGATCGGTGGTGTCTTCGCCCTGCTTCTTGCCCGTGAATATCTCTCGGTGCCCGCTTCCGTCGGCTTCATCGCCCTGCTCGGCATCGCGGTCCTGAATGGCGTGGTGCTGGTGTCGTATTTCAACCAGCTGCGCGCCCATGGCGTCCCCGAAGCGCGCATCGTGGTCGAGGGGGCGAGGCGCAGACTGCGCCCGGTGCTGATGACCGCCAGCATCACTGCGCTGGGTCTCATTCCGCTGCTGCTTGCCAGTGGTCCGGGATCGGAAATTCAACGCCCGCTCGCCATCGTGGTGATCGGGGGGCTGTTGTCCTCGACACTGCTGACCCTGATCCTGCTGCCGATTCTTTATCGTCGCTTCGGGGGCAGAGAAGGAGCCCGCTCATGACTGAACCGGTCTGCCTGATGATGATCGTGCCGCGCCCGCTGCGCGACGATCTCCTCGACTATGTCAGCGAGCAGAGCGACCTGATTTCCGGTTTCACCGCCTTTGACGCCGCCGGCCATGGTTCCACCATCCGGCTCCGCACCGCCGCCGAGCAGGTCAAGGGCCACGCCGATCAGACCATGGTGCAGATCGTGCTGCCACGTGGCGACGCCGACCAGATGATCGGGCGGATGCAGGCCAAATTCGCTGGAACCAGGCTGGTCTACTGGATCCTGCCGGTATTGCAGTTCGGCGCCATCGAATAGGCGCGCTGCAGCGCAATTCTGTCGCCACACCCGCCACGGAAAGTCTTTGCGGCCTTGCCACCGACCACAGCTTCTGTCTGCGACAGCTGTCTCGTCTGGCGCAGGCAGTGTGCCGTGTCCGCTGTCTGCTTCCCCTCCCCTTGCCAGAACGCTCAAGCGGCAACGCGGGGCGCGCGCGCACCGCCATTGCGGTCCGTCATCGTGCTCTTGAGTTGCGCCCGGTCTCGGCCGCGGCAAACAGTTGGCCCAGAGCCACCGAAAGCCCATTCCTGGTCCGGACCCGCCTTGTGATCCTTCTCTTCGGCTCGCAGCCATTCCCCCCTTGCGCGCGGCAGTGCAGCCGACCGATGCCGTCCAGCAATGCCTTCTGCGGGATCCGGAAAGTCTTCCCGATTGCATTCTGGCCCGACAATACTCCTTCATCCCCATCGGAGCGTGTGGCAAGCACAGCAAAGCAGGCGAACAGTGCTGCAATGATGACGCCGAAAACAAAGAGAGGAAAGATGCTCATTTGAACCTCCTCTGCACGTCGCGGTCCCGGTCGAAGCCGCCACAGCATGGCACCGCAGAATGCCGGCAGCAGTGAGGCGATATAGTGGCGCAGTTACTATTCTGTAAAAAAGGGATGAACGCCGGGCAGCCAGTGAGCTGCGGGCGGCCGCCGTGATCTCTCACCTGTCTCACGATGGTGCAGGTTTGCCGGTTCCATTCCGTCAGGCCGGTTCGACCTGCCGGATCGGCGGTCGGGAGTCGGGGCGCTTTTGCTCTGGCTCAACATCCGAAGGTCATACCGGCTCGCGATATCGGCGTCAGTCATCCTCCGAAAGCCACATCGACGAGCCGCCATTGCTGCACTGCGCCATCCCGGGCCATCCCTCACTATGGCCTCACCTTCTGTGACGCGACGCATCGAACATGCTGCGGCGCTCGTGCACAGCGCAGGCACTGACTTCGGGTGACTGGCGAGCGGCTGACCGCGAAGTGAAGATCTGAGGATGCGACTCCGGGTGGCGCGTGCGCGCCCCGCAACCTGCCATCCGTATCGCGGACCGCAGGACGCCGGCGGCCCCCAATGGCTCGAGAGTCGCGATGCCCGGTTCCAGCACCACAAGGAGAGGTCCGCCGCTCGATCTGCTCCACGCCTTGCGCCGCAGCATTAACGGACTTCGCCGCCCATCCCCCCCTGGACAGACTCTGTGTCGCCTGAGCATAGCGATTTCCCAGGCATCAAAGCCAACTTGCGTGCCCGGGAAGGCGATCCGCTTTCAAGCAGTTTCAGCAGACAGCGCAGACAGCCCTCACGGTTCTTCGCCGACATCCATTTCGGCAAGCTCTCCAGCTCCGCGCGGTCGGCCACGTCGCGAACGGCCCTGATACGACGCGGTCCGGAAAGCCATTCAATCAGAAACACGAGGTGCTCCCGGTTCCTCGCCCAAAGGCGATGGCCTTTGAACGAAGCCGCATACCACAACTCATAGCGGCAGGGATCGGAAGGGCCGAAATCTTTCGAATAGCCACACTGCGCGCACAGGATACGCCTCACACCATGTCGGACCAGAGCCTCCCTGTAGGTGCCCCTGCTTCCGGCCGCCACCATCAGGGCTGTCGCCTGTTGCCCGCATCCCGGGCATCTGACGGCGTATTCGACGCCGTGCGGGCTGGTGCCTTTCGCAGCGCAAGACCTATTGTTGTTCGCAGACACAGCTGGTGCACAGCCAATCGACTGCCCGCTCCTCGTTCACTTCGTTGAGGGCTTCGTCTCCCGCTCCCCGAGCTGTCGCGCCGTCTCCCGCCAGCGCGCCACATCGGGCGCGGCACAGAGATCTTTCAGGAGCAGCCAGGTTTCTTCCAGGCGCACGCTGGCACCTGCGCTCAGGCCCTCACGCACGGAAAAATCCTCCCCGCGCACGGCAAGCACGAAGCAAGGCGGAGGCGATCGGCCTTGGGATTTGACATAGACATCAAGCACATCGGCGGGTTCAAGGGCATGGCTGGAGGGCTTGCTCCTGGCGCCCTCGGCAAACACTTCCAGAAATGCAATTCCCACATCCTGGTGCTTTTCCGCCGCATCAACAAACAGGGCAAGATCGGCATCCACCAGGTCAAGCGCATGTTCAATCTGGAACTGGAAATCCTCGATTGTGGTGACACCGGCAAATTGCGCCTGCTCCAGACGATTAAGGAGGATGACGCCCAAAGCATCATCCCCCCGACTGGTGTTGCCACACGCCAATACGGTCAGCCGCAAGCTCAAGCGATGCCGCCGGCGTTCTTGGAGAGCCTCGACAAAAGCGCGCCCTCGGCATCAAACAGTTCCACCTCAAGCGGCATCTTGCCGACCGCGTGCGTTGCGCAGGAGAGGCACGGATCATAGGCCCGGATCGCCACCTCGATGTGATTGAGCAGGCCCTCGGTCACCGTGCGCCCGTTGAGGTGGTTGACGGCAACATGACGAATGGCCGTATTCATCGCCTGGTTGTTGTTGGTGGTCGAAACGATGAGATTGCAATACTCCACCTGCCCCTCGTCATTGACGCGGTAGTGGTGGAACAGCGTTCCCCGCGGAGCCTCGATCACACCGACCGCTTCGTGTTGCTGCGGGCCAAAGTCGGCCAGGATATCGCTGCCGGTAATATCCGGATCGTCCAGCAACTCGCGGATCATCTCGGTGGCGTGCAGCATCTCGATAAGACGGGCGAGATGATAGACCAGTGCACCATGCTCCATATGCGTGCTGGTCCGGCTCACCAGATCCTGCCGCGCTTTTTCCGCGAGCGGCGAGGTAATGAAGTCGGCGGCCTGAACCCGTGCCAGCGGCCCGACCTTGTACCACCCCTTCTCCGGTCCGAGAGCGTTCAGATGCGGGAACTTCATATAGCTCCAGGGTTTCGCTTCCTCGCGGATAAGATGGTCGTAGGTCGAATAGTCAACATGATCGAAAATGATCCTGCCATCGACGTCCTTCACCCGCAGACCGCCGTGGTAGAGATCAAGTCCGCCCTCGGCGTTGACCAGCGACATCATGCTCGAAGGGGCATCCCCGAAACCGTAGTAGAAGCGCGGATCGGTGGCATAGAGTTCCTTGCAGAGCTGGACCGCATGCGCTGCCCAGGCCACCATCTGGTCCGCCTGCGCCCGGAATTCGTCCCGCTCCGCTTTCGTCAGGGTCTTGTTCATGCCGCCCGGAATCGCGCCAGTGCCATGAATGCGTTTTCCCGACGTGATGCGGATGATCTCCTGGCCATATTTGCGCAGGAGCACGCCCTGGGTCGCGACTTCGGGATTGGCGGCGATGACACCGACGATGTTGCGCCTTGCCACGTCGCAGTCGAAACCCAGCAGCAGGTCCGGTGACGACAGATAGTAGAAATGCAGCGCATGGGACTGCAGGATCTGCCCGTAATGCATCAGGCGCCGCAGCTTCTCCGCGGTGGGCGGAATCTTCGGCGCGCCGGCAATGATGTCCATCGCCTTCACAGCGGCAAGATGATGACTCACCGGGCAGATGCCGCACAGCCTCTGCACCGTGACCGGCACTTCCCAATAGGGCCGTCCCTTGATGAAGATTTCGAAGCCACGGAACTCGACGATGTGCAACCGTACCTGATGGACCTTGTCGTCATCGTCGAGCAGAATTGTCACTTTGCCGTGGCCCTCGACCCGCGATACCGGGTCAATGGCAATGCGCCGCAGCTTTTGCGGGATGGGGGCGGTTTCAAGCTCGAACATGATATCGGCCTCAATCAGTCAAATCGCAACAGCTCGTTTTCCAGACGGGGCATCCGGTTTTCGAGCACGTCGGTGAGGAATTTCCAGATCGCCTCGTTGGACGGCGGGCACCCGGGCACGAAATAGTCGATCATGACGACTTCGGCGATGGGATACACCTTGTCAAGCAGAAGCGGAAGTTCCGGATCGCTCGGGATCACTGTGTTGTTGTCCCGGTAAACACCGTTGAGCAGCACTTCCAGGTCAAGCTGGTTGCGCAGCGCCGGCAGGCCGCCGTTGACGGCACAGGCTCCCAGTGCCACCAGGAACTTGCAGTGCTGGCGCATCTCACGCAGCACCCGCACGTTCTCGGCGTTGCACAGCGAACCTTCGATGATACCGATGTCGCAGCGGCCGAATTCTTTGATATCGGTCACCGGCGAGCGATCAAACTCGACAAATTCAAGCAGCTGAAGAATGCGCTCGTCGATGTCGAGGAACGACATATGGCAGCCGAAACAGCCGGAAAGCGAAGCTGTCGCCACCTTGAGTTTGCGGGGTTTGGTTTGCACTGCAGCGGTCGGCGTGCTCATTTCACGTCGCCTCCTTCGACTATCTGGTCGCGAATCGGCTTGTCATACTTGCGCTCGCCGATCGGGGCGCGGAAGCCCACTCTCTTCTTGAGGATGGCTCCGACAGGACAGACACTGGCGGCCTTGTCGTCGACAGAGAAGTCGGTGTCGACCAGCTTGTCGCTGGCGGAATTGACCACCACATGCGACGCCATGCCGCGTCCGGCGAGGCCGAACACATTCTTGCCGTCAACGTCGCGGCTGGCGCGCACACAGAGTTCGCACATGATACAGCGGTTGAAATCAAGCAGCACGTCGGGGTGGGAGGCATCGACCTTGCGGTTCGGGAAGAACTGCGGGAACTGCGGCGTCAGCATTTCGAGATCGTAAGCCAGCGCCTGAAGCTTGCAGTTACCGGACTTCTCGCATCCGGGACAGAAGTGGTTGCCTTCCACAAACAGCATCTGCAGCAGGATCCGCCGCCGCCCGTTGATTTCGGGGGTGTCGCTCAGCACATCAAGCCCCGGCACCGCTCTTGTGGCACAGGCCGAGGTCACGCGCCCGTTGGCGACCACATTGCACAGCTTGCAGCTGCCATGGGGCTTGAACTCGGGATGTGAGCAAAGACTGGGAATGAAGATCCCGGCCCGGTTCGCCGCCTGCAGGATGGTCTCGCCCGGAGTGAACGTCACAGACTGCCCGTCGATCGTAAATCTGTATTCGATCCCATTCATCGTTCAACTTCCACCACTGTCGCCAGATGAGCTTCCGCGTCCTCGCGGCCAGTGACATGACGCGCCTTGGCCAGCGCCTCGTCAAGATCAAATCCTGGCTCGAAATCCGCCCGCCTCAGGCGCTTTTGAAAATCTCCCCGGAATTTCTGCATCGTGTCGAGGAGGGCGTTACAGGAAGCCTGCCCGAGACCGCAGTGACTGGCGGTTTTTACCACCTGAGATACCCGCGTGAGTTCATTCATCTCGTATTCGGTGGCGTAACCGGCCTCGATCTTGTCGAGCAGATTGGCCAGAAGCGTGGTCCCGACCCGGCAGGGGGTGCAGAAACCGCAGCTTTCATGGGCAAAGAAGTGGACAAAATTGCTCGCCACCTCGAACAGGTCGCGGTGCCCGCCGAACACCATGAAGGCACCCGCGGTCGGCACGTCCTCGAACGCAATCTGGCGCCCGAATTCGCGCTCGGTCAGACAGGTTCCGGCCGCACCGGAGATCTGTACCGCCCGCGGGTGGATCGCCCCGGCGTCTTCGAGCACCTGAGAGATGCGGACACCGAAGGGATACTCATAGAGGCCGGGACGCTCGACGTCACCGGAGACCGACAGAATCTTCGAACCCGTCGACTGCCGTGTGCCCTGACCACGGTACCAGGCCCCTCCCCTGGACATCACCTCGACCACCTTGCACAGGGTCTCGACGTTGTTCACGACCGTCGGCAGATTGCGATAGCCGGCGGTGACGGGGAACGGCGGACGGATGCGCGGACGTCCCGGCTTGCCTTCGAGCGATTCGATCAGCGCGGTTTCCTCGCCGCACACATAGGAGCCGGCTCCGACATGGATCTCAATGTCGAAATTGAAGCCTTCGACGCCGAGGATGTTGTTACCGAGCAGGTTCATCTGCTTCAATTCGCCGAGTTTGCGCTCAAGGCTCGGCAGCAGATAGGTGTATTCGCCGCGCAGATACATCATGCCTTTGTGGGCACCGATGGCGAAGCCGGCGATCGCCATGCCTTCAAAGATCGTACGGGCATAGGAGTTCAGCAGAACCCGATCCTTGAAAGTGCCGGGCTCGCCTTCGTCGGCATTGCAGATGAGGTAGCGTTCCTCTCCCGGGGCGTTGCGTGCGGCCTCCCATTTGGTGCCGGTGGTGAAGCCGGCGCCGCCGCGGCCGCGCAGATTGGAGCGCTTGACTTCGGCCAGCGTGCCCAGCGGGCCGAGACTGACCGCCGCCTTGAGCCCGGTGCCCTGCCCCCATTTGGAGTTGAGCAGCGTGTCGGGACGACGGATGTTGTTGTCAACCTGGAAAAACGCTCGCGGCCAGTCGGTCAGAGGCACCCGGACGGTGATCAGATTGACGATCTGGTCGATGCGCTGCGGCGTCAGTCGGGTGATCGGGAAGCCGTTGATCAGAACCGCGGGCCCCTGGTCGCACATGCCGGTACAGGAGGTCAGACCGACGCTTACAAGGCCGTCGGCGGAAACTTCCCCCGGACGAAGTTTGAGGCGGCGCAGCATGTGGTGGTACAGTTCCTGACTGCCCAGCATGCGGTCGGTGATGTTGTCGGAAAACAGCACGCGGTATTGTCCGCGTGGCTTCGAATACAGGAAGGCATAGAACTCGACCACGGCCTCAACCCGCGTGATCGACACCTTCAGCTGCTCCGCAATGACCTGCATCGCCTGCGGCGGGACATAATCAAGCTTGTTCTGAACTTCTCTAAGGATCTGGACGAGATACAGCGGATCGTGGCGGTACCGAAGCAGGATTGGGTCCACCACTGCATCAAGCAGCACGTTCTCTTCAACTTTCATTTCACCGGGTCCAAAAGTTCCAACTGCCTTTACCGACCTTAATACCGTCATAACACAAGCCATAACACAAGCTTTATGTTCCACGGTCACAGCCGATCTTGCGAACCGGCACCAGGCCGATCCGAATCTCATACTGCGAAACAGTCCTGAGGATATCCCCCAACGCGAAGTAATCTCACAGAGACACCAAAACGTTGAGGTTTGCAATGGACGAAGGCGGGCAAAAGAGCGGCAATGTTGTGACAGCCGTCACTGATGGACAAAGACCGGGGTCACCCGGGTTGCGGCAGGTCAAGTTCAGAACAGAAAGCCGTGCACAGCACGATTTGATCCGGCGGATCCGGATACACAGACTTTCCAGATGATCCCATCCGGCGGTGCTGACAGGCGAGTTGCGACAATTTGCCTGAAAGCCGCAGAACCTGGTTTTACGCGCCGTAGAGATGACTGTTCGGATTGGCGATTTCCGTTGTTACAGGATTGCGAAGCGTTTCGGCAGGTTTCTTGCATGTGTATCGCGCCTGGCGTGCTGCATCGGGCTGGTCTGCTGCTTTCCAGCAGGACAGGAGGTCGCACAGATCGCGATATGCAATTTACGCATTGTCGATCTGTTCCACGTGCATTTTGAATCCCCCGCGCCGGCCGCTTGTCGTTGTCCCGGTTCGGCCAGCTGCTTCCCACACATTACACGTTCAGCCACCTGGGGCCCCGCCACCAAATTGCCACTTCAGAGTGGAAGAACAGGAACCGCTCGACCGCGCCATTCCGCCTCCGCGTCGATTGAATCACCAATGGCATCCGCGATCTGGTGATTTCGTCCAGCATGGAGCCCGCGCAGGGTCCTTCCAGGCCGCGCCCCCTTGTCAGCGCGACAATTTTCGCAGAAACGGCGCCATTGCCTTGCGCAGGCTCCCGCGAGCCGGAAAATGCGGCTCTCCGCGCCGCCGATTGAGGCTGCAGCGCGTTCCAGCGCTTCTGCTCCTGTCCGAAAACGCGGGCTTCAACCTTCTTCATCACAAAGGGGGCGTTTTGCGCAAAACCAGACGCCAACAGATCGATGCTGGAAAGACGAAAGACCAATGGGGACTTGCCTGGCTTTCATCATCACCGCCAGATCAGACCCCTGCGTTCGCGCCTTGCAGCGACATCATGCGCAACATCTCCAGGGTTTTCTCGGCCTCGTCAGGATCAATCCTGGACAGTGCATGTCCGGCATGAATGATGACATAGTCGCCGGCTCCGACATCATCGAGGAACACAACAGAGACCTCTGAAGTGACGCCATCGAGGCTGACCGTCGCCCTGTCGCCAGGCATCAGCGCAATCACCTTTGCCGGAATTGCAAGGCACATGACCTTTATTTCCTTCCATCCCTGAAAACCCGCCTGCACGGTGTCAGCGCAGTCGGGCCGTCGCAACCACACTTCGCTTTTTGTCCGTTCGTGCGGCAAACCACAGCCTCCCCCCGGGCAACGCCATGGCCTGGTGAGAAAAAACGCCGGGGAGGCGAGGAAAGACCTTACACGCAAACCGGCCCTGTCGGCCACCGCCCCCCCCACCGGCATGGATGTGGCTCGCTATTTGCGAGAGGCTCTGCGTGATTTTCGCCTCTGACACGACACCCCTGGCGCTGGCCATGGAGTTCTTTTCTTACCGAATCGCAACGAGCCCCTTTGCCTGTCCCCCCGGTGCATGGTGATCGCGTCAGGGAAAACCGGGGCACGCCCGCCCCCCGAAGACAGGCGATAGAGACCCGACCTTGTGAAGGAATCAACCAGGAGGTGATCAGGACACAAGTCGGGCACGCGGCGGACCAACCGATCCCGCGCGAGTTCCCCACTGGCCCCCGCCGACCCTCGTGCACGAAACCGGCGCGGCAGACGGCATCCGCACCTGGCAGCAGAAATTTCCTTCTCGCAGACTGCAGGGACGGTACCGGTCCCTGGTTTTTTGTTGCGGTGCGGTAGCATCGATTGTCGCTAATCCTAACTGCCCAGGTCGAACAAAGGTGGTTCGCGCCCGGCTTGAAATCCGGAAAAACTGCGCCTCTCCAATCAGGGATGGGCACAGTCAGTCGCTTCCAGAAATGGAACGTGGGCAGAAACCGATAATCAAAGCCGGGTTTCGCGGATATCTGCCGCCTGCCCTTGCGAACCTGATGGAGGCTTCGCGGCCGCCCCATCGATTGCCGCTGCTCCTCCGGCCCTGAATTGACGGCAACGCCAGCACGGTCAGGCCTCGTCCCTTCTTCTTCTCGCGAATTCGGCAGCACACGCACAGAATGGACGGGATCCTTATAAAGGGCCCCCTTTGGGGACCTTGGGGGAGCGACGCGTCCGATCACGCAATCTGCCACAGCGATTTTTTGCGGCAGACGGCACGGAAGCACAATGACATACGCCCCCAGCCACAGCCTTCGAAAGCAGCAGCACGAGCCATGCCGGACAGGGCTCAGGCTGGCGGTTCTGGCGAGTGACAGCAGATCGCCGCACGATCCCGATTTTGCCGCGCTGGCCCTGGAGTGGGCCGAATCATTCTCAGGCCCCGGAAATGGGCCGGGACAACTGCCCGACCCTTCCCCCGAAGCCGTGAAGGAAGTGGGCGCCAGACACTCCAGGACCAGGGGAGGCATGGGCCAATGGGAGGCATGGGCCAATGGAGGCATGGGCCAATGGAGGCATGGGCCCCTCAGTTCAGCTTTCCGCCCACTTTGCAGGTCCTGGCAGGGAAAAATCCGGAGCGGGACGCCACCCCCTTTGTTCTGAAACAGGTGACGGGCGGCATTGGTCAGTTCTTAAACAGATTTTTCCATCACCCGATAAGCAGAACTGAAAGCCTGGGGGTAATCCGGCAGCAAAGTTCCCGATCGCACCACATTTAATCAATTGTTGCGGCCAAAATACCGAAAACATTCAGGAAAGATTTTCGCAGTGGCGTCACGACAACCAAAGGGAGATTTTTCACCCTGGCTCGGACAGACACCGTCACTCTCCGCCTCTTTGTGCTATAAATAGGATATCCTGGGTCCAGACGGGTTATTTTCAATACCGAATGGATCGGCTTGGGATCGCGATCCGCGCACGAGCGTGGCCACCGCTGTCGCGGCGCGCCATCCGGACCCGGAACCTCCTCCAAGGGCCTGTTTCATCTCCGGCTCGCTCTATCTTTTGCTAACGCACGGGAATTGTTCGTTTTTACCACCAGGCGGCGGGACGTCAGGTCGGTTCCTGACTTCAAGAGAATGGATCTTCGAAATCGAATGACGCTCGCTCCCATCCATATCGCTCAGCGCCTGGGCAGATTTCTTGGCAACATCACCAGCCCGGATGATCGTCAGAGCCATTCCCTGCCCACCGTAACTCCGGCGAAATTCAAGGGAGAAGTTTCAGCACTCGAACATGACGTGCCGAAGGCCCTGCTCGACATCAGCACCCGTTACCATTCCAAAAGCCTTGTCCGGCGGTCGGACTATTATTTCCTGATCCTCAAGGCCAAACAGGCCGTACACCTGACAAAACGGAACCGGGTTAATCACCGCTCCATCAAGGGCGTCCTGGAAATGACCCTGGCGCTGTGGAGCCTGTGCAAGGGCCGTGATCAGGAATACAAACTGGAGCGTTTCCTGCTCGGCAACCTCAGCGGCTCTCACAACATGTCGCGCGAGACGATCGAGACCCGCATTCCTGTCCACATCCGGGAAACAGCGGCGCAGCCCGCCCCCAAAACGCTGGAACTGGCGCTCTGCAACCCGGAAGTCATGCTGCGCGATCGCTTGTTCCACATCCACGACACCGTCCTTCATGCGCGGCTGTCCAAATATTTCCGAACCCTCTATCACATGGCTGTTCGCTACCAGTATCTGAACAGCAAACAGCCACTCTTCACCACGATCGACGAGGACCATTACCGGCCAAACGTCACCGGAACCGTCGGGCCGCGAAACATGCTCTCTTTCAGCCATGGGCAGGATCGCAACCTGCGGATTCTGATCGCGCTCAGGAATGTCAGCGTGACCGCAAACACGCTCCTCGAGTCCGAGGAACTTATCGACGCATTCACCCCGCTCACCCGATCCGATCTCAGCTATCGCAGCGAGAATTTCTGCGTCATCGACATCGATAACATCAAGGACATCCACCCTCGGGATGACGTCAGGGGAAAGCTGATGTTTCAGACTCCGGGGATGCAGACCTGGATCACCCGGGGCGAATACGACGTGGCCTCCAAAGCGATCGACGATCTGCTCGCCGATGCACGGGTTCAGACCGCGCTGGGCGAGGCCTATGAGCGGTTTGGAACCATCTGACACCACCGGATGTCCAGGCCGTTTTGATATTCCGGCACCGATTGCGCGTATTTGCTGCACCTGCCTCCCCCGCACGCGATGCCGCCCACGGCCCGGGGCAGGCCCGGCCGTCACCGTGCCCTTTTGGCAAATTCCGCGAACAATTCGATAGCGCGCAGCACTTCAGCCTTCGATACACCCGGACTTCATTCGCCATTCGTGCTTCCCTGCGGAGAAGGGGCGGCTTTGACTGCGCACAAAGCCCCCGCTCCCCCACGTGATCGGCGGGATTTTTCGCATCGACATGCCGTAAACGATGCGGTGGGCACAGCATCGTGCCAAATCACAAAAGGTGAGCCGTGAGACCCCAACAACCCGGACGGCAGGACGCCAATTGTTTCAACCCGAGATCACAGCAGACCATTGGACTATGGGGAAAGCTGGTCGGGGGTCCTGCATCACCCTCCCCGGCATGGTAATTGAGTACCGAGCGGCGCATCTTGATGAGGAGAGCCGGCACGGCATGCGTAGCATGGCCCTGGCTGTTCTTTGCGTTCCCCATTCCCATGGCTGCTTCCTGACCGATTGCGTTTTGCCGACTGAAACACCCTGGGGGGGGCCGCGAGTGACCGAATCCGTCAATTTCCTTGAACCTGACCTGATCGAAGCCGTAGCGGAATACATGGCCCGCTATGAAGAGGGGTCCGGCCGCATCGGGGATAAGTGGGAAAACCGGGAAATCCGCGAAGTCTGGCGCAACCGTGCCCGGAGCGCGATCGATACCGCAGCCGAGTTCATCTTCTCGCAGTCCGGCCATTGCGACGCCCCTGCGAAGGACATATTCCGCGACCTTCACGAGGTGATGGCGATGTCGATGTATCGCGACGAAACCAACAACGACTGCTTCCAGCATGAAGACCAGCGTCACCTCTGGCGCCTGCGCGCGCGCTGGGCGATGATCGCGCTGGGAGAGGCTGTCCCCCTCTACGCCGAACACCGCCGGCTGCGGGATTTCGCCGTCTGAGCACTTCGATGGCTCCTTGGGCGCACAGCCCCTTAAGCAGGCCTGCGCCGGCGCATCCTCAAAGCCCTGTCCCCCAGGTGAACCCGGAAGAGTGACGACACCGCGCTTGCGGTCAAAGGGAAAATGGATGGGACGGTGTCCCGGAAGGCCCAAAAACGACAGCTGGCAGCCCATCGTGACGGGAAAAGCCACCCATTCACATTGGTTTGGGACTGATCCTGCCACTCTCGGATCGTCACCCATCGGGTGAACAAGGCGGGTGCAAAATCGGCAGTCGAAACCATTGCTTCCCGCGACGTTTCGGATCCAACTCACGGATTTGGGTTCACGGGTCCCGCCCGGTGCACGCGGCACAAGCTGCCCTGTTTTCCGCGCATGGCTGCGCCACCTTTTTCTGCGGCGCGCCAACAGCACAAAAGGAAAGCACGAGAGCACGGCACCGTTGCCTGCAGGTGCTGTCTGCGGCATCGAGAGGCGCCTATCTGGGTCCCGGCCCCGCCTCACAGACGATCCGGCCCACATTTCGCAAATCGCAAAAATCGGCTCGACCTCAATTTCAAAAGCCGCAGCCAACGGCCGCACCGCGGCGGATTGTTGCCTTGTCGCGCAACCGCGCGTCATCCATGCCGATGGAGCGAAGGAAAAGGCAACGGCGATCCCGCCCTCACACATCTTCGTCATCACGACAGCAAGGAGCTGACGAAACCGGGAAACGGCGACGCAAGATCGGCACTTAAGTTAAGACCTGACAATGGCGATCGCGCGACTTTGATCATGCGGCCCACCCATACATATACCACAAATCCAGGATATTGCCGTCAAGAAACTGTTTTCAGATGAGCGATCCGTCATGATCCAGACTGGGCATGATCCCCATTTGAACGCCTCCCTGGACGAACAAAAGTGGAATCTGAACGTCACATGCCGCTGCACGGGCTCGGAAATTGCGAGTTAAGTGCAGCTGCTACCACGTTTGCGGTCGCATCCGTCGCCCTGCTGTTTATTGTGGCGGCGGCTGTCGACGTTTCACGCTGGTGTGCGGAACGCGCGACGATACAGGCGATCCACGCCGGTTCCGTACAGCAGGAGGCGGAAACGGGCCAGATCGACAAAAGTTATGCCGACAACTTTTTCAGGGCAGGCCTCCAGAATTCCGCCGCCGCGAATTCCATCGAGGCACTGACCTGCTCGACAAAAAATTCCAGCCTAACCTGCAGCGCAAGCGGAAAGATTCCGATGATGCGCGTCATCGCGCTCACAAGGCTTGCGAAACCGCCCGCAAGATAGTCGCCGCGACCGCAGCAACAACCTCGTGTGAGCCCCCTTTGCATCCTGCATCTCCCGGCAGGCTTGCGCGCAAGCGACCGTCAGGTTTGAGAAATCGGCAATTTCGAAATGCGATCGCAACAGGCCGCCATGGCTTTTGACAGACCCCGGCACTCAAGCTGCCGATCCGGGCCAGCAGGGACAGCGACAGGGATTCAGCTCCATTCCTGCGACGCATCGCCCCACCGCGCTGCCCGGCATGCGTGAGAGGCCATGCTGACATGCAAAATAGTGCCGTTGCATCTGGCATACCAGCGGGGAATATTCGTCGGGCAATTCCCCACACATCGTGTTCGCAATGGAGTCAAATGCCGCAATCCGCGTCTGGTGCAAAATTCCCAACCGAACACTGGAGTGCATTTTGTGCCTCAGGTGTACGGACGCGATCAATCATCAAAAACGGTGGGATGCGATGGGTCGGTGCGCGCATCTCGGTGTTGGAGTCCGGCGAAGCATTGCGGCGAATTCGTTGAGATCAGCGACCTTTCCCGCAAAAAGGGCACCCTTGTGCATGCCTGCCAGAATTGGAGGAACCTGGAATGATATGTATCTTCAAAAAGGCGTTCGGGCGCACAGGAACGGCATATGTGCAGCGGGTGCCGAGTGCGGAGGCCGCAATCCGCACCTTCGCTCCCCTGTCCATCGAGCCTCAAGACCGTGCCTTGCATGTGGATGGCTGCCGCGCCCCCTTTGAGTGTCGCCTCAGGCCCAATCCACGATTCCTCGACGCGGAGAAACCCTGAAAGCGACAGCGTGCACATTCCCGGCAAGGTCCTCAAAAAAACCGGGTAAAAATTGCTGACCTAAATCGCACCCACATGGCGCCGCACAAAATGCCCTTCTCTGCCTCCAGGCTTCCCGATCACTCCCGGCTGCCGCGCAATGGGCAAACATCGCCCGTCCGATGTGTCAGAATGACACGAAGGTCATGTGGTCTCGAGAACTTCCCCTTTTGGACCTTCGTTATCGGATTATGACACAGGCAACCGGCAGCACGTGACTTTCTGCCTTTAATCCGCCGTGATATTATATGCCTCGTTGCCTGATCCACATCCCGACACAAACCTTCACTCGAAAAGCTTCAACCAAAGAGAGTTTCGCACCGAACCCACAGGCGGCCTCACATGACCATCAAATATATGGGTTTGATTATCGACGGCAAGGGATTGGGTGGAAACCTGCAGGCTCAAGCATATGAAAAACAGGTCCTCACGTTACTCAAACGTATTCGCACCACCTTGACCGGCCGCGCACTGTTCCGTGAACTACGCCGATATCGGAAACACATCGTGCGAATAAGGCCTTCCGAAACCGACAAAGATATTGGACCCAACCAGAATGAAGCGAGGTCCCGGGCCAAGGACTGGAAGCGTGCGATGGCGAGAAACCAGCCCATGCTCTACAACGACGGCAGCCCATGGGCCGGCAATGTCTCCGGAACCGGCCGAGGCAGCGATACAACCGTGTTTTTCACGCCCTCCGGCTATGGATACCCCCTGACTGTTCTGAAATCAGATCAGGCCATCATTGCCAAGCTCCTGTGCGAGCTGCAGCTGGCCGGTGCCCAGGCCGATGAGGTTCTGTTCCACGAACTTGTCCACGCCATGCGCCAGATCCGTGGTCTCGTCTTTCTCGGGCTCCTCAGAGATGGATTCCAGAACGAGGAGGAATTCATCGCCATCCTCCTCACCAACATCTATTCTTCTGAGACGCATCGTCCTCCTCGCAGCAACCATCTCGACCTGCGCTGCGAGGCAGATGATACCGATGCCGTATTTCTGCCGGAGTTGAATCCGCCGACCTACCGCTCCCTGACAATTGGCAAGCTGGTTCTTCAGCAGCAGGAAATGGCCCTTGAAATCGGTGCCGTACCAGCGGACTTCAATCCAATCCGTCAATACTACAAACTTGAGAGGATATCCCGGGTCAACCAGAAACGCTCGGCTTGAGCTGGGACGCAGGTCCGCGGACGCAATCGAAATTCGCACCTGCTGCCACGGTGAGGCAAGGTCCCCGGGCCCCTTTCTGCGAACTGGCACAGGCGTCACCGTCACCGCGCGGCAGTGCACCGGCGCTGCCAAGGTCTGATAAAAAATAGAAGATAAAAACAAGGTGCCCTCTGTGAAATTCGCTTCCTGGGTCCTTGCCCGGATCCCGGATCAACGTCCGCCTGTGGTCAATTTCTTCACAGCGGGCCAAGCCGCAGAAAGGCCGGGCCGAGTTCGCTTAACAAGGGGCGGCAGGAAAGAGGCAGGCGGAGGGCGCGAGGACGCAAGGCTTGCGGCAGCCGCGCCGGTTGCGAGCCTCGGGAAGACGCGGAGCGTTCGGGAACGGCATCCGGGAAGTCGGATTGTGCAGAACACGCACAGCTTGTCGATGGCTGGCCCTCCAAGCGGGTGCGATCCAGAGCAATGACGGCGCAATCGTCCCCAGGTTCTCTGTGTCGCAGGCCCCTGTTCCATTGGAATAGTGGCCGCATCATCAGGTCGTCTCAGGAATCATCTGCCGCATGCCAGCTTTCCTGGGGGGACCACCTCACCAGCACTTTTTGCCCCAGTTACCTTCTCTGCGGCTTGGGATCTGCGAGCCTGCCTTTTTAGCGTGCTGGCAGCCGGCTCAAGACGTCTGGCACTCAGGGATCAAGGCGCGCGGGACAACAACCGATTGTCCGGCCCGGCGGATGGCAGGCAGACTTTCCGCTTCCATCCCGCAAGGCCAACCTCACGTCTGCAGCGCTGTCCATGCATGCGTCAGCTCTGCATCAGCTCTGCTGTTCATAGAAGAGGATGCGGTTTTCAGGCAGAACCTGTTCCAGGCAATCGAAATTAGCGACATTGCGCGTCAGGATGGTCCATCCGCACTCGACGGCCTGGAGGTAGAGGCTTGCATCATTGAGAAGCTGCGCCCTGTCGGTGCGCCCGATTCGGAACAGGCGCGAGACCAGCCCCGCCAGCATTCCAGCCTCGCCGAGTGCGGCCTTTGACGGTGCCGAGAGACGATGGTCGGCGATATCCCCGACCGTCTGCTGCAGTGCCTCAACCACGCCACTGGTTTCCCCATGGGTTGGATCAAGACGACCCAGCAGATGCGTCATTTCCGCCAGACAGATCGTCGAATGGTTAATGATCCGCGCATCCAGAAGCTCATCCACGACATCCGGCGTGCGGCTTTGGAGCACATCGATATAGACGCAGGTGTCGAGCAGCAATTGCGGACCAGCCCAGGCCGCCCCTCCAACAATGGGTAAAGCGTCAATGGCGCGGCGCCGGTACACGGCGGTGCGCTGCGGTCGGATGCGCCATAGCGCGCGTGGCAGATCAAAGCTCAAGGTCGATTTCTTGCGGAATATGGCCCTTGCGACGGACCAGTCTCAAACCAAAGTCGTCTTCAAGGACAACTTTTGCCAGGGCGTATTCAATCAGCTCGGTGTCGGAATCGATGCCCGATGTCTTTTTCGCGGCTTCCACCAGACCCCGGCGAACCCGCGCGCCGATCCGGCTCGATTCCCCACGGAGCAACCCAAGCTGCCGCACCGTCTCCATGACCAGATGCTGGTGGCGGCTGGTTTCGAGTGTCTCATCGGGTTCATCTGCGTCTGGTGTCAACATCGGTTCCTTTCCAGCCCCGAACGGCCCGGCTCCTTTCCAGCCCAACCCGGTCAAGCAAAATTACCCAACCAAGCCAAGCAAAATTACCAACTCGGCAAAATATTTCAATATCGATTTTACCTCTGTTTTTGATTCGTTGGCGGCATGGTTGGCGTCGGCGGGCTTTCCGGAAGAAGCGGCAAGAGACCCCGCAGCGAATTTTCCACCAACGCGTAATATATTGACATTTAATGCTTTTTTCTAAGAAGCCGGGAATCTGAAGCGGACTGCCGGCTCCCCCCCGCTGGTGGTTTTGGTTAACCCTCGACACCAGGCACAGGCCTCAGACCATTGGCAGCACCATCCCGGCGCCAGACCGCCGCCCGCCATTTTTCCTCCCGACAGCGCCTGTTTGCGACCCGTGAAAGCCATTGCAATGGACCGTCGCACGACAGCGGCCTCCCCGCTCGCGGTCAGGATCGAAAATCGTGCAGGAAGGCAACTGATCGCCACCCTATGTGCCAATTGCGCATTCCGCCCACGCTGAGGGTAGCGCGCCGCGATCTCGGGTTCGAGATGCCGGCTTGCTGCGCATGCCGTCCTTGGCCAGGCTGGTTTCCACTACCATCGTCAGGAGCCAAAATGGTTCACAGCAATCGAGCGCGGCACACGACTCCTGATTCCTGTTGCCTGGCCACGCAGTCGATGCCCGCTCGCGCAGCAGTCACCAGCGACGCCGCAAGAGAAGACACAAACCCACACAATCATTGCCATGTGCCGGCAATATCCCGCTTACAACAAAAGGTAGTTTCATACCTTCCTGTTCCAATCTGACAGCTACAACTCCTGCCGGGGAACTTTTTCCTCCTGTTGGCATCAGACTCTCGGGCAAATCCCATGCGGGGATTGTGTAACCCAAGCACGAAGAGGCAAAATGAACGAAATCGTCGATTGCAATGTCGCCTGCGAAGGATGCTGAAGCCGTCCCGCGCGGGACGTTACAGCAATTGTCACCAACGGAGACTTTTGATGACCGATGCCCTTGACGGCTCCGCCTCTGTCGCCAGGAGCCAGAAGCAGTTCTCTTCCGAATTTCAGGACACCCTGACTGCGGCCGAGCAGGGCGACGCCGCCGCGCAATACAAGCTCGGCTGTATGTACCGCACCGGCCACGGCACTGAAACCGACGATGCACAGGCTGTGGTCTGGTTCCAGAAGGCGGCCGACCAGGGAAACAGCGATGCACAATATTGCCTCGGGTGTATGTATGATGAGGGCCGGGCTCTCGAACAGGATCCTCTCCAGGCGGTGGCCTGGTTTCAAAAGGCGGCCGACCAGGGAAACAGCGACGCACAATATTTCCTCGGCTGCATGTATGAAGAAGGCCGGGGCGTCGCCGAGGACACTGCACAGGCGGCCAACTGGTTCCGGAAGGCGGCCGATCAGGGTGACGCCAGTGCCCAGTTGGCTCTCGGCGGAATGTACACCCAGGGCCATGGCGTGCCGCAGAACCATGAGCAGGCATCGATCTGGTTTCGCAAGGCCGCGGAACAGGGCAATGCTGGTGCCCAGACCTGTCTCGGCGTCATGTACGAAAAAGGTCGCGGTGTGGCACAGGACGACGTCGAGGCCGTCACCTGGTTCCAGAAAGCCGCCGATCAGGGTCATGCGGTCGCCCAGACCTGCCTTGGCGCGATGTACGAAGAGGGTCGCGGTGTGGCGCAGGACGAAAGCGCAGCCGTCGGCTGGTACCGCAAGGCCGCCGAGCAGGAAAACCTCGAGGCTCAACTCTTCCTCGGGCTTATGTACGAAGACGGTCGGGGCGTCGGACAGGACGCGACAGAAGCCCTCGCCTGGTACACCAGGGTCGCGGCCAAAGGCAGCGTCCCTGCCCAGCTCCATCTCGGCGCGATGTACCGCCAGGGACGCGGGGTTCCAGCAAATGATCCGGAATCGCTTGAGTGGTATCGCATGGCCGCCGAACAGAACAGCGCCGAAGCCCAGTTCCACCTCGGCTTCGCCCGCCAGACCGGCTGCGGCACAGAGCAGGACGACGCCGATGCCTTCGTCTGGTACCAGAAAGCGGCCGAACAGGGGCACGCTCACGCGCAACTCAACCTCGCCCTGATGTACGCCGCCGGCCGCGGCATCGTGCAGGATGATGCTGCGGCCCTTGTCTGGCTTCGGGCCGCCGCTGAACAGGGGGAGGCTCTCGCGCAATGCTATCTCGGCGCAATGTATGTCAACGGCAGAGGGGTTTCGCAGGACGAGAATGAGGCCCTGGTATGGTTCCTTAAAGCCGCAGAACAAGGCAACGCCATCGCGCAGAACAGTCTTGGCGTTATGTACAAAGAGGGCAGAGCGGTCCCACGAGACGAAGCCGAGGCCGTGGCCTGGTTCCGCAAAGCCGCAGACCAATGCGAGCCGGAGAGCGAATTCTATCTTGGCGCGATGTACGATGAGGGCCGTGGCGTCGAACAGGACGATGCCGAGGCCGTGGCCTGGTTCTGCAAGTCCGCGGAGCACGAATACGCTCCCGCCCAATTCAGTCTTGGGTCAATGTACAAGGAGGGGCGCGGTGTGCCCCAGAACGACACCGAGGCCGTCGCCTGGTATCGCCGCGCGGCGGCGCAGGGACATCCGGACGGCCAGGCCAATCTCGGCCTGATGTATTATGAGGGGCGCGGCGTCGAACAGGACGATGCCGAGGCTCTGGCCTGGTACCAAAAGGCGGCCGAGCAGGGAAACGCCAGTGCCCAGAACAATCTCGGCGTCATGTATCGTTACGGACGAGGCGTTGACAAGGACGACGCTGAGGCCTTTGTGTGGTATCGCATGGCCGCCGAACAGGAACACAGCGTCGCGCAATTCAATCTTGCCACAATGTATGAGGAAGGAAGTGGAGTTGAGCAGAACAAGGCGGAGGCGCGCGACTGGTATCGCAAGGCCGCCGATGAGGGTGATGTCGACGCCATGGCGGCCCTGCAGCGGATCGAAGCGGACTATGATCCCGGGAACGTGATTCAGCCCTGAACGTCTCGATAACGCTCCGGCGCAGAGTGCGCCCTCGCCTGTTCGGGCATCGCGCCTTGCGGCTGTGGCCCCGACCACAGCCGCAAGGCAGGAGGTTCCCCTTCATCATGTGCGATGCAGAATCAAATTCTCCGGTCAGGAGGCCGTGAGCGAACCGCAATCAATGACGAACCGATACCTCACATCACCCTTGAGCATGCGCTCATAGGCTTCATTGATCTGGTCGGCGCGGATCAGTTCAATATCCGCGACGATGCCATGCTCGGCACAGAAATCGAGCATCTCCTGCGTTTCCGGGATGCCACCGATCAGGGAGCCGGCAAGACTTCGGCGCTTCATGATCAGGCTGAACACTTCGGGCGAGGGATGTGGCGTCGCCGGTGCCCCCACCAGCGTCATGGTGCCGTCACGCTTGAGCAGGGCAAAAAACGCATCAAGGTCGTGGGGAGCGGCCACCGTGTCAAGGATAAAGTCGAAACTCTTTGCATGTGCGGCCATGGCTGCGGTGTCGCTGGAGACCACGACTTCACGGGCACCGAGCGCCCTGCCGGCATCCCGTTTGGCGGCCGAGGTGGTGAACGCCACCACATCGGCGCCCATCGCATGCGCCAGCTTGATGCCCATATGCCCGAGGCCGCCGATACCGACCACACCGACCTTGTGACCGGGCCCGACTTTCCAGTGGCGCAATGGCGAATAGGTGGTAATACCGGCGCAGAGCAGCGGTGCGGTGGCAGCCAGCTGCGATTCAGGGTGGCGAAGGCGCAGCACGTAGCGTTCATGAACGACGATCTGCTGCGAGTAACCGCCGAGTGTGTGTCCGGGGGGATCCGCCGTCGGGCCGTTATAGGTTCCGACCATGTGGTCGCAATAATTTTCGAGCCCCTCGTCGCAATCCGCACAATGCTGACAGCTGTCGACGATGCATCCCACGCCGACGAGATCACCGACCTTGTGGCGAGCGACATGGGGACCCACCGCCGTGACCCGCCCCACGATTTCGTGTCCGGGGACGCAGGGGTAGAGTGTACCGGCCCATTCGGCGCGAACCTGGTGAAGATCGGAATGGCAGACTCCGCAGAAAGCAATGGCGATCTGCACGTCATGCGCTGCCGGCGCGCGGCGCGTGATATCGAGCGGCTGGAGCGGTTGATCGCCGGCGTGGGCGCCGTAGGCTCGGATGGTCATTATGCTCTTCTCCCTGAGTTGAAGGTGGGGTCGCTGGGCGCGTCAACCACGATGGGGCGGTGCAACCGATATCCATCTTCCTGTTCACCCTTTCGCGAAGCAGCCCGGATGAAAAGAACCGTTTCATTTCAGCGATGAACAGGAAGGCGAATCTGGATGATGGACGACGGATGCGCAAGGACGATGGCACAACCACCGTTCGACGCCAAGGGAACGCATTCCAGGGGTTGAGGAAGCGGGTCCTGAGAAAACGCGCAGCCAATGGTCGACCGGGAGTCTAGCATCACGGAAAGGCATCTGGAAGGACTGTCCCGCCAACACGCGCCAACACGGCACACCCCGCTTTGCGCTTTCACTCCCCGAAATGGGTGTCCGCAGGGTCGGTAGCGCGCCTGCTGGCAAGGCATCACCACATGCGCGTCCAAAGTTGAGAATGGCTGCATTCAGCCGGGCTGACTCCAGCGCACACAGATCGCGACAATCTTCGTAAATCTGTGCCGTGCGGATCGCGGACATGGCCCGGCAGACAGGCAAAACCTGCGCGAAAGGCGCTCGGCACCTCTCCGGCAGCCCAGTTGCGAAACTGAAGCAATGAACCGGAAGGGGATGGCTCCCTCAAGAACACCGGCGTTGACAGGGATTCGCATCCGTTCCCCCTTCAGGCGGGATTCCACCGCCGCCCATGATGTATTGGCTGATTGCCTCGCACGTCATTCTGGACCAACGGACGTGGAGATCGACAGGAGCTGACAAGGCTGTGAGCGAGTGCGGTTCGCCGGGAAGTGGATACCCCTTATCCGGCAGCGCCACTCCTGCGAAGCAGGAGCCGTACAAAACGCGCGCGCCTTGTCACAAGCCTGGAGCCCCATCAGATGCAATTTGACTGAGATCAAACACTCGACACTACCGATTGTGGCCAGGTCTGGCTGAAAGGGCCGCAAACCGTTTGCAGTCCGACCAGATCACGGCAAGGGGCTATTTCCGCGGCCACCGCGTTTCCCCTTCAGGACCAATGAAGGAGATAAAAGCGATGGCGAAGGCCGCCGGGAACGACCAGATCCATGCCCCGGCAAGCGACCAGACCCAGATCAGATAGAGCTGCAGCAGGGTCACGACGATCACGAAAAGCAGCAGTGCCCTGACCAGGCGCCACCTGGTTTCGCTCAATTTCGGCCTCAGCCAGATATATGCCGCAAGAGCGGCCACAAGCAGAACCGGCACGGTCAGAAGAATCAGAACCTGAGATGCGACATTCCCGGACTCGTCCATCTCCATCTCCTTCGAACTTCGCGTGGGTAACCTGCACGAAACCGCCTATATCAGGTTGGTGAGCGCGTCAATAGAACGTGAAACCGGGCGCGGCGGACGTTGCAGGCAATTGGCGTCAGATGCCGGGGGTGGGAAGGGGTCGGCCAGGCTTTTCTCGCCGGGGCCGCGCCAAACCTGCCGCACGGAGTGACATCCCGGTCGGGTTTCTTGCGGCACAGGTCGCGCCCTCGGCTTTCACCACGCGCTGGCCAAACACGCCTGGGCACTCCGCGCCAGGCGTGACCGGCCTCTGCCCGCCGATCGCGCAAGAATTGTCGCCAGGTTCGGGTTTGGCCCGCGCGTCTGGCGCCAGGATCGGACAGCCCCAACCAGCCGCCATCGCCAAAACGAGTGTGGTGACCCGCAAGTCCCCAGGGTCCCCCAAGGGTCCTCAAGGGTCCTCAAGGGTCCTCAAGGGTCCTCAAGGGTCCTCAAAGCCGGACGATCACGTTTGGCACGTCAGCCGCCGCCCTGCCCAAACGATCTCTTCCCGACCTTCGCAGACAGCGACACCGAAAATGTCCGCCAGGGCTTCGCGAGGGCGCAGAAGGGCACACTGGACTCCAGGCTTTGCTCGAAAAACCGTGAGACGACCCGCCAGAAGAGCTGCCCTCCCCCTCCTCAACCCCGCCTTGCGAGGAGACCGAAAGGCCATCAAGGAAGCGAACCTGCGGCGCTCCATGTCTTTGCCAGCCTCCAAACAGGGACCCCGAACAGACGAACGCCGCGCCCGGTGAACCAAACGCGGCGGGAGAATAGCAGCCAGCAGCTCCTCAATCAGGTGTTCTGTAACTCGTCCACTGCGCGCTTCCACTGCGCAACACTGTCCGCGATCATCCGTGTTGACTCCATTGATGCCTGGCTGAGCTGCGCATATCCGGAGAGTTCGCGTTGGACACGCTGACCTTCAGCATGCAGAATGTCCCGCACAGCTTCAAGCTCGGCGATCAGGCTCTCTATCTCCGCCAGCGACGTTCCTGCAACACGCTGGATCAGTGAATTGACACCCACTTCAACGCTTGGCTCGCGCGCATCGTCCCCTGACTCATGTCGGCGCAGATAGGCAACATCGTTCCGCACGACATCACGGATGCGAGCCTCCACTTCACTCATCGCAACCAAGTGGGGATCACTATCGGCATTATCTTCGTTCCGACGCTTACTCATTACCTGTACCCTTGCTCGCATACCGCGACTGCGCCCTCCCCAGGAGCCGCACTCTGGTGGCACGATTCATGCGCCTCAGATTGTGGCTAAATCTGGGCGAATTTGAGGCAGAGGCCTGTCGAGCGGCGAAATTGAAAGGATCGTGTTTTTCTTGCCAGCAACCTGTCCGCCCTCCCCGCCAACCAAAAAAAACAGGTAAATACAAAAGCTTATTTGGAGCAGCGGGCTGCTTTCGAGACTCGTTGCGCAGCCTGGCAAGCAGGACCCTCGCTATGCGGGCCAGTCTCCGTTTCCTCAACTTGAGTTTGCGAATGATTGTCATATTCACAGCGTATTTTCCCCAGCTGTGCTTTGTCGCACCCCACGCCACACGCAAACCGCTCTCCTGTTAACGGCTGCCGAAATGCGCGGTGCCGCCAAGGGGAAAGGGCGTTGGCCTGTCTTTTTGACCCGTCTTTTTTGGACCTTGGACCCGTCTTTTTTTGACCCATCTTGGCCACAGCCTGCCTCCTGACCGCGTCCGGCGAGCCGACCACCGACCCTGGCGAGCCGACCACCGACCCTGGCAAGCCCCCCAGGGGCCCCAACGGTGGCGCGCCTTGACGCAACCGCCGTCCGGCTTTTGACGCCGACTGTCCCATCTCAAATCGGAGGAGGCGCGCCCCCCTGCCGGGATCCCTGGAGACCACCGGTCACATCGTGATTTTCGCGTTGTTCTGCCTTCTGCCGTTGTCCGCACCCGTAACTTCGTGTGCCAGATCACCGGCGAAATGTCCTGACTTCAGACCGGGTGCCGTCCCGGTAGAGCAGTTGCACCGAGACATACCGGGTCATCGACGGCAGTTTGAGAGTGGTCCTCACCCTTCCCGAAACTGCATCCGGGTTGCGGATATTGCACGGCGGCGTTTTTATGATCCTTCGCGTATCCACACTGTCGATGTCGAGAAAGATCTCGCTGACCACACAATTGGCCTCCACCAGAGTGTCGTAATAGAGAAGCAGTTCGGAGTATCCTCCGAACCTCAGCCAGTTGGCATTTTTCTCAAGGCTTTCCCGCTGCTCTCGCACCACCGCACCCCCGGGATCGAACCGGATCGGGAAAGGCCCCTGCATCCTGCCATCCACATCAACATAGCGGACCTCGAGGATGCCCGCGGGAGTATCGGACGGAAGATCAATCGAGCTGCTGGGTTGACGCTTGCGCGTACGTGGGTCGAATTGTTTGAGCAGTCGGGTATCCTGAAAATCTCCGCTGCTGCCAAATCGCCAGGAAATCGCGAGCGCAGGATCAACGATCGAGAAGGTGACGCTCCATCCGGTACTGTGACGGAAGAAACTCGCAATCGGCGCGTTGACCGCGCTCTGCCCGGGCTGGAGCGGAACACGGACCGGCGGCAACACTGCAACCTTCTGCGGCTCAACGTTTTCCGGGACCACGGCAATCTCCGCGGGTACCGTGGTGGCGGGCGGGATCCCTGCCGGGGCATTGCCCGGTGCAGCCATCGGCGTCGCTGTCTCGGCAGCCTTGCCGTTGAGGAACACCTCGTCGACCATCTGATCAAAATAGACCGGCACCTGTTTGTGCCCGACCCGTTCAGCAATTTCGCTGACGGAGCGACGGGTACTTTGCGCAATCTGGACCAGGCTGCGCCCGGACCGCAGCAGCTCCCTGGCAAAAATCCTGGTGAAGACTGAATTTGGATTGGCATCATCATCCGAGAGACGATCAAGCGCAGTCTGGCGGGGGCCTGCCGAAAACACCGAAAACACGCCTTCGGGCAACTGCGTCAGCGGTGCCAGGCCGCCGCGGCCCTGGAGTGCGCGGACGCCCTCGCGCTCGAACGGATTGTTGCGGCAGGCATCAAACACCAGAATCGCACTGCGCACGTTGCGGTTGAGCAGCCGTTCAATGATGCGGTCGGCAGAAAAGGCAGCGTCACGCACCAGCTCCTCCTGTCCTTCGGTCGCCGCCGGAACGTCAATCGGAAGCAGATAGTTCTGGCCATGGATCTCATAACCGTGCCCGGAATAGAAGAAGAAGGCAGTATCCCCGGCTTCAAGCGACCGGTCGAAGGCCAGCAGGGCCTCTGAAAATTGCCGCCGGTTCTGGTTCTCTGCGAGCATGACCGCAAAACCGATCTGCTTGAGGGCTGCATCAATGGTGCGGGCATCATTGACCGCTTTGAGAAGTTTCGGAACGTTGCGGTAATCATTGTTGCCGATCACCAGCGCAACGCGCTTTGCCGCCATGGCCGGTTCGATAAAGCCTGTCAGACCAGCCAGCAGCAGCACCGCCAGCCGCAAGAGTGCCGGGCGCCATGACCATCGAATCCCGCGCCGCCGCGGCCGCAGGGAAACAGGCAGCGTAAAGGGAAAGGGCGACATGATTCACACCCCGGTCTGCAGGCTCCGGGAAGCGAACACGGCAACGGTTTCCCGACAGCAGGACGGTGCAGGGATGGACATCTGCAACAACGCTGAATTCATCGGTATGGGAAAAATCTGTCGCATTGAGCTTAAGGAGAGGGATCCTGACGACAACGGTATAACCCGCCTGGGCTCAATGGCAAGCGAGGCGCAGAGCCAGCAAGAGCCAACCGAACCTGGCAGCCGCAACCCCAACAGGAGGCCCCATTTGCCGCGCTGTCCTGCCGTACCCTGACCTCTCACGCTGCCGTGCGAGAGCCGTCGTTTCGCGGCCACCAGGGTCGATGAAGGCCACTGAAACGCACGCCCGGCAACCCGGCACGAAAGAAAAAACCACAGACTTACAATATGTTACAGATACCTGGGAGCCGCTTCCCAGGCACTTCCGGCCGCGCGCGGTCTTCGTTGCCGCAGCCCTGTGTCAGCGGGACCGAAGGATTCCCGGCAAGGAACAGGGAACAGGCCCTGGTCACACTGGAGGGGCGCGCGGCACAGCCCACCCCTCGGCTGGCAGACAGAGCCTCCCGACAGACATGGCCCCTGACAGACATGGCCCCTGACAGATATGGCCCCTGACAGATATGGCCCCTGACAGATATGGCCCCTGACAGATATGGCCCCTGACAGATATGGCCCCTGACAGACATGGCTCCTGACATCGGCATCAATCAACAGCCGGATCGACAAGCCGTCCCGGCGTCTCGCCGGGACAACCGCGCGGGCTTCATCCATTTTCGCGGCAGTGCGGCGCGACAGCGGGCCCCCCGCGCGCGCGCCCCGCTCCCACACAAGCGGTCATTGACCGTGCCTCTCAACAGCTTTGGGCCTGCAAACGGCCCCGCCTGCTGGCACGGCGGATGACCTGCCCGCTCCGTGTCGCACGAACGGTCCACCTGCACCTCTCAGCCCTGCTTGATAATGAAGTCTTCCATCTTTTTTCCGGCCCGCAACTGGGCAACGACCCATTTCGGCTGCTTCCCCCGGCCCGCCCAGGTTTCCGAACTGTCGGCAGGGTTTTGATACTTCGGCTTGACCGGCGGATATTTCCGACGCGGGGCCTTCTCTGTGTCCACCGATTGCGTCCGTTTCCCTGAGCCACGATCTGTGGTCAAACCCTCCTTGAGGGTGATCAGGGTCTCTTCAAGCTTGGATTTCTCGCTTTCGATCCTCTTGACGAGCACCAGACGAATGCGGGTGTAGAGAGCCGAAATTTCTTCGACCGTCAGACGGTCCAGTTCTGACGAACTCAGAATCATGTTTAGTCCCCCATTTCAAGTTCTTGATTCCTTCAACTGCCAACCCGCCCGTAATATCCCGGTCCGCCATCATTCCCCAATGTCGCTCAAACCAGGATCCTGTCTTCCGCGCTATAAGACCAGGGCTTCCATTTCCTCCCGTTGCGCGGAACATTGAATGAAGGCAGGATAATACCACGCAGCCGGCGACCTTGCCCTCACTTTATTGCGCAAACAGCTCCTTTTTCCTCCATGCCCGGGGTGTTTGTGGGAAAACCTCTTCCGAGAAATCCCGCCCCTGTCCCGGCTAATGAGCCACAGTGTTGATTGATAACTGCTATTTGATCCCGGAAAGCCGGCCATTTATCGCTTCAACGCCACAATCGACGTTGTGCAAAAGCCTGACGCAGCAATCCGCCGGTGAGATCCTCCGTCGAACCATCGGCAACCCAGGGTTGATGTTAATCAGCCTGCGAATACGCTTCCATTGAACCGCCACGCGGCCTTTCGGCCAGGGATCTGTTGCAGAAATGTCGATCTGTGCCGATCCGACCGGATCGTTGAAGCGTCGGTCGGGCAAAAACCGACGCGAGACGCCGGATCCTTGCCGGTACCTGTGCCTCGTCCATTACCTGGTTCGAAATCCGTCCCAAAATCGCCATCTCCGGTATAAGGCACGCTGCTGCCACCACCTGCGATTGGCAATTAACCGGCAGGCTTCGGGAGCTGTGCGCCCTGGTTTTGAGTTCGGGCCAAAAGCTGCGCAGGCTGCCGCGGGTGCGACGTGAAATCGCGACCAATTGAAGTATACCGAATACCGACAAGAGGTTGATGAGGACGCTGCGCCGTTATCCCCGGCACGCGAGCGGCCTCCGCTTTCAGGAGGCGGTTCTCGCTCGCGAGACAACGACGGGGCACTGAAAGCACAGCTGCAATATGTCCCTGGTGCGGCATGGTGGCACCGCCAGTCGCCTTTTCGTGCAGCGTTCCCGCGATCTCTCTGTTGCCGCCCCCCGGTGCCTTTGCACATGCCACCTGCCGCGCCCAGGAGCCGCCACCGGCCTAAAAGAAAGAAACGGCAGAACCTGCCGCACGCAGGCCAGCGTCATCGCAGGGAACCTGATGACCGGCGCGGTCTGCTGCCCCACGTGGATGTCGACTTCACATAATATCAATAAATAACCTGTGAGGAGAATTATACACTCCCGTTACAACTCTTGCGAGAGGCACCAAATCAGCGGATATCTGGATCCCTTGCTCACAGAAGACAGGATCACAGCCACGAATTCACAAGTGCAGGCATAATTGTGGCGCCTCAGATGTGCTTGTGACTGCCTTTGAGTTGCCGTGCCGACCGCGGCAGCCAGCCAACTGCCCGGCACACTTCTGATCCTTCGCGCAGTTTTCGAAAACGCGGCACCCATCTGCCTGGCCGCCCCGATCCGCCACGCCGCAGCTGCCGCGCAAATGGCAAAGCCTGGCAGCAGATGCGCATTCGATTCCCGGAAAATGATGGCCGTTGATGGCTGCTGCGGACCCTGCGATCTCGCGGTCGCCACAACCGCCATCGACACGGAGAGCTGCAGGTAATCGCCATCTGCCGCTATCGGGCTGCCGCGGGTTGCGGGTCAATGGGCGCTGCACACCGGCACGATTGCGCTCCAAAGCACAAGGGGAGGATCCAGAACGGCCCCAATCGCGCCATTGCCGCGCAGCACGGGCTTGGCTGCGCGTTCACCGCTTCCCAAAAGATGCGCCTCTGCGCCACGCGAACGCTTGTCGCCTGACAACGGACCCGCAAAACCTGCTGCCCGGCAACGCACGGCACCGGCCGCGAAAGCCTGCCAAAAAGATCGTGTCTGAGCTACGGAGGGTGTTTGCGCTCCCCTGCAGGACCCCGTTTTGATGCAGGACACGGGGTCAGGGGCAATTTTTCCGGCGCGAACCCGTTGCGGGTCACGCTCACAACAGATCGCCAGCTACTCCCTACTCCGGCCTGTCCTGGCGGTTGATAATGAAGTCCTCCATCTTCTTGCCGGCTCTCAATTGCGCAACCACCCACCTCGGCTGCTTTCCACGCCCAGCCCATGTTTCTGAATTATCGGCAGGATTCCGATATTTTGGAATGACCGGCGGGTATTTCCGGCGTCGGCTTTTCTGCCCATCCGAAGACCACCCGTCGTTCAGGCTCGACAGCGTTTCCTCGAGCTTGGACTTTTCGTTCTCAATCCTCTTGACGAGGACAAGGCGGATGCGTGTGTAAAGCGCCGAGATCTCTTCGACAGAGAGGTTTTCCAGTTCTGAAGAGCTGAAAATCATATCTGGTCCCCTGTTGCAGGTATTCTGGTTATTGGTTTCACTCCTGGCGATGTCTGATGCCGGGTCGCAGTTTCCGTCAGCCTCGAACAAGACCATCTGATTTGCCCTCCGCACACCGACCTCGGTATTTGCTGCTCCCCGATCGCGTGAATTCTTCAAACTGGAATAATACCACGCCCCGCGGGCACCTGCCTTGACTTTATCCAACAGACTGTTCTTTTTTTGCGTCAGCATCGCGGCATTTCTGCGAAAAGATTCGCCCCGAAATTCTTTCAGCATTCGGTGTCTGTCACATTTCCTTTATTGGTAATTGATATTTGATCCATGTGGATTTTGTGACGACGTCCGGATCCGGGATTTCCGCGGTGCAAAAGCCGTGATCATGACGCAAGATCTCGTTTTCGACCTGCGACTGCCAGGTATCGGCGAATTGCTACCTGTGCCTCGCTCCGTGATCGGGTACCGCGACATGTTGTCATCGTCTGGGCTGAAAGGATCCGGCCCCGGAATATTTCCGGTGAAATCCCGACACTTTCTCGGAATGACAATCAATTGGAGGAAGACAGGTCATTGCTGTGCTTTCGCCGCGCAGGACTGAAATTCGCCGCAGAAATGCCGAGCCGATTCCGAACGGATGCAGTCGCAGGATGTCGCCAGGTAAGCCATGGGAGTCATCGCCTGAAGTAGGAAAGTGAGTGGATGGTGACCATTGCCGGGGATTGAATTCTGCAACCCCGGCGTGAATTCGAATCTGGGTAATCCTCTCATCTCTTCTTTGTGACTTCCGCTCTGCCTTGCGGACACTTCAATTCCGCCCGGTCAGAGAACCACTACTCAACCACGCGTTCGATCGCTTTTCTCAAAGCCGGTCCAAAGCACCCTGGCCGGGCGGAGAGCATTGCATAAAGATGGCTGTAATTGGGCGCGGTATCGGCATTTCGCGGGCATCTTCGGTCACTGGCGCGGTTTGGCGCTGGCGGAGCCACCCCGGATTCCGCCTATGGCTTTGAGATCCCGATAATTTTTGCGGTGATGCCGGTTCCCTCGCGGAGCCCGCGGCGCCGATTGCCGCAATCCTGAGTGGTGGCCGCAGGGGGCTGGGGATAGCGGTGGATTTTTTGCCTGCCGGGAGCGCCTTTTCCGGCTTTGTGCAGCGGAGGTCGGGATCGGGCAGCCGACGCGAGCCCCGGTGGAGGTCGCGCCTTGATCAGGAATCCTTTTAAATGTCAATCAACTGCACCTGCGGGACGGCGTCTCGGCGCATGTCGAGCGACCGGCCGGCCACAACCTGGAGGTGGCGGGGCGGTAGGGCGCAGTCAAATTGCAGCCACAAATTGCAGTCACAAAGATTGGCTTCTTCGGACAGATGTCCGGAAAGACGCGTGTGTGTTTTTTCGCGTGGGCGGAGAGAACCCGCTGCCGGGCGGGAGCGCGTGTCATTTGTTGTGCCATCCTTCAATTCCCGGCAGTCCTGCTACCCATCCATGGGCGGACGTGAGATGGATGATGGATGTTGTCCGCTCTCCATTGCCAAAACGCGATACAGGCCGGGTGGACAGCGGCAGATTGCCGATTTGCGGCCTCGTCCGTCTCTTTCGCCCTCGCTCAAGCGATCCGGCGTCCCGCACCGACCCGCCGCCGCGATGGCCGCCTCGCTATTGCTGGAACGCATCATGGGGAAAGGCAATCCGTCCTCAGGCTTTCAACTCCCGACGGTGAAATGCGCCGTCCCCCCTCCCCCCGCCCGCTGCCGGTTCGGCGCGCCACAGTGCCGGACAAACCCGAGACGGAATAGGGAATAAAACCTGAGATTCTGAGAGTCGATCCGCCAGCACGCGTTCGTCGCCTGCCCCGAGGCTCCGGGTCAGGAAGCCCCTGCGAGCAGCGGACCCGCGAAAAATGTCACTGCAGTTCCTCTAGCCGGATGCGTTTGACCTTGCCGCGCTGGACCGGCAGTCCTTCGATTCCGGCGATTGCAGCATTGGCGGCGCTTTCCCGGCAGACATGGGTGAGGATGATGATATCGGTTTCGCCTTCCCCCTCGGCCGGCTCACGCTGCAGCAGTGCATCGATCGAGATGCCATGGTCGGCAAGGATGCGGGTGATGTCGGCAAGCACCCCGCGTTTATCCTCAACGCGCAGGCGAAGATAGCAGCCGGTTTCGACCTCGCTCATCGGCAGGATCGGCAGGTCTGACAGAGCGTTTGGCTGGAAGGCCAGATGCGGCACACGATGTTCGGGGTCGGCAGTGGCAAGGCGGGTCACGTCAACCAGATCGGCGATCACCGCCGAGGCGGTCGGCTCGGCGCCGGCGCCCTTGCCGTAATAGAGCGTGCTGCCGACGGCATCACCCTTGACGACGATGGCGTTCATCGCACCCTCGACATTGGCGATCAGGCGCTTGGCCGGGATCAGCGTCGGATGCACGCGCACCTCGACTCCGTCATCGCGGCGTTTGACAATGCCGAGCAGCTTGATGCGGTAACCGAGCTGTTCGGCATATTTTATGTCAGCGGCATCGAGCTCGGTGATCCCCTCGACATAGGCTTTGTCGAACTGCACCGGAATGCCGAAGGCGATCGACGCGATTATGGTCGCCTTGTGGGCGGCGTCGATGCCGGCGATGTCGAAAGTGGGGTCCGCCTCGGCATAGCCCAGGGCCTGCGCTTCTGTCAGCACTTCAGCAAACGACAGGCCTTTGTCACGCATTTCAGAGAGGATGAAATTGGTGGTACCGTTGATAATCCCGGCGGCCCATTCGATGCGGTTTGCGGTCAGGCCCTCGCGCAATGCCTTGATGATGGGGATGCCGCCGGCAACGGCAGCCTCGAAGGCGACCATGACGCCGCGCTGGCGCGCCGCTGTGAAAATTTCGTTGCCATGAACCGCGAGCAGCGCCTTGTTGGCGGTGACAACGTGCTTGCCGTTTTCAATGGCCTTGAGCACCAGCTCCCGGGCGATCCCGCAGCCGCCGATGAGTTCGACAACGATATCAATTCCGGGATCGGCGACCACGGCGAAAGCGTCCGCGGTCAGCGCCACGTCATCCCCGGCGATGCGGCGGGCGAGTTCAAGGTTCTTGTCCGCCACAACGCGGATCCGGATCGGGCGCCCGGCACGGCGCGTGATTTCCGCCTCGTTGCGTTTGAGGACGGTGAAGGTGCCGCCGCCAACAGTTCCGATGCCCAGAAGGCCGACATTGATCGGTTTCATTGCTTCCCCAGAAAATGGCCCGTCCCTTTTTCAGGATCGGGGAGGTAGACGATCGCGACCGCAACGCCGCGCATTTTCAATTCCGTGACTTTCGTCCGGTGATCCTGTCGCATCGCGCGCCGTCGCCCGAAAGGTCAATACGCAAAAACGACGGAAAGCCGACAACACACGTCACATTCGACCGATCGCCCGCGAATTTTGAGAAAACCTGTGCGCTACTGCAGAGCCAGGAGGACCCGGTCTTCGCCCAGAAACGCCGCGGCGGCGGCCTTTTGTTGTCGCCAGCGCCGTCTTTGGCTCAGCCATCAGGTCCCCTCTCTCAGGTTCCATGCCGCTTGCGATAATTCTCCAGGAAGCGGGCGACGCGGTTGATGGCGTCGCGCAGCGTGTCCTCGTGGGGGAGGAAGACCAGGCGGAAATGGTCGGTACTGCCCCAGTTGAATCCGGTCCCCTGCACCAGCAACACCTTTTCCTCCTGCAGCAGTTCGGCGATGAAAGCCTGATCGTCCTTGATCGGGTAGACGGCCGGATCAAGACGGGGGAACATGTAGAGCGCCGCCTGGGGCTTGACGCAGGTGACGCCGGGGATGGCGGTGATCAGTTCGTGGGCGATATCGCGCTGGCGGCGCAGACGGCCGCCCTGGGCCACCAGATCGTCGATGCTCTGATAACCACCGAGTGCCGTCTGAATGCCGTATTGACCCGGCGCATTGGCGCATAAACGCATCGATGCCAGAATATCGAGACCCTCGATATAATCCCTGGCATGACGCCGCTCACCGGACACCACCATCCAGCCGGCACGGTAGCCGCAGGAGCGGTAATTCTTCGACAGACTGTTGAAGGTGATGGTAAGCACGTCCTCCGACAGGGCCGCGATCGTTGTATGCCGGGCGCCATCATAGAGGATCTTGTCATAGACCTCGTCGGCGTAGATGATGAGATGATGCTGGCGGGCGATTTCGATGATATCGCGCAAAAGATCGTCCGGATAGAGCGCCCCGGTCGGGTTGTTGGGGTTGATGATGATGATGGCCCTGGTATTCTGGGTGATCCTGCGGCGGATGTCGTTGATGTCCGGGAGCCAGCCGTTGTTCTCGTCGCACAGATAATGCACGGGCTGGCCGCCCGACAGGCTGACCGCCGCGGTCCACAACGGATAATCCGGTGCCGGCACCAGCACCTCGTCACCGGCGTCAAGCAGAGCATTCATGGCCATGACGATCAGTTCGGAGGCCCCGTTGCCGATATAGATGTCCTCCAGCGTCACACCCTTCACATGCTTTTCCTGGGTGTAATGCATCACCGCTTTGCGGGCGGCGAAAATGCCCTTGGAATCGGTGTAGCCGGCCGCGCTCGGCAGATTGAGGATGATGTCCTGCTGAATCTCCTCCGGGGAATCGAAGTCGAAGGCGGCCAGATTGCCGATATTCAGCTTGATGATCTTGTGGCCCTCTTCCTCCATCTGCTTGGCCACCTGCAATACGGGGCCACGGATGTCGTAGCAGACATTGGCAAGCTTGGCGGATTTCTTGACATGCTTCATGAAAGCGACTCCATGGCGGGATCCATCTTTATGCGGTCAGTCCGTGCGAGCATGGCACCAGCAAGGGCAAGGGAACGGGAGAGGGCAAAAAGGTCTGCGCGCACGCGCGCGCCCCTGGTGTTCTGCTCGAAGGCAGAAGGCGTCGGAAGGGGCAGATGCTCGAAGAGCCAGGCTGCCATCACCATTGCGCACGACATTGCTTTTCAAATCGCATCCGCATTGTTTCGGACCTCGGATTGGCCTCTCGCCATAGCAGAGACCGCATCAAATCCGAAGCACGCCTTGACCGAAAGGGAGAGGAATATTGCGGTGCTGCACCGCGCCGTTCCGCCCCCGCATCTTTCTATAAGATATTGAAATCATTAAAATCTTCCACCATGCCCTGCGGTCACTCGGGAACGGCCTGCCTGCCCCCCGGGGTAAGGTTTTGGAGCCGCTGGCAGACCGCGAGGGCCGCTTCACCCGGTCAAGACCGCCAGCAGAGGGGGAGCGTGGCGCCTGCCCTCCCCCCCCCCTTGGCCAGCAATTCTCCGCCCTTGAGGGTTCCGCCAGTGCCACGCGGATCAGGAGAAAAGCCGGCTTTGCGCGGATTGCTGGTGCCGCTTTGAACATGCCGGCAACGGCCAGGGAAGGGGGGGCAGGATTGCCACGATCGAGCGCGACCAGCCGGGATTGTGCGGGTTCTGCACCCCTTGCACCCAGCCGGATGACCGAGGCCTGGCAAGGGGGGCGCGTCCGACCCAGTGCGCGCTCTGCCGCCGGCAAGCCGGCGGCATCTGCTGCCCCCATTGGGTGCGGACGGGTTGGAGCGGGATTTGTGTGTCCGGCGAATTTTCCGTTAACCAGCCGCGAGCTGTTCATGGCACACCCTTCAGCGCCGATTTTGCTGACGCCAGTTTTGCCGATTTTTGCCGCGCGTGATCACCTGGAAATGCGACAGGGGAGGATCGCGCGGCGCGCCATGGCGATATTGAGACCTCCTGTATTCCTGGCTGTCACGATTGCGTTGTTGCCGCACGGCAAACTGGGTGACAGGACGGCGGCAAGCCGCTTTTGCCGAAGGTCTTTTTGAGGATGGGGCCGCGGCCAACGCGCGCCGGCTGCGCCAAAGCCGTGGAAACTGGAAATCTGGCGGCCCCTGGCGGAGCAGGGTAACGTGCGGCCTCCGTTCGGGCGTGCCCTTCTGCGCCCGATGGGCCGAGGCGTTCCGCAGAAGAATGCGGAGAGCCTCACGTGGCTGCGTCGGGCAGCCGAACCGGGCGATGCCACATCTCAGCTGGCTCTCGGTGGCACCTGTGCGCAGGGGCTCGGTGTCGGAAAGACCGTGGAGTCCCTCAGGTGGGCTCCTTCTTTCTTCAGGCCAGACCGTCGTCTGAAAAGCCTTCTGAGTGCGAAAAGCCGCGATCCTGACAGCGGAGCAGGTCCGGCAAGGCCAGGAGCCCAAGCGGCACAATGGCAGATGAAGAAGGAGATGGCGCCGAATTGACGGCTTCGCGAGGTTACCTCACCCGCGAATTTCTTCGCCAGACTCCAGGCCGTTTTGCACCCATCGCCACCCGCGGTCGACAAGGCCGGACGCAATTTCCTCGCGGCGGCCATCCGGCTTGATCGACAGACAGACCCTAGCTGCCGCGATAGACCTCGATGTCGAGTTCGCGGATCTTTTTGCGCAGCGTATTGCGGTTCAATCCGAGCAGGTCTGCGGCCCGGATCTGGTTGCCGTGGGTGGCGGTGAGCACAGCGGTCAGGAGGGGCACCTCGATTTCCCGCAGGATGCGCTGGTACAGCCCCGGTGGCGGCAGGGAGTTGGGGAAGCTGTCGAAAAGGGCGGCAAGATAGGATTCGACTGCGGCGCTGAGATCCTCAACCTCAGCGGGTCCCCTGCCCGCATGGGGCGCCTGTGCCGCCAGTTCGCCGTCGATGACCGAGGCCGTGATCAGATCCTGGGGATAGAGCACGGCGAGCCGCCGCGCCAGATTTTCCAGTTCCCGGACATTGCCGTTCCAGCGATGCTGCCTGAGCCGCTCCATGGCGAGGCTGTCGAGTTTTTTCGGTGCCATCCCCTCCTTCTCAGCCTGCATCAGGAAGTGGCGCATCAGATCGGGCAGATCCTCGATCCGTTCCCGCAGCGGCGGCAGGCGCAACGGCACCACGTTGATGCGGAAGAACAGATCCTCGCGGAACAGCCCCTGCTGGATCAGGAGGCGCAGATCCTTGTTGCTGGCGGCGACAATGCGCACATCGGTCCTGATCGGGCTCCTGCCGCCGACGGTGGTGTATTCCCCCTGCTGCAGCACACGTAACAGCCGGGTCTGGGCATCCATCGGCATGTCACCGATTTCATCGAGAAACAGCGTGCCTCCTTCAGCCTGCTGGAAACGGCCGAATGTACGGTTGCTGGCCCCGGTGAAGGCTCCGCGCTCATGGCCGAACAATTCGGACTCGATCAGATCGCGCGGGATCGCCGCCATGTTGATAGCGACAAAAGGCCCGTTGCGGCGCTTGCCGTAGTCGTGCAGCGCGCGCGCCACCAGTTCCTTGCCGGTTCCGGACTCGCCGGTGATCATAACGGTGAGATCGGTCTGCATCAGGCGGGCCAGCACGCGGTAGATTTCCTGCATTGCCGGCGAACGGCCGACCAGCGGGATCGACTCCATCTCCGTGTCGGGAGCTGCCGCGCGCGGCCGCTCGCGCGGCTCAGCCAGCGCGCGGCCGACGATGGCGATCAGTTCCTTGAGATCGAAGGGTTTGGGCAGATACTCATAGGCGCCGCGCTCGGAGGCGCGGATCGCGGTCATGAAGGTATTCTGCGCGCTCATGACAATGACCGGCAGATCGGGGCGGATCTTCCTGATCCGCGGCAGGAGATCGAAGGCGTTTTCGTCGGGCATCACCACGTCGGTGATGACGAGATCGCCCTCCCCGTGATCAATCCAGCGCCACAGGGTGGCGGCGCAGCCGGTGAGGTGGACTTCATAACCGGCACGTGACAGCGCCTGATTGAGCACCGTGCGAATGGCCGCATCATCATCGGCGACCAGGATGCGGCCTGTAGCCCTCGTCATTTTGGTCCCTGCTCCGGTGACACAGAGGAAGCTTCAGCAGGTGAAAATCCATCGCAATCGCCCGCCTTGTCTGCATCCTGTCGGGATGAACTGTCAAAGATCGGCATCAGGACACGGAAGGTGGTGCGGCGCGGCTCCGACTCGCATTCGATGATGCCGCCGTGATCCCCGATGATCTTTGCCACCAGAGCCAGGCCCAGACCACTGCCGCCCGACTTGGTGGTGACGAAGGGGTCAAACAGATTGAACAGGATGTCGTCCGGCACACCGGGACCATTGTCCCTGACGCAGAATTCGAGCGGCAGCGACACCCGTGAGCGCTGTCCGGGGATCGACAGACGCACCCCCGGGCGGAAAGCGGTGGTGAGCTGGATTTCGCCATCGCCGGCAAAATCCGCAAGCGACTCGGCGGCATTTTTAACCAGGTTGAGAACGACCTGGATCAGCTGGTCGCGGTTGGCGAGCACCGGCGGCAGAGAGGGATCATAGTCCTCAACAAAGCCGATGTTGCGGCCGAATCCCGATTGCGCCAGACGCTTGACGTGGCCCAGCACGGAATGAATGTTGACCGGGCCGCGCTGTACCGGGCGGTCGTCGCCGAACACCGCCATACGATCGACCAGGGTGACGATACGGTCGGCCTCATCGCAGATCAGCTGTGTCAGCACCCGATCCTCCGGCGAGGCCTCCTGTTCCAGAAGCTGGGCCGCACCGCGGATGCCCGACAGCGGGTTCTTGATCTCATGCGCCAGCATGGTGGCAAGCGCGCTCACCGAGCGGGCAGCACTGCGGTGGGTGAGCTGGCGATCCATCTTGTCGGCGATGGTGCGTTCCTGAAGCATCACCACGACATGGGCGGACTGCTCGGCCAGCGGCGCGACATGGAGATCGACCTGTCGGGGCCCGATGCGCGGGGTGCCGAGATCGACCTTGTACTCATTGACGGGGGCTTTCGACGCCCGCACCTGATCGATGAGGGCGAGAAGGGGGCTGGCAAACGGCGTGAGATCGCACAGCGCCTGGCGCCGCAACATCTGGGTGGAGATTTCGAAGAAGGACTCGGCGGCGCTGTTGGCGCGGGCGATCTTGCCGTCAGGTCCGATCAGAAGCACCGGATTGGGCAGGGCATCGAGGATGGCATCACTGTCCGATGGCGGCGGAGGATGCCCATGCGCGGTCATCTTGCAGCACTCCGGGCGAAATCGGCGAAGGCATCGCTGAGCGAGCGATGCACCATGGCGGTGTCTTCGCAGGTGAGAATTCGCTGCCGCCACGCCTTGATCCGCGCCGGAGGCACCGCCTCTCCCCGTCCCGCGACATCGATCGCCCAGCCGAGATGCTTGCGGGCATGCCTGATGCCGATGCGCGGACCGTAGAAATCGCAGATGCCATGATAGAGGGCATGGACATAGCCCAGCTGGAGGGCGAGCGAGGGCATCGCTTCGTCCGCACCTCCCTGCAGCCGGCGGCCGATCTGCCCCGGTAGCCAGGGCTGCCCCTGTGCGGCACGTCCGATCATCACCGCATCGGCACCCGAAGCTTTGAGAGCGGCGGTGGCGCTGTCAAAACAGGTGATGTCGCCATTGACGACGAGCGGCACCGAAATCGCATCCCGGACCTCGGCGACCGCCGCCCAGTCGGCCCGGCCACCGTAGAACTGGCTGCGGGTGCGGCCATGGACCGTGACCAGGACCACGCCTGCCGCCTGGGCACGACGCGCCAGTTCGGCGGCGTTGCGGCTGAGATGGTCCCAGCCCAGGCGCATTTTCAGGGTCACCGGCACCGTCACCGCAGCGGTCGTGGCCTCGATCAGCCGGGTGGCATGATCAATGTCGCGCATCAGAGCCGAGCCGGACTGACCGCCGGTGACGTGGCGCGCCGGACAGCCCATATTGATATCGATGATGTCGGCACCATCGCCTTGCGCGATCCGGGCCGCTTCCGCCATCCATCTGGTGTCACAGCCGGCGAGCTGAACCACATGGGGGCCAAGTCCGGTGGCAGCACAGCGCCGGCGCGACATCGTCAGGCCCCGGACCAGATCATCGCTGGCGGTCATTTCGGACACGGCAAGACCCACCCCCAATTCGCTCACCAGACGGCGGAAGGGGAAATCGGTCACCCCCGACATGGGGGCCAGGAAAACCGGGCAGGTGATGTCAATCTTGCCTATTTTCAATGCTTTGCCGTCATTGCCTGAAAGCCGCCGGATCGCCCCCCCCGCCCTCGTTGCCAAACCGCTGCCGCAAGACCCTTCGAAGGGGGAGCGGGAAAAGATCCGCCTTCCGGGGGCGGTGACGGCATTCTAGCATGATTTGGGGGCGCTCCGCCGCCCTTCGTGCGGCTTTGCCGTTTTGACGAAAAATCATGGGACATTTCAGCCAAATCCGTTTAGCAATCCGCATCTTTCATCGCTTAAAGCTCAAGGCAGTGGGGCGTCTTTCAGGTCCCGAGTGAGTAGTTGACCCCATGGTGAGTTCAGAACAGTCCCAGGGACCGCGTGCCGCGGTGGTCGTGGTTGCCGCCGGCCGGGGCCTGCGCGCCGGTGCCGGCGGACCCAAGCAATATCGTTTTCTGGGCGGCCAGCCGGTGATCCGTCGCACCATGGCCTGTTTCGCGGGCCATCCCGAGCTTCTTGCGGTGCAGCCCGTGGTCAATCCCGACGACAGCGCAATGTTCCGGGACGCAGTTTCCGGCCTCGGCCACCAGGCCCCGGTCAATGGCGGCGCGACGCGGCAGGCGTCCGTGCTGGCCGGGCTTGAGGCCCTGGCTGCGCTTGCACCCGACATCGTGCTGATCCATGACGCCGCACGGCCCTTTGTTTCTGCCGGCCTGATCAGCCGCGCCATTGCTGCCGCGCAGCGCTCCGGCGCTGCAATTCCGGCGATTGCGGTGACCGACACCATCAAGCTGATCGACGACAACGGCGCGGTCGAGGCGACGCCCGATCGCGCCCGGCTGCGCATCGCGCAAACGCCGCAGTCTTTCCGTTTCGACGTTATCCTTGCCGCCCATCGCCGCGCCGCCGCCCAGGGCCTTATGGATTTCACCGATGACGCAGCGATTGCGGAATGGGCCGGATTGACGGTGTCAACCTTCGAAGGTGATGTGACCAATATGAAGCTGACTACACCCGAAGATTTCATACATGAGGAAGCGCGCCTCAGCGCGGAACTCGGGGATATCCGGACCGGGACCGGTTATGACGTCCACGCCTTCGGCCCGGGTGACCACCTCATGATCTGCGGTGTGTCGGTGCCGCACAGCCAGGGCGTGCTGGCCCATTCCGACGGCGATGTCGGTCTCCATGCGCTGGTGGACGCCATTCTCGGCGCTCTGGCCGACGGCGACATCGGCGCGCATTTTCCGCCCAGTGATCCGCAATGGAAGGGTGCCTCCTCCGATCGCTTCCTCAAAGCCGCCGTGGATCGCGTCCGCGCCCGGGGTGGACGCATCAGCAATCTCGAGGTCACCCTGATCTGCGAACGGCCCCGCATCGGCCCGCTTCGTGAGGCCATGCGGATGCGCATCGCGGCCATTTCCGGGGTCGATATCTCGCGCATCGCAGTAAAGGCGACCACCACGGAGAAGCTGGGCTTCACCGGCCGTGGCGAGGGCATCGCCGCCACCGCCAGCGCCACCCTCCGTCTTCCCTTCAGCGACACCGGCCGGAGTCTCTGAAAGCCATGGCCGGCAGCGCACGCACCCTCTCCCGTTCGCTGCTCGATCTGTGCCGGATGCGCAAGCTGACGGTGGCTACGGCGGAATCCTGTACCGGCGGACTTGTGGCCGGGGCCCTGACCGATATTCCGGGCTCCTCCGAGGTCCTCGACCGCGGCTTCGTGACCTATTCCAATGATGCCAAGCGGGCCATGCTCGGCGTCGATACGGTAACTCTGACGAATTTCGGGGCGGTCAGCAAAGAGACCGCAACCGCGATGGCGCTCGGCGCCCTGGAGCGTGCCGGGGTTGATCTCGCCGTCGCCATCACCGGCATTGCCGGTCCCGGTGGCGCCAGCCCGGGAAAGCCGGTCGGCCTGGTGCATTTCGCCGCCGCGGCGCGTGACGGGCGCATCCTTCATCGCGAGCATCGCTTCGGTGCCATCGGCCGCAGCGCCGTGCGGCAGCGCTCGGTGGTCGAGGCCCTGCGCATGCTGATGGAACTGGCCCGCGGGCCGCAGCCGCCGGCACCGCGGCGCGAAACCGCCAGCCGCCTGCATCCGCGCCAGGCCCGCTCGCCACGATTGCGGGTGGAACAGAGGCGCCGTCCGTCGCGCGGGTGAAGAAAAGTGAACCTCGATCTCCCGTTTAAGGCCTTGCACTCCCTGTCGCCTTTGCCATTGTCATGCCACCAGCCGGGGATAGAGAACTTTGGCCATGGATGTTGTTGAAACCTTGCCCACTGTCATCGGAACCGCGGCGATCGCGCCAGCACTGCTGATGCTGTGGCTGGTGATTGCCGCCCAGGAACGCCCGGGACCGCCGACGCAGATCTGGGGTGCCTTTCTGTTGAGTGCGCTGAGCGTCCTCCTGCTTGGCGTGATCCGCATTCCCTTCAGCCTGATCCTGGACGCCCCGGTGCCCCCCCCGGTGGTCCCGGCCCTGCATGCAGTGTTCGGCGCCGCCTTCCCGGAAGAACTCCTCAAGGTCGTGGTCATCCTGCTGGTCTGCACAAGACGGCAGGCCTTCGAGGATCCGATGGATCGGGTGGTGCTTGGCGCCGCCGTCGGTCTCGGCTTCGCCGCCTATGAAAATCTGGCCTACCTGGTACAATATGCCGAGATCTGGCGTTCGGTCGCGGCCGTACGCGGTGTGCTCACCGTGCCCTTCCATGGCGCACTTGGCGTCATTGCCGGCGCCTATCTCACCATCGCGACGTCCGGCACAGCACTGGGCGCCCATCGTTTCGGGCGTCGACGAGCGCGGTTCTGGCATGGCGCGCTGATGCTGCTGGTGCCGGTGGCGCTGCATGCCGCCTTCGATTATCCGCTGCTGTCGCTGCGGCAGTTTCCCGATATCGACGACGCCCACAGGATCTGGCTGGGCGCGGCAAGTCTGGCGATCGGGGCCGGCGCGATGCTGTTTGCCGCCTATCTGGTGCTGCGGGTGGCCCGCCATCACGCCCCGCGAACCGAGATCGGGCGGGAACGCCTCGGCCGCCTGCGCCGCATGTGGGCCCTGCTGGTCGCCGGCGGCGGCGCCGGCCTGGCCGGACTTGCCTTCCTGCTCACCGCATTGCGCCAATGGTTCGCTCACCCCGATTATGATGTCGCCCTGCTCCTGATGCCGATCGGACTGGCGTCGGTGCTGCTCGGGATCCTGCTTCTGGGCTTCACCCTCGGGGTCTATTTTTTCGGCCGCTCGCGCATCCGTGCCCATGCACCACGATCGGCCAGGGCACTCCGCCACCGCCCCTGAAGACGCAGGGGAATCGGCCCGCTCTGCCGCCTTCGCGGAAACGGACCGAAATCAGCCAATCCAGAAGTGGGGATGAAAGAGGCCCGCTTTTTCAAGCCGCGCCTGGCACCCCTTGGGCGGCGGCCGTTTCAGTGTCAGGCTTGCCAGCCGCGCCGGTCGAACAGCATCTGTATGGTGTTACCGCACCCTTGTCTCTTTGGTCGGTGAGAGGAACGCCGCAGCGATCGGTCCGGCTGGGCTTGCCGCCCTGCGGTCCGCAAACATCGCGCAAGGCCCACGATCCTGCCGGGGCGGCGAACACTTCCGGTTGTGGCGTGACGGATGCGGTGTTGCACGCCATGACGCCTGCCACCGGCAAATCGGCAGGGAAACCACGGCACCGCCATCCTCCCGGCACACTTGACGAAAGCCAGCCTCAGCAGCCGCGGCAGATGCTCTTGATCTTCTTGTCGAGGTCGCGGTTTTCCTTGCTCATGGGATCGCTGGCATTGGAGAGGTTCTTTTCATCGGGCACGTCGGCGGCACGGGGCTGACGGTGACCGACCGGTGCCGGAGGCACGGATCCATAATGCCGCGACGATGTTGACCTGCCGCTCTGGGCAAACGCCGGTGCGGCGACGACAGCCAGCAATGCTGCCACAATGATGGTCTTTTTCATTTTGCTGCTCCTCCATCCTGCCCTGATCGCAGGATTGCCTTAAGTTGACTGCAGGAAATCACGCCCCAGGCCCATGATTTCAGGGCTGTGGGGGATAGAGATGAACATCGCCGCAATAGGTGGCGACACGATAGCGCGTTTCCGTCTTCCGTTCACTTGAATTCAGTTCGCCTGTTGTCTGAATCGAATCCGTCTCAATATAGTTCGGTCCCACCGGCGACTTGCCGGCCCCGCCTGGAACATCGAGGACATAGTCGACCTGGCAAAGCCCCGATACCCTTCCGCGCAGCGCGCGCATCAACTCCTGCCCCTCCGCCAGCGTGGTGCGCAGGTGTGCGGTGCCTGGAGCGAGATCGCCATGGTGCAGATAATATGGCTTGATCCGGCATTCGATGAAAGCACGCATCAGCTCCGACAGAGCGGCAATATTGTCATTGACGCCACGCAGCAACACCGACTGGCTGACCATGGGGATTCCGGCATCGACGAGGCGTGCACAGGCGTCACGGGCAGCCCTGGTCAGTTCGCGGGCATGGTTGGCATGCACCGCAACCCAGGTTGTGGCCCCCTTGACCCTTAAAGATGCCGCCATGCTGTCGCTGATGCGACCGGGATCGGCGACCGGAACACGGCTGTGCAGGCGGATGACCCGGACGTGACCGATCGCGGCGAGATCCGCCATGACCGCGGCCAGGCGCTGTGGCGGCAGCATCAGGGGATCGCCGCCGGAAAGGATGACCTCCCAGATGTCGGGGTGGGCCCGGATATAATCGAGCGCCACCCGATAGGCGGCATCGGACAGCTTGCCGCTCCTGTTGCCATCTTTGCCGGGGCCGACCATTTCACGGCGAAAACAGAAGCGGCAATAGACCGCGCAGACCTGGACCAGCTTGAACAGCACCCGGTCGGGATAGCGATGGACGATTCCGGGGACCGGGGAATGGGCCTGATCGCCGATCGGATCGGGGTTTTCGCCAGGCTCAGGCCGCAGTTCCGCAGCATCGGGGACGAACTGGCGAGCGATCGGGTCACAGGGATCCGCCGCGTCGATCAGGGCGGCGAGATCGCGCGTCAGCGCCATTGCATAGCGTGATGCCACGCGGTCCAGCACCGGCAGCGCCCCTGCCGGAACCAGGCCCGCCCGCACCAGCTCGGTGGGGGTGCGCATGACAGGGGGGAGGTCCGCGCTCATCAGTTGCGCCTCTGACAGATCCGGCAGCAATGTCGAGGCCCTCTCGCGCACATCACGGCAATGGCGTCCACACCACCTGGTCGATGCTCAAGGCCCCGCTTGCCAGCATCACCAGGCGGTCAAAACCGAGCGCAACCCCGCTTGCCTCCGGCATGGTCTCAAGGGCGGCAAGAAAATCCTCATCCAGCGGGTAGGATTGCCCATAACGGCGCTGCTTTTCCGCCATCGCCGCATCAAAACGCCGTCGCTGTTCCACGGCATCGGTCAATTCGCCAAATCCGTTGGCAAGCTCGACGGCGCAGGCATAGACCTCAAAGCGCTCAGCAACCCGCGGGTCGGACGCCTTGGGCCGTGCCAGAGCCGCTTCCGGGACCGGATATTCGGTCAAAATGGTCAGGCGCCCCTGCCCCAGCCGGGGTTCGACATGTTCGACCAGGAGCTTGCTGAAAATATCCGACCAGTTGTCGTCCCCGGCAATCCGCACCCGGTCTGCGGCCAGCCGGGCCAGGGCGGTCCGGTCGCCCACGCCGTCTTCGATCGTGGACAGCAGATCGATGCCGGTGAAGGCCTCGAAGGCCGCAGCCACGGTGAGGCGTTCCGGCTCAGCGAGGGGGTCGGCGGTGACGCCGCGAAAGGAAAACCGCCCAATCCCGGTCACCTCTGCCGCCAGCCGGATCAGGTCCCGGCAATCGTCAATGACGGCATCATAGGGGGTGTTGGCACGGTACCATTCCAGCATGGTGAATTCGGGAAGGTGCAGCTGGCTCTGTTCGCGGTCCCGAAACACCCGGGCCAGCTCAAAAATCCGCGTCTCCCCTGCCGTCAGAAGCTTCTTGCAGGCAAATTCCGGTGAGGTGCGCAGATACCGTGGCACTTCGCTGCCGTCAGACTGGCAGAGCGTGGTCCGGGGGGCGTGGAGATGGGTCTCATTGCCTGGAGAAACCTGCAAAATGGCGGTTTCGACCTCGACGAAGTCCGCATCCGTAAACCATGCCCGGACAGCGGCGGTGATGGCCTGGCGTGATTTAAGGAAGGGCAGCCGGTCGCGATGGCGATTGAGTGACCACCAGGGCGAAATTATTCTCTCTTTGGTCATCCCGACACCCGCCAATTCCGCAAAATGCTGGCATCCACCGGCAAAATCAGTATGTTGCCGCCCGAAAAGGGCGTTCCAGGCAAAACCCGGTGATGTTCGTCGGGTCGGATGTGTCCAGCCGGGCCATATTTTGACCGCTGCCAGCCCAAGCAAACAGGAAATACAGCTTTGAAAGTCATCGCCAGTTCTATTCGCAAGGGCAACGTGATTGAGCAGGACGGCAAGCTTTACGTCGTCGTCACCGCCGAAAACAT
>WQYW01000009.1 GCA_009781045.1 Alphaproteobacteria bacterium
AATCCGCTGATGACATCGCGGGTGTCAGTGGAGTCCTGGAGGCGGCTGGCGGAACGGAGAACCCCTGAAGCGCTGCGCCAGGAACCGCCGCGAAGCACTCGAGTCCTGCAATCCCCGGATGTCCAGACCGATCCATCTGTTGGCGCGCCACGGTAGGTGTCGTGCCAGCAATCCTCCACCCACTCCCAGACATTGCCGTGAACCTGGTAGAGACCGAACGGGTTGGCCTCAAAGGAGTCAACCGCCAATGTCGTCCTCCTGAATTCTCCCGAAATTTCACCAACATTGACATTATACCCGTCGAAGTTGGCCTGGCTGGATAAAACGCAGGACCCCCACCAGAAAGCTTTGCTCGTCCCCGCCCGCGTTACATATTCACGCTCGGCCTCGCTTAGCAGACGATAATCATTTCCGGTCTTCTTCGCCAGCCACGCCACATAGGCTTTCGCATCATTCCACGACACATAGATCGTCGGCCGCCGACCACGACCCCAGCTTGCATCCTCCGGCCGGTACCCGCCGCAGCCGCCATCGGCAACGCAGGCATCCCACTCGTCAAAGGTCACGGCAAAGCGACCAACCGCAAAGGGGCGCCGGATGGTCACGACATGCTGGGGGCCTTCATCGTCGTAGCGGTCTTTCTCGCTCTCCGGCGAGCCCATGGTAAACGATCCCGCTGGCACCACGACCATCTCCGGGCAGCCCTGGTCGCACTCCTGGAACAGATCCTTGGGCTTGAGAGCGCGTTCCGCCTCCGCCGAGAGCGGAACACGGGTCTCAGAATGCGCAACGCTGGTCCCGAGAACAAGCAAGAGTGCTGCGGTCACCAGAATAACGTCGGATTGCATCGGTTCCCTCCGATTTCCAGTTTTGACTCAAACCCGTGAGTTGGAAGCGACACGGAGCCGTGAGTCATTGTTTCGATACCAGATTTCGCCACCGCTCTGTCCACCCAATGGGCCCAATGGGTGATGATCCGCATCTGGCATGAACAACCGCAACGCGCTGTGAATTCGAGAGCTTCCCTGTCCAACTGGCTTGCCAACTGCCGCTATAAGGCTTAAGAATACCACGCCTTGGAACACGCCAGCAATTCCAATTGTCCTGATCTCGCAGTCTGTGCTCTTTCAGGGACTGCGTCACAGTGTGAGACGACACGATAGTTGATGCGCTCAAGGACAACATAAATGATGCTGCACGTTTCCGGTGCTGGGTTCGGAGGCATCCAACGACCGCGCATGCTGTCTGCAGTTGCGGAACATAGACGTTGAGATCCATCCGGTCGATATCCTCCAGCTCCAGCTCCAGCGTGACGTGACTGCTCAAAACATCCGCCAAAGATCGTGCTATTGGTCATGACTGGCTCCGGTCAACCACGGGTTCTGATACCCAACGACCCCTTGAAGGTCTCACAGAGGGGCTTGTCCCTATAGGCTCGACTGGAGTCTACCTCATTCTTCCAAGAGGACCTGATCCATAAACCTGTAGTGTTGTCTCGAATAGAACTCCATACCACTTGTCGGTCTGAGGCGGAGCTTCGTTAGCATGGCCAATCGCTCATGCATGTGTCCTACCGCTTGCACGGCACATTGCCCACGTGATGCCAAGTCGTTTCGAATGCCAACCCGGCCTCACTCAAAGCCAGCGAATTCCACTTTTTGTAGAAACTGAAACTGGCCCCGCGCAGCCGCATCCGCCTTGGACGCTCACGGTCATCCGGATCCATGAGCACAAATCCGACGTAATAGGGCTCAGGCAACCCCTTCATTCTCATCACATACAATCTGTCGCGTTGCTCGTTGAGCATCCTGTTGTAGGGCATTATGGCATTCTTCCCGCACTTCCCGTCAATGACCGGAAGCGCGCACAACTTCTCTCCGCAGTCACGGATATAGAGCTGAGCCCCAAGCTCAAGCGTGATCCTGTTGTTGTCCATTTCGTCCACCGAAACGAGCTGCCAGGTCCCCACAAGTTGTTCCCGTTCCGCTTTGTCTTCACAATAATCTCCATGGCACTGCGCCGCCTTGGCAGCATTGCTGAGGAGCGACAAAGCCAGCAGTAATATCCCCCACACGCCAACCCTTGACGCACTGCTACGCATGCTATTTCCACTCGTTGGTGATGACCAGTTTCACACAATCAAGCTGATCAGGTTTCAGCATGCCGCCCGCCGGAATGTGTTCGAGCTGATGTATAAGTGCGATTAACCCTCTCATTGTGCGCTGGCTGTCATCCAGACTGCGGGTCGGCGTCTGGCCCTCGTACATGAGCCCGTTGTTGGGAAAGTACCTGGGTGATGGGATGGTTGAGATGCCCAAATCTTCGGTGCCGAGCAGAATGCAGCCTTCCGTCCATGACTGGTCCATGCCCGTATGGATGTCGATAGCCCTCTTCTCGACCCACCCCGTTCCCGTCTGGGAACGAACGGCGAGCGACAGCCGAGGCGTCTGGTGGATGGTTGTGGGATTCTCAACCGCATGATAGGTTGAATGAATCTGCCCGCGAATCTAGGTGGACACCCAGTGAGTCCCTGCCGGTATCAGTCGTTTAGAACCCTCTACTGTGGATTCCGGTCCTCCTATTTCAATCGTAGTCCCTTTCATCTTCAGCTCAATCAACCTGCCATCCTTCCAGATTTCAACAACGAAAACTCCGGAGGTGCTTCCCCAATTGCCCCCGGGCGGCGGCATTTTTGCTGACGGAAGTCAATAGCAAGTATGTCTCACTTTGCGTCCAATTTGTGGCAATATGGCGACAACTCTCACTCCCGCCACATTTGAGCCTCTTTCGCGATTCAGGTGGCTCATAGATTGAACGAACTCGCTTCCGCCGCCGCAAGCGGCGCGTCAGCGAAGATGCGCTGGCATCAGGTGCTCGCCTGTGGTCAGGAGCCAGGACCGTGGTCTTGTCGCCTGCCATCACGGCATGAACCCACCCGGTTCTGATTAACGTTCGGTCGGGTGCCGAATTGTTTCGATGTCAGAGATAAAGGCGATCGGGTTTCTCCAGGCGGACACCGAAATGCGGATCGGGGTGGTGCTGACGCCCTGGTTCATGAATCTGGTGCGGCTGCCGATCGAGCCCGTCGTTTTTGACGCCGCCGCACTGGGAAATGCGGCCATGGTTGAGCTGCCGGCCGGACAGCGCAAATTCATCACCAATGGCGATGAGCGTCGGCCTCGATGGTGCCCATTCGCTGCATTCCCCGGTGCTGGGTTTCTGCACTCAGGAACATGCCCGCGCCGAGGCCTGGCGCCAGCTTGGGAGTCTGCTGTCGCCGCCGCCGGAGGAAATCCCCGGAACGGCGGCATCCGCGCAGGCGGCAAAAAACGCCGATGGACCGCCGTGCGCTGATCTTCGGATGGCCGCGAGAGCCGTTGTGAACGGGTGCCGATTTCACGCTACGAGCGGATCCTTTTATTTCAGGAGCGCGAACCGCCGGAGCATGGCCCGGTCGTTGCGGGAAAGGCTTCTCCCTTCGCGTCGTTTGCCGCCTTTTGTCCCGATTTTTGCGAAAGCGAGGCACTGTTCGCGCGCGCCCCTGGTTTAACGCCCCCGATCTGAAGGCGGCTGGCCGCGGAGTGCGAGGTGTGTTTAGAAAAAAGATGAACCAGCCCGGCTCAAGTGCTGGGCTGGTCCATTTCCGCGGATTGTGAGCCTTTCAGGGGGGTCAGTGCCACAGGGCGGAATTGAAGCGGTAATTGATACCGAGTTTCACCGTGTTGTCATCGGTTGAAAATTTCCCGAGTTCCGGCGTCTGCAATATCGTTCTTCCGAAGCTGAAATACTGATATTCGATTTTTGCCGACCAGTTCGGTGCCACCAGGAATTCGAGTCCGGTGCCGACGGTAAAACCGTTGCTGTGGTCGCCGCTCGATGTGAACGCAACCGGGACACCGGCATCGGTGACGCCGTCTTTGTTGCTGGCAAACGCATAGCCGCCCTTGGCGTAGACCATGCCGGGACCCCAGACATAGCCGAGGCGGCCGGTCAGGGAACCGAGACCGGATTGCCTGTTGCTATAGGTGTAATTGCCGGGCTCGGGAAAGTCGGCCCCGAGGTGGCCGTCCACCCAGCTGTACTGACCTTCGATGCCGACCAGCCAGTTCGGCGCAAACTGGTAATCCGCGCCTGCCTGCAGGCCGCCGAGAAAGCGACCCTGGGAGATATTGCGAATTATCGCGGAGTCGAAATTATTATTGCCCGAAAAGGCGCCGCCGAGATGGCCGCCGATATAGAAGGCGTTCCAGTCGTAGACGGGGGAGGCATAGTCGGGCCCCCGCGGTGGCGGCGAGGCACGGTAGGCGAGATCGGCGCTCCTCGCCGGAAAAGAGGCGGAAATGACACACAGCACCGCCGCGATGAGCATGGCATTTCTCATAGCAGATCTCCGAAAACTTCAACGGACAGGAACGGATTGCGGCGACGCAGCGAAACTGCAAGGAGGAGGGGAAGCGGAAGGAGGGGTACCGGGAACCCGGCACCCCTTCTTCGTTTCACCTCCTACCATCCAAGTTTGACGCCGGCCTTGCCGCCCCAGCTGTAACCATCGCCATCGGCGACCACGAGGTTGTATTCGGCGGCACCGAACACCGTGACATTGCGTGCGACCTCTCCGGAAATCCCAAGCCCGAACTGCATCCAGGTGCCGCCGAGAGAGGTGTTGAACGCGGTGGGTTCGGTGCCCTGCAGCGTCCGGAAAGTTGTGGTGCCATCCGAGCCGAACTGGTGCCAGACATTGGTGATGCCCCAGACCTTGAGCGGGGTACCATCCGCAGTCTGCCAGCTCTGCGTCAGCTTGCCGCCGATACGGCCATAGATGTTGTCGGAATCGCCGAACTGGATCAGACCATACTGATCGGCTCCGCCACTCATGCTGATATGCTGGAAGATCAGCTGGGCCTGGGGATCGAGCACGAGGCCCCGGGCCAGGGCAATCGGGTAACCGGCCATCAGAGAGGCAGCGATACCCCAGCCATGAGTCCTGAACAGCTGCCCACCGGGGTTGCCGGCAATAAACGAGTCGCCAACCGACTGAGCGCGGACATTCTCATACCAGGTGCTCTGCAGCACCGCGTCGGTATACCAGCCGCTCTGGAAGCGATGGGTCCAGTAGCCGCCGAGCGAATAGCCGTCGAAGGACACCGTGCCGGCCTTGCCGCCATAAACCAGCTGCGACGTGCTGTTGACGCGCCCGGCACCGACATAGACGCCGGCGATGTCGGCCTTGTCATGATTGATGTCGATGCCGGCCTGCACGGCTGCAAGGTCATAATCATAGGAGGGGCCATGGTTCATGAAGCTGTTGTAGCGCGCCGCATAGTCCGAGCTGCGCGAGCCGATGGACCCGGTCTCGCCGACGATGCGTGCCCACAGGCGGGGTCGGATGAGGTGGTCGGCTGGATAGATGGTCCTGGCTTTGGCGCACAGCACCGGGGCCTTGCGGTACATCTTGCCGTCGTTGCCATAGCAGTAGCCGGCAGGAGCGCCGCGGTTGGCGTTGCCGTTGCCGTCCTGGTTTTCCCGGCCGGTCCAGTTGCCGTCGTAGAGATCACCGGAACCGAACCCGTCACCGAAGCCCGGTCGCGCATCGAAATTGTCGAGCATGACGAGGCCAAAGCGCGCAGCCAGGCCCGGAATCGAGGAATCGACTTCCACTTCGGGACGGTAGGGTTCGCCGGGTCGGCTGCCGCCGCCGCCAGATCGGGAGCCGCCATTGCCGCCATTGCCGCCGCTGCCGCTGTCGCCGCTGCCACCGCCGCTGCCGCCCCCGTTATCTCCGCCACCGCCACCGCCACCGCCGCTGCCGGAACCGGTGCTCTGCAGATACCAGCTGCCGTTGCCGTTCTTGGCCAGCTGGTAGTCATAGGCGCCGGCGCTGATGCGGGACCCTTGCGTGAAAGTTCCGTTGGACTCGCCCTGGACCTCGATCAGCTGGATGCCATTGCCGGTGGTCTGAGCGCCCAGGCCGCCGGCATTGGTGACACTTACATTGGTTGTGCCGTCGGTGTTGCCGGTCACCACGAGCTTGTCGGTGGCTGAATTGTCGTCGCCGAGCACGGTGTTGAAATGCAGCCAGCCGTTGTTGCCGTGGTAGTCCCCATGTACCGTGAGGATGACGCCGGGGGGGGTGTTGGTTCCCATGGTGATGGTACCACCATTGGTGACGGTGCCAACGTCAGCGCTGTAGCCGTTGAGGTCGAGGGTGCCGGCACCGGTGACGGTGATGGCCTGGGAGGCGTTGAAGACATGCCTGCCTCCGGCCTGAAGCGTGCCGCCCGAGATGGTCCAGCCGGCATTGACATCGTCCGAAATGTCGCCGGTCAGCTGCCAGGTGGAGGAGCCGGTTTTCTCCAACGCGGTGAAGTTGTAAAATTGATACTGGGCAGAGGATGTCCATGCGTTCGCCGTTCGATCTGCGGCGGCACTCGCCGGGGCGATCTTGGAGACATCGAATATTGTGGCCCCCGGCGCTGTACCCAGGTACGTGGTGTCGCCACCCAGAGCCAGCGTATTGACGGCACCGGCGTCGGTGGAGCCGACGACATCGCCGATGAGGATCGAACCTTGCTGGATTTCGAGACGGTTGCTGGTGCCGCCGAAATTGATCGCGTCGGCGTAGGATGTGAGCGTGCGAATAAACGGATCGGTGGTCCAGCTATAGTTACCACCTCCGCTTATGGTTCCGGAGTTGATGATGGTGCCGTTGTTTGCTTCGACACCGACGCCGCTGCTGCCGGAAAGGCCACGGTGGCCGCCGACGCCGGGTACTTCGGCAGGGTCGGCCTTGTCATTGAGAGGCAGCCCACCGTAGCCGCCAAGAGCGCCGGTGCCGCCAATGCCGCCAGTGATAATGGCGGTATTGATGAGCGTGTTGTTGGTGCCGAGGACGACGCCGACGCCGGCACCGCCACCATCACCGCCATGACCACCGTCGCCGCCTCCGTCGAACGTGCTGAATCCGTTGCCGCCGCCACCTCCGGAACCTCCGGCACCACCGGAAATTGTTCCACCATTGGTGATCGTGATCCCGGTACCGGTGACGTTGAGGCCGACGCCACCTCCGCCACCTCCGCCACCTCCGCCGCCGTCAATTTCGTCAACGGTGGCATTGGCGCCATGCGCGCCGTCGCCGCCATTGCCACCGGAGCGACCGCCGATCATGGTGCCAGTGACATATTGAGTATTGACCGAGACCGTGGCGCCCGGCGCGCCTGCGGTTCCGCCGTCACCTCCGTTCAGGCCGTCTTCCTCGCCATTCGTGCCCGGTTGGGCGGGGCCCGCAGACGAACCGCCGACGCCGCCCGCGCCCTGCTGGAGTTCGTTTGCGCAGGCGGTATCGAAGGATGCCGCGAAAATTAACACCACGCTGAACAGAGCGGTAGTCAGAAGCAGCCTCGCAGTTCGCCGCCGCAACAGGGAGGATGCTTGGGTTCCGCCACGGATCGCTGGAAGTTTCGAAGAATGACTAAACACGACACAGTACTCCTGGTACGGCGACGGTCGAGAGCAGGCAAAATGACGCAGGACGGCTCCGGCGGCGAAAAGGGTGTGACCCTGACGCTCGCTCGCTGCATTTGACGATTTTGCTCTGTTCGAAGACCCCCGCTTCGAAGGTATGTTACAATTTAACACAAGTTGACGGTATTAGGTTACGGATTCGGTCGCCATCCTGCCAAATCAGTCGCCTTGGTAAGCAATTCGTGAACGATGCGCCGGAGCTGTTAACTGATAGTCAGGCAGGTCCATGTTCCTCACCACGGAGCGCTCGCAGAAGTGTGCGGGCATCACCCGGCCTGCTCTGTCGGGTAGTCTGACTCTTTTGTGCATTTCAGACGGCCAGGTGTTGGGATCAGCGCCCTATGGGTTTGACCGGGCTCGCCATGACGGAGCACCGGGGTTCCGCAGCGCTTAGGAAAGGCCGGCCATGCAACGATCCGGGACGCAGAGCAGAACAGACGTCTCAGGCTGGCGCTCACGCTCTCGTCATTTTGTGGATAATTCGAAGACAGTGCATGGATAGCGCGATGACGGATGGCGGTGGATGGGAGGCCTCCGCGCAGCAGGAAAGGCCCTGGGAACGGCTGAAGTGAGGATGAAGGGTGATCCTGCGCGTCGATGATTGCATCCGCGCCCACCGCGGGTGTTGGTCGCGATCACGGACGCTCGCTGGGGCTGGTCGGAGCTGGATTGAGGCGGCTGTCGCCCAAACTGCTTCTCCCGATCCGTTGTCCCCGGTCCTTAACCAGGCTGCGACGCCTTTCCCTCTCGGCAATCCCGGCTGTCCCCCGGCGGGATTGTCGCAGTCGGTTCCATTTCGGAGTCTGGCGGCGTGCCTCCCATCCTGCTGGCCCGCTCTCACCTCTCCTTCCTTCAGCGCATCCTTGCGATGGAGAAGAGGGAAGGCGGGGTACGGCGCGCGCCATGCGGACTCCACGCCGGCATCGTCGGGGACCAGGGTCTCGATGGCGTGTCACCCGTCCATCCGTTTTCCACGCGCGATGTATGGTTGCCGGATCCAGCGGCACCGAGATAAGTCGACATTCGACATCTTCGCTCGCGGTGAAGCCGCTTCGCCATCGGGCAAGGCGCGGAGAGACCGGTTGAAGGCTTCCACCCGACCGGGCCCCCCTCGCAGAGGTTATGCGGCGAAGGCAGGCGCCGCTGTCGCAGGTTGGTGCTGCATGGATGTCGCGCGGGTAAGGACAAGCGCGTCGATGCCGCGGCAGGCGTGCAAGCCCGGCTGCGGCCGCAGTTGCCGGGCGGCGGCGCCGGGTCCGTGGCTTGAGCCTGTGAGGATGGGATGACCGCGGCACGGAGTTGCGTCGAAAGACAGATCTGTTCGCTCCCGCAATCACGATCAAGGTGAACTATGCCGTTGCGGGCGACCTGAAGATCGGGACGGGCAGACAGTCGCTCCTCGTTTCCCGATCGGAACGCAGAAGATGCGCCGTTGCGCACGCGCTGGAGCGGGCACAACGGCGTCGTCGTTCTGCGGCGCGCTGGAAAACGCTGCCGCGACGCCAAATGACGGGGGAAGGCGCGGATCCGCATGCCGCCTGCCGGTCCGGGAGATGCCAGGCACGCAGCGTGCCATCTTTTCAATATGCCTTCTCCTGTGCGCGACTGGACGAAGAGGGCCATCAACGGCAGGCGCGTAAAGCTCGCCAGCCGGGATCCGAAATGGCCGAGCTTCTGTGACAGGATCGATGAGGAGGCCAACGGCCCATGACGCCGCAGGCCGGGCGCGGCGGCGTTCAGACCAACATCTGCGGCGGCAAGGATGTTCTGCCGGCAGCCTGCGGGAGTTCCTGGCCGTTCGGGCTTTTCAGGGTGGTGCCCGGAGCGGCCGGTCAAAATGCCGTGAAACATATTCATGTCGAATTATGTCAACCACTTAGCGGTCTGGCGCGGCTCCCTGCTGCGCGCTCTGCCCCCGCTCTCGGCGCCCTCGATCCGGCAACCGGCGTCCTTAAGGTGGATGTCGCAGCATGTGGATGGCACAGCGCGGATCCACAGGGAGGCGAGTAGGATCAGCAATGCAACTTTACATTGTGTTAACCATCGCCTAATAGAAAATCCTGGCGAAAAGGTTGCGTCTGGCGCCGGCGGGGATCCCCAAAGGCGTTTGGTGTGTACCGGCGAGCCGGTGACGAACGGAGTCAATCAGGCCGCAACGCCCCTGGTACCAGGAGTTGAAGAGCCTGCTGGTTCTTGTCGAAGGTCAGGGTGTGGGGGAGATTTCCCCGGCCGCACACACTTTGCCGGAGGCAGCCGGGGAGAGCGGCGGCAGTTGCCGGAAAACCGGCAGCGGGTTCGTTCTTGCCCGGCGGTTTCAGTAACAGCGTGCGGAATCTCAAACATAACGAGGCGGCTCGTAGGGAAGACCTCCTTTGCGGGTTTGTGTTGCGTGTGAACTCTGTGGCCTGTCGGGCCGCCTCCTGGACTGGGTGCGCGTCGCGTCTTTCGCCGTGCCGCGCCATGGGGCACTGCAATGTCTGACAACGGGAATGCGCGGCGGGGCTGTCGGATCGGTTTGAACAGGAGGTGTGAGGCGGGGTCTGAACGAAGTGCGCAAGGCGGATGCGGTGGGGAAGGCGGATCGGCCGGATACCGATGCCTGACCGTGGCCCGGCGTTCCTCTTCGGTACAGCGCCGAGCCAGGCCTGCGCCGGCGTCACGGATGCGAGCGGGTCTGCTGGCGGCTGTGCTGGCAGGAGGCGCGGTCGCTCTGTCCGGGATTTTCGCCCCGGCCTTTGCGGCATGCACGCCGACCCCGGCCGCCGCCACCACCACCACCTGCTCAGGGACGACGACGGTCACGGCGCCGCTTGGACGGGGCAGCAACGGTCCCGACAATTCCACGATCATCGTCCAGAACAACGCCATTGTCTCTGCGGCGAGCATTTCGGTCATCAGTCTGCGGGACCAGGCCGTGATCACGATCGGAAGCGGAGCCGTGGTGCGCAACAACGCGACCACCGGTGGGGGCCAGTGGTCGGCGGGACAGAACACCATCGAATTCCGCTCCGACAGCATCCTGACGGTGGCGGCGGGAGCTTCGATCCTGGCGCAGGGCACGGCGACCAATGCCGAAGCGGTGCAGATCATCGGTGCCGGCAATACCATCATCAACTATGGCCTGATCGACGGTGGCGCTGCCGCCGCGATCTGGTTCGAGGACAAGGTGATCGGTGCCGCCAACATGGTTGACAATTTTGGCACCATCCAGACCGGCGGCGGCACCAGCCTCAACAACGTGATCGGCAACCAGGGCAACAGCCAGGTTATCTTCATCAATGAGAGCAATGCCCGGGTTTATGGCAGTCTGACCTTCGCCGGCGGCAATGACCAGCTGACGCTCTATGCCAATTCGGTCATCACCGGTGGCTTCAATGGTGGCGGCGGTACCAACACCCTGACCCTCAACGGTGCCCAGGGCTCGAGCGACGTGCTGGCTGGCAATATCACCAATTTCCAGAACATCGTCAAAACCGGGGAGGGAACCTGGACCCTGAGCGGCATCGTCGGCACCAACACCGGGGGATCGCAGCTCAATCTCGACGTGCAGCAGGGAACGCTGGCGCTTACCGGCAACAACTCGAACTGGAGGGGCTCGGTGGTGGTCGGCCCCGCCGGGACTCTGCGGGCGCGTGCGCAAAGCGTGCCGGCAACGGCCTCGGTGACGGACAATGGTCTGGTGTGGTTCACCCAGGACACCAATGGCAGCTATGCCAATGTCATTTCCGGGATCGGTGCGGTGACCAAGTCCGATGCCGGAACGCTGACGCTTTCGGGCGCCAATACCTATGCCGGAGGCACGACGCTGCTCGCCGGGATCCTCAGCGTCAGTGCGGATAACAATCTCGGTGCGGCCTCGGGGCCGCTCACTTTCGCCGGCGGCGCGCTGCAGTTGACCGGGAGCTTCACCATGTCAAATCGCGCCATAAGCATCACGGCGCCGACCGGCAGGGTGATCACGGACGCCGGTGTCAACACCACGATTGCCCAGCCCATCACCGGAGCCGGCACCCTGATCAAGGACGGGCCCGGTCAGCTCACCCTGACCGGTACCAACACCTATGGCGGCGACACTACAACGATCGCGGCGGGAACCCTGCAGCTTGGCAATGGCGGCACCTCCGGTTCCATCCCTTCCTCGAGCATCGTGGACAATGGCACGCTGGCGCTCAACCGCTCCGATACGGTCAATATGGACGCCCTGATCTCGGGCACGGGCGGGGTGCTGCAGAACGGCTCGGGCGTCACCATCCTGAGCCAGAACAACAGCTATAAAGGCCCGACCACGATACAAAGCGGCTGGCTTTATATCAATGGCAATCAGTCGGGGGCTACCGGAGACCTGACAGCACAGCCCGGCACAAGGCTCGGTGGTATCGGAACCATCGGCGGCAACGTCATCATGGGTGCCAATACCATCCTGGCGCCGGGAGACGCGCCGACCCGGATCGGCACGCTGACCATCAACGGCAATCTGGCGATGTCGGCGACGACCAACCTGTTTTACAACGTGCAGCAGGCGGCGGCGCCGGGCAGCCAGCTTGCTGACCTCACCGTCGTCCATGGCAATCTCGACCTCGCCGGCACCATCAACATCGCCGATGTCGCCGAGCCGCTGGGGCCCGGGATCTACCGCATCTTCAACTATGACGGCACTCTGACCTGCAGCGGCAATCCGACCTGCACCGGCAGCAATGGCCTTGCCATCGGCAATTATGTGACGGCGCCGACGTCGCCGCAGGGCAGCGCCACCATCATGGGGCCGCTCAACGACGGCACCAATGTCTTCTCGGTGCAGACTGCGGTTGCAAACCAGGTCAACCTGGTCAATAGCGGCGGCATCACCCTGCAATATTGGGATGTCAGCCCCAAGAACGATTCCGTGATCAACGGGGATCAGGGGGGTGGCCCCGGCACCAGCCTGTGGCAGGCCGGTGGCGCGCTGGCCCATTGGACCGGTACCGATGGCGCTACCAACGGCCCCTGGGCCAGTGGCAGTTTCGCAGTCTTCATGGGCACGCCCGGTACGGTGACGGTGGACAACAGCGCGGATGGCGGCAATGTCCTCGCCGAGGGCATGCAGTTCGCAGTTGGCGGCTATACGGTGACCGGCGACGCCATCACGCTGGTGAACACGCTCGGCACCCCCTATTCGGTGATCCGCGTCGGCGACGGCACCGAAGCCAGCGCTGGCATGACCGCGCGGATTGATGCCGCACTGACCGGCAATTCCGGTGTGATCAAGGAGGACTACGGCACGCTCATCCTTGGCGGCATCAACACCTATAGCGGCGGCACCTCGATCCTCAACGGCACGCTGCAGATCTCAAGCGATGTCAATCTCGGTCAGGCCGGCACGGAACTGCGCATTGCCAATGACGGCACATTGCAGACCACCGCGTCGATTGCCACCAGCCGGCCGATCGTGCTGGTCGGCTCTGCGGCCGGTGGCGACGGCGGTGTCTTCGACGTCGCCGCCAGCACCAGCCTGGCGCTGCTTGGCACCGTCAGCGAGCAGAGCGGCTCGGCCACCCTGACCAAACAGGGTGCCGGTACGCTGGTCCTGGCCGGTAACGACAGCTATAGCGGCGGCACCACGATTGCGAGCGGCACCCTGCAGCTCGGCAACGGCGGCACGTCGGGGGCGATCAAAGGCAACGTCGTCAATAACGGCGTCCTGGCTTTCAACCGCTCCGATCCCGGGGTGATCTTCGGCGGTACCATTTCCGGGACCGGCGCGCTGGCCCAGATCGGATCCGGCTCCACCATCCTGACCGCGAACAACAGTTACAGCGGCGGCACCACCATTGTCGACGGCATGCTGCAGCTCGGCAATGGTGGAACGAGCGGATCAATCATCGGCAATGTCGCCAATTCCGGGACGCTGGTCTTCAGCCGCTCCGACATCGTCACCTTTGCCGGCCTGATCTCGGATGGTTCCCCGGGTGCGGGCAGCGTGGTGCAGAATGGCTCGGGCATCACCATCCTCACCGCCAATAACAGTTACAGCGGCACAACCACGATCCAGAGCGGCTGGCTCTATGTCAACGGCAACCAGAGCGCCGCTTCGGGGCTTCTGACGGCCCAGGCCGGCACCAGGCTCGGGGGTATCGGAACCATCGGCGGCGACGTGGTCATGGCCGCAAATGCCATATTGGCGCCCGGAGGGGGGCCGAACCAGCTCGGGACGCTGACCATCAATGGCAACCTGACGCTGAATGCGACCACCAACGTGTTCTACAACCTCCAGGAAGAGGGTGTGGCCGGTGGCCAGCTCAACGATCTGACCATCGTCCGCGGCAATCTCGACCTCGCCGGCACCGTCAATGTCGCCTATACCGGCGAAGCGCTGGGCGCGGGAATCTACCGGCTGTTCAACTATGGCGGCACGTTGACCTGCGATGGAACGAGCTGTGACGGCAGCAACGGCCTCCAGGTCGGCGACTACATGATGGCACCGGGCTCGCCGCAGGGCAGCGCCACCATCATGGGGGCACTCAACGACGGCACCAATGTGTTCTCCGTGCAGACCTCGGTTCAGAACCAGGTCAACCTGGTCAATACCGGCGGCATGGACCTGACCTATTGGGACGTGGTGCCGAACAACAATGCGATCAACGGCGGGACCGGGACCTGGGAGGTTGGCGGCTCGCTCGACAACTGGACCGGCACCGACGGCCATCTCAACAGCAGCTGGAGCAATGGCGGATTTGCGGTGTTCATGGGTTCCCCCGGCACGGTCACGGTGGACAATTCCAATGACCTGGTGCGGACGGAAGGCATGCAGTTCGCCGTTGACGGTTACACGGTGATCGGCGACGCCATCACGCTGGAGAACGCCGCCGGCGGTTCCTATGCGGTGATCCGCGTCGGCGACGGGACCGCGACCGGTGCGGCAATGACCGCCCGCATTGATGCGGAGCTGACGGGTACTGCCGGTCTCGCCAAGGAGGATTACGGCACGCTCATCCTTGGCGGCATCAACACCTATAGCGGCGGGACCGCGATCCTCAACGGCACGCTGCAGATCTCGAGCGATGCCAATCTCGGTCAGGCCGGCACGGAACTGCGCATTGCCAATAACGCCACACTCCAGACCACTGCGGACATCACCAGCGCCAGGCCGGTCACGCTGGTGGGCTCGGTGGGCAATCGCGACGGCGGGGTTTTCGACGTCGCTGCCGCAACGACGCTGACGCTTGCCGGGGTTGTCCGCGAGCAGACCGCGCCGGCCGTGCTGACCAAGGCTGGCGATGGCACGCTGGTGCTGAGCGCCGACAACACCTATAGCGGCGGCAGCACGGTGAGCGCAGGCATCCTGCAACTTGGCGCGGGGGGCACTACCGGCTCGATCCGCGGCAATGTGACGGTGATCGACAATACTGCAAGCGGTGCCGGCGTGAAGGGGACACTGGCCTTCAACCGCTCCGATGTGGTGAATTTCGGGGGCGTGGTGTCGGGGACCGGCGCGCTCAGCCAGGTTGGCAGCGGCACCACGATTCTCACCGGCAACAGCACCTATAGCGGCGGCACCACGATTCAAAACGGAACCCTGCAGCTCGGCAATGGCGGCACTTCGGGCTCGATCACCGGCGACGTCGTCAACAATTCCGTGCTGGCCTTCAGGCGCTCGGATACCGTGACTTTCGGCGGCACCATCTCCGGCACGGGCGACCTCGTGCAGACCGGAAGCGGGACCACGATCCTGACTGCCGACAACACCTATGGCGGCGATACCACGATCAGCGCCGGCACGCTGCAGCTGGGCAATGGCGGCACCACAGGGTCCATCCTCTCCAGCTCCACCAGCAGGGTCGGCGACAACGGCACGCTGGCCATCAACCGCTCGGATACATATACCTTCGCCAGCGTGGTTGCCGGCACCGGCGGGCTCAGGCAGATGGGCAGCGGCACCACGATCCTGACCGCGGACAGCACCTATAGCGGCGGCACCACGATCGCGGCTGGCGAATTGCGCATTGGCGACGGCGGCACAACGGGTTCGATCCAGGGCGATGTCGTCAATCAGGGCCTGCTGTCCTTCAACCGTTCCGACGACATCACTTTCTCCGGCCAGGTGACCGGTGCCGGCGGATTGACGCAGATGGGCAGCGGCACCACGATTCTCACCGGCAACAGCACCTATAGCGGCGGTACCACGATCTCGGCCGGCACGCTGCAGCTGGGCGACGGCACCACCCTGGGCAGTGTCGTCGGCGATATCGCCAACAATGCCACACTGTCCTTCCACCACTCCGATCTGCTGGTGATGATGGGGACGATTTCCGGATCGGGCGCCGTGGTCCAGGACGGCAGCGGCAATACCGTTCTCTACGGCGACAATTCCTATTCCGGCGCCACCACGGTTCTGGGCGGCGGGCTCTACATCAACGGCATCCAGAGCGGCACCGGCACCACCACCGTCAGTGCCGGCGCCACGCTGGGCGGCGGCGGCACCATTGGCGGCAATGTCACGGTTGCCGACGATGCCACGCTGTCACCGGGCAATGTCGGGGCGGCGTCCGGCACCCTGACCATCAACGGCAACCTTGTCCTCAACAGCACCTCGATCCTGTCCTATAATTTCGGCGAGGCCAATGTCCCGGGCGGAGCGTTCAACGACCTCACCGTGGTCAAGGGCAATGTCAGCCTCAATGGCAGCATTGAGGTCACCGAGTCGGAAGGTGGTGCCTTTGAGCCGGGGATCTATCGCGTCATCAATTATGGCGGCACCCTGGGTGGAACGACGCTGGCACTCGGGCAGAACGCGGCCGGTCTCGGTCTGGTGGTGCAGACCTCGGTCCCCAACGAGATCAACCTCGTCAACACCAACGGGCTGGCGGTGAATTTCTGGGACCTGACACCGAACGATAACCAGATCACCGGCGCCGGCGTGGCGCGGGCCAATGGCGTCTGGCAGTTGCCGGCGCCGGATGACCCCAGCCCCCCCAAAAACTGGGTGGATGCCACCGGCGTCTATAACAGCGCCTACGAGAACGGCAACTTCGTCATCTTCATGGCGACACCGGGTTCGGTGACCGTGGACAACACCAACGGTCAGGTCCAGACCAGCGGCATGCAGTTCGCCTCCGACGGCTATGTGGTCACCGGTGATCCCCTGCAGCTGCTGCCGAGTGACACCAGCGGCGGCAACGCAAGTGTCATCCGGGTCGGCGACGGATCGTCCGATGGCGCTGCCATGACCGCCACCATCGATGCTTCACTGACCGGCAGCGCCCAGCTGGTGAAAACCGATCTCGGCACCCTGGTGCTCCATGGCGACAACTCCTATAGCGGCGGCACCGCAATCAATGGCGGCACCCTGGAGGTAGGGAAGGATGCCAGTCTCGGTGCCGCAGGAACCAATGTCGACCTCAGCGACGGCACGCTGCATGTGACGTCGAGCTTCGATATGGCCCGCGATTCAGTGCTCGGTGCCATGGGGGGCACGATCGAGACCGATAGCGGCGTCGTGCTCAAGGATACCGGCACCATTTCGGGGGAGGGCGGCCTGACCAAGACGGGGGAGGGCATCCTGGGCCTCTCCGGCAATAACAGCTACTCGGGCGGCACAATGCTCAATGAGGGAGGGATCCTGGTCGGCAACGCCAATGCGCTCGGCACCGGCCCCCTGACCATGGCCGATCACACGGTGCTCGACTTTGCCGGCAGTACCACCATCGCCAATGACATCGGCCTCACGGGTACCGGCGTCATCAATGTCGATGACGCTCTCAGCGCGACACTCTCTGGAATCGTCGGCGATGGCAATGGTACCGGCGTCCTGCAAAAGACCGGCGGCGGCACTCTGGTGCTGGACGGCAACAACACCTATAGCGGCGGCACCGAGATCAGCGGCGGCACAGTGCAGGTCGGCCAGGACGCCAATCTCGGCGCCGGTGGCGGCGGAATTGCTTTCGATGGCGGCACACTCCATGTCACCGCTGGTTTTGCCATGGATCGCGACCTGGTTCTGAATGAAGGTGGCGGCACCATTGCCACCGATGCCGGAGTGGCTCTGCTTCATGACGGTGCCATCAGCGGGGACGGCGGCCTGACCAAGACCGGTTCCGGCACCCTTGCCCTGTTCGGACCGGCCGACTATCTCGGGCCCACCGAAATCAGCCAGGGCACGCTGGCGGCGGGAGCTGCCAATGTGCTGAGCCCGAATTCGGCGGTGAACGTGGCCGCGCAGGGCGTGCTGGATCTCAGTGGTCACAGCCAGACCGTGGCGGAACTCAATAACAGCGGCGTCGTCAGCCTGGGCACGCACAGCGCGCCGGGAGCGGTGCTGACGGTCTCGGGTGACTATGCCGGCAGTGGCGGCACCCTGATCTTCAACACCCATCTCGGAGCCGACGATTCCCCGACCGACCACCTGGTGGTGGCGGGCGACGCCACGGGAAGGAGCCATGTCCAGGTGGTACAGGCCGGCGGCCTTGGTGCGATGACGGTCGGCAACGGCATTGAGCTGATCACGGTCAACGGCGTCTCGGCTGCCGATGCCTTCGCACTGCAGGGGCGCGTCGGTGCCGGTGCCTTCGAATATATGCTGTTCAGGGGCGGCACCGGGGCCGATGCGGACAACCAGAACTGGTATCTGCGTTCCGATCTGGCCTGCACCGCGAAATCGGCCGCATGCAGTGGCGTCAATGGGGCTGCGGTGCCGATCTATCGTCCCGAGGTGGTGGTTGACAGCGCCATTGCGGGGCTCGCCAGCCGTTTCGGACTCGGCATGCTCGGTACCTGGCATGAACGTACTGGCGGCGAGTTCGCCACCAACTATGCAAGGGTGGAGGGCGACAACAAGGCGGCCTGGGCGCGCCTGTTCGGCGAGAGCGGCAGTGTCGGGGGAGGCTCGGGCGGCGACGCCTTTGATCGCGCTGCCGAATTCGATCGCCACGGGCCATCCTACAGTTTCGGCTTTGCCGGGATCCAGGCCGGCATGGACCTGCTCCAGCGCAACAACCGCGATGGTTCCCGCGATATCGCCGGCTTTCTGCTTGGAGCCGGCACCGCGACAGCCGACGTCAACGCCGAGATTGATTTTGGCCGTGGCTCAAGAGCCGGATCGCTGACCATGGATGGCTATTCCTTCGGAGGCTATTACACCCATATCGGCCGCAGCGGCTGGTATGTCGATGCGGTGGCCCAGGGCACGCGCTATGACCGCATCCGCGCCACCTCCAATATCGACGAGGCCCAGACGCTGGCGACCGCAGGCTGGGGCTTCATCGCCTCGGTGGAGGCGGGCTACCCGATCCTGCTGGCGCAGGGTTTCCGGCTTGAGCCGCAGGCGCAACTCGTCACCCAGCATCTCGGCTTCAACAATGGCAGTGACGCCTTCGGCCGGATCGCTTTCAGTGACAGCGATGCCTTCTATGGCCGCATCGGTGCTCGCCTGGCGAAGGATTTCAGGCTTGACGACGGACGCCGGATCACCGCCTGGGTGCGGGCCAGTCTGTGGAGTTCCTTCAGTGCCCAGGCGAAAACCACCTTCTCCAGTCTTGACGGTTCCAATCCAACTCCGATCGGCTCCGATCTGGGCGGCAACTGGACCCAGCTTGACCTCGGCCTGCAGGCACAGCTGAGGCGCAACGTCGCCATCTTCGCCAATGCCAGCACCAGCATTTCGCTGACCCAGGGTCAGAGCTATGGCGGTCGTGGCGGTGTGAGGGTGTCGTGGTAGTCGGTGGCATCATTGGATTTGTGTGTGCCAGATCGTTCTGTCGATTCTGGCCGGGTATTGGCGGTATGCCCACATGACGTCGACCCGCTTCGACGGGGTCAATGCGGGGCTCCTCGGAACTCGGAATGAAGAGGATGGTGAGCGAGGATGCCGCCACGCGGGCTCTCGGCAGGATGGGCGGGGCCGAGGGGCGCTGCCCATGGGTGCTGGATTGTATACAATATACAATTCGCGGAATCGGGTGTGGAATCAATGCCCCGACTACGGATTGTATATTGTATACATTTTGCGGCGCGCATTTTGACGGCTGACCTTGCGCCTGACTCCTGATAACTTCCCCGTTATATTTGAGCGGGGAGACTTGTTATGGGTATTTCCATCGACGGCCGCAATTACGCCGACCGCACCGCGTCAGCCCCAGCAGATTCCGACGATCAGAGCGCGCGGAATTTCCGGGCTGAGCTGGAAAAACAAACTTCCGGCAAGGCACAATATGCCGCCGCCCAGGAATTCGCGAGGGATGCTCACGAGAAATATAACCAGGGCCATGGCGGCGGCAGCACGATCGGCAGCTGGTGGTACAATGATCGCGATTATCTCTCGCCGGCCCAGCAAAAGCTCTTTGACCAGGCGCAACACCTGAGCGATGTCGAGCGCGCCGGGGATGTGTCGGGCGCTGCCGTTGCGGGCAGATCGGCACTCGACACTGCATCAATGGGTCTGACTGAGTTGGCGCATGACGCCACCACTTTTGAAATGGGCGATCAGTCCTGGGCGAACAATGCCAGGGAAAACAGGGAGAACCGCGAGGCTGCGGAGCGGCTGCATCCGTGGGCGTCACGCGCCGGAACGGCAGCTGGTGTCGCTGCCTGGCTTGCGGTCGGTTGGGAGAGCGGAGCGGCCAAGGCAGCGGTCAGCGGCGGAGGCGCTGCGCTTCGTGCCGCTGGTGCTGGCGCGGCAATGGGGGCGGTCAATGGGGCGACCCATAGTGATGGCTCTGTTGGGGAAGCCGCGGCCGGTGCGGGAATCGGTGTTGTTGTGGGCGCGGCGACGGGCGGAATCGGAGCCAAGGCTACCGAGATCGCGGCACCCTATGTCTCAAAACTGGCTTCCACCCTTGCCTCCGCGGAATTGCGCGGTGGCTTGCATCCCCTCGAACAGAAGGCACTTGCCAATATCTCCGGCGGGTCGGCGAATTGGGAGGCCGAGGCAGAAGCCGCGACGACCGCAGCCAGCCGGGGGAAAGGTGCCGGACAGGGTGGCGTGAATGGCGGCAGTGGTGAGGCCGCCGGATCGGGAGGGCAAGCGACTGCACACGGTCCTGAGCCAACTGTCCCGCCCAGCCAGCCGGCCAACCCTGGTGGAACGAGGGCAGAGTTTCCTGTCGCAGCCGTTAACGAGCCAGCCGCCACAGCCAGCGGTAACGCCGGGAGACCAGCCGCTGGCCCGGGCGCAGCCAGGTCGCGGACCGAAGCCGATGTAGTCAACGGTGATGCTTTGGCGCCCTCCGGGCAGCAGCTTGCCAACACAGGCGGGAACGCGGTAGGCAACAATGACACCGCCCGAGCCGGGGGTGTTACCGGCGGGAGGGCACCCGCTGGCAATGCGGCCAGCCCTGGTGGCGCGAACGTATCTGGCCCACACGCCTCGGCTCCGACACAGGCGGCAGCAACAGCTGCAACAAGAAGGCTGACGACCAAAGAGATTGGCGATCTGGCTGAAACCCAGGCGGAACGCGATTTGATGGCGCAAGGCTATAGTACCATTTATAAGGTCCAGAATAAGTCTGGAAACGGCGTTGATCTGGTCGGTGTAAATGCCAATGGTGGGACGAAAACGGTCGAGGTCAAGGCTAACGGCGCTGGCCTGAATCGCGATCAGGCGAATATGGGGGGGCGCAGGTACGCAGAGAGTAGACTGAGGGATGCCGCTAACCGTACGGGGCGGTACAAGACTCTTACAAGGACCCAAAGGAAGGACGCGCGAAAGGCGCGTGTCGCCATCCGAAATGACTCCAACCCGAAGTATGAGGTTTGGAAATATGATGTAGACCAAAATGGCAATGTTACCCGTCACCGGGTTGGAAATTGGGATTACGCCCCTGGGAAGAAGCCCGCCCGCTTGAGCTTTGGCCAGCCTCCTCAAAACAATGTTGGGGTGGGTCAGCCGCAGGTCAGGCCGCCTGCAACTGGGCCGCCTGCGCCAGCCACTCCACCCGTTCAGCCTTCGCCATGAGACATAGCAGATAATTTTTGGGTAGTGCAATGACGACAATTCGCAAATTACGAAAGACGACCGAGGCACTGCTGCGTGAGCGGGTCGAAGAGAACGTGGAGGACCTTTACGATGAGCCGATGGGTACTTTAGCCAAATGGATGGCCAATGATCCGGATTTCATGAAGATACCAAACGTTCGATTTAGTCTATTCTCACAATCCGATTGGATCTATAGGAGCTCACTTGAGAAATATGTGGCGGATTGTCTGTACGGATCTCTGGATTTGACCTGGCTCCAGCTGGCACAACAGAGCCAGTCGATTGAGTTTATCTGCGCCGCCACGATTCGAGCAAACAACCGGCAGCATCGTTCGGCCTTTGTTTCGCTGGAGCGTTTCGCTGAGCTTCTGGCGCGATCCGTGGTTCTGGGTTGGCGTGAGGACGCCGAGCTTTTCGCGCGAGTTGGCTTCAATGACGTCGAGGGAGCTTTGGACGCCGGGATCGGTGTTATGTGCCCCATGCCGTGGTTTGTCGTTGAATTGTTCAAGGACTGGCTGGGCGCATCGAAGGTTGATTTGATGACGCCGTTCAGGACCGATTTTTTTGAAAATCTGGGGCCTTGGCGTGAGTTGCTGGCGAACTGGCGTGAAACCGATCTCGAGAAGTTTGAAAAGATCATGTTCCGGGCCGCCGATGTCCATGTCGCGCAATCACGCGAAGCGGAAGAAGATGACGATGACGAGACCATGCACTTTGATGTCGAAGAAACGGCATACTGGATGTGGCCGATCACGTTGCTGGCGGTCTTGCGGTTGCGGGAGTGGGAAGGGCTGAAAAATCCTGCCATGACGCACCCGTTGTTCAGGGAAAGCCCGCTTGGGCAGTTACAGGAACCACTGGAGCGCCAACCAAATGACTTGCTGACAGCTGCGCAAGAGCGCTTCGGTCGTGAAAATCCCGGGATGTTCTCGCTGGCTGATTTGCCCAGGCTGCGGGCGGCCCAAGGCAGCCGGTTGTAGAGTTCCAGGTGCCAGACACCATGGCGGCGCGAGCTGGCACCCTCGGTGTCGCGGATGGAATCGATGTGGTCCGCTGCGCCAAAGCCGTCCTATCGGGCCTGTCGGGAACGATTGAAGCACTGCAGCGCGAACGCGGCACAGGCTTGGGGGAAACGGTGGTCGGTGGCCGGACGCTTCGTCGAGGAAGCCGTCCCTGAGGCGGGCGGCGCGCCGCGAGGTCCGCTCAGCGTAGCGGCAGTTGCTGGCGCGGTCGGTGCCGGCGGGGGGCGGAGCAAGACAATACACCGCGCCGCTGAAACTGACGAACTGCCAGTCGGCGCCGGCCGTGTTCATTTGTTCATTTCGCGCCGGAAGGCATTGATATCGTCGGTGCCCGCCTGGCGAAGGATTTCATACTTGACGCCGGACGCCGGATCACCGCCGGGGAGTGCTTTCGCCTCTTGCGAAGGGGGCACCGTGGCAAAGGGACGGTGGCTGCGGCGATTTGGTGCGGTGTGGGCGCGATTGCGACGTCCGGCGTCGCTTTGCAAGCCCGCCATTGACGCCGTCTCGCGGTGAATGGCGGGGAAAGCGGGAGGTCTCAGTGGCCGAACACTTCGTCGAAGAAACTGTCCATCAGTCGGATGGCGCGGCGCGAGGTGCGCTCATCATAGCGGCAGTTGCTGGCGGGGTCGGTACCGGCGGCGGGCAGGGCAAAACAATGCACCGCGCCGCTGAAATTGACGAACTGCCAGTCGGCGCCGGCAACGTTCATTTCGCGCTGGAAGGCACCGATATCGTCGGCGCTCACGGCCTTGTCGTCGGCCCCGTTGAGGATCAGCAGCGGGGTTCGCGCCGAGCCCGGGGCGGCGCGGGTGTTGGCGGAAAGATCGCCGTGCAGCGTCACCACACCGGCAAGCTGGTCGCCGCCGCGGGCGAGTTCGAGCACCGTGGTGCCGCCGAGGCAGAAGCCGAAGGCTCCGATCCTGGCGGGGTCAAGGGGAGCGTGTCCGGCCTGGGCCCGGAGTGCGGCGACGGCGCTGCGGACCCGGGCGCGCAAGGCGGCACGGTCGCCGGAGCGCAGCTCTCCGGCGAGCTTTGCAGCCTCGGTCTTATCTTTCGGTTGTGCCCCCTTGCCGTAATAATCCGCAAGCAGGATGACATAGCGCGTGCCGGCAAGCTCCTTTGCCCGCTCCAGGGCCGCAGGCGTTACACCGAGCCAGTCGGGCGCCATTACCAGACCGGGGCGAAGGTGCGGATCGGCATCATCATAGACCACATAGCCACTGAAGGTCTGGCCCTCGACCTGCCATTCCGCAGGCTCGGCGCGCGGTGCGGCCACGGCAGAGGACGGCATGGCTGCGGAGAAAATCGCACCGGACAGCACGGCGAGCGAAAAAGTGAGGGCGGCAACAGCGTGGGGCAGGCGGAAGCTGGAGAGCATGGAGGATTCCTCTGAACGGGGAGATGGCTGCACAACCTAGCAGCCTGTCGAGCCTGATGTTGGAAATTCAGCAGCCAGGCGGATTTCTCGGCAACGCCCGGGCGATTTTCCCTGTGATCGTTCTTTTCGGCGGGTGCCGAAGCTGTTTTACGGGACGGCATCTCAGGGCTCGACGATGGCCATTCCAGGGCAGCCGAGTTGGCCGTTTCGCGGCATCGTGGAGGCTTGCAGGTTCCAGGAGTGGCTCTGCTGTCGCGGCGACGCCCACAATTCCTGCGCCACGTCACAGCTCGGGGTGAAGTCCGCGGCGCCAGGAACTCGCCTGTGCCAGGCACAGTTCCAGGCCGGCACGCTCATTCCACAGGCGGCAGGGGAATTTAACGCCTCGCCGCGTGCCGGGCATGCCGGGAGTGGAAAATGCCGGGAGTGGCGATGACGGCGGGTTACGGCGGAACTGCTTTCTGTCAAGGAACGCAGTGTTCCGCTGTCAGCCTGATCGGGATCCTCAGCTCCTTCGTCGAACGCGAAAGACAGCGTGATCGAAAGCCCCGGTGCTGGCGCAAATCCTGACATTGCCGGACATTTCCGCACCGGGTCTTGACCTTGGCCGAAACCTGCGGTTGACTGCTGAAATGTCTGGCGATTTCAACGCTGCACAGATCCATGTCGGGCTGAACCGGATCATGCCTGAGATCTGGCGGCGACTGATTGTGCCCTCGGACTGGAACCTCGACCAGCTCCATCTCGTCATCCAGGCTGCTTTCGGCTGGTGGCATTATCATCTTCATGAGTTCCGTATCGGCGGTTTGCGCTATGGGGATGTCGAGGCGCTGACGGAGGATGCGTCCGACGATGACCCTCGCGTTTTCGAATCCAGAGACGTCCGCCTTTGTGATTTCGAGTGGAACACGGCCTTCACCTACGTTTACGATTTCGGTGATTGCTGGCGCCATTCGGTGATGATCGAGGAGTTTCTCGCGCTTGATGTCGCCCCGCTTCGTGCCAGTTGCATCGGTGGAGCGCGAGCCCGCCCACCGGAAGATGTCGGTGGTGTCAGCGGCTATGACGCATTTCTGGAAATCATCGCAGACGAGGATCATCCGGAATATGCCGAAACCCTGGAATGGTGTGGCGGGTATTTTGATCCGGACTGGTTCGATCTGGCGCAGGTCAACAGGGACGTCTCGGCGGCACTGAATCCGAAAGCCAGGCGCCGCCTGTTCCAGCCGAAGCCGAAACGGTCAAAGCGCGGCAGGTCCGGCGTTTGAAAGCTCGGCGCTGTCTCCGGGGTGGTTTGCGGAACCCTCTGCTCCGGCGGCGGAGAGGATCGAAGCGCTGCTGTCATGGACTGCACCCGGTTCGGCCCGCGAGGCGGGAGGGCGCACAAGCGTTCCCGTTATACCCGCCAACAGTAATTCTGTCTCCATTTGGTATTGTCGGCCCCGCCTGAGCCGGTTCATCCTGCGCCCCCTCTTTTGCGTCATCGCAGCTCACCACGCCCGGGCTTGGGGTCCAGCGCCGGTACGAACGCTTCGGTAGTCTGACGGAGTCAATCCCGCCGTTGCGCGTTCTCCGAATCTGTGCCGCAGGTCTGATTGCGACCCGGTGGCTTCCTTCCTGCATCGCCCGGGACAGGAAAAGAGCGCGGGAGCGATGGAGTCTCAATGACGGAAGCTGCCGATGCGGCACGCAATGCCGAAAAGCCGGCGAAATCGCTGGTGGCAGGGACAGCAACCCGCAGCATGGCAAGGCCGAAAAAGGGCGGCATTGGTGGTGCGTATCGTGGACCGACTGTCGCCGGTGACGAGGTCCAGGAGCAGCCGGGGAGAGCGCGGGCCGGAAAGCTGTCCGGGTCCGGGTCGGCGGCGTGATACACCGAACAAAGATTGGCGGAGCCGAAGGCGACAGGGCGCCGATCACGTAGCAGTGAAGAGGGAGGGGAACTCGGGTTGGCGGGCGTCTCGCCAAACCGGACGCAAATACGGGTGAAAGCAGGTTCCGCGCGGGGCCGGCGGTCCGCGCGTCACGATGTCGAGGCTGGTGGCGCCCCCGCCCTCGCCTGTGGATCGACTGTCGATATTCTGATAGGCAACCCCGGTTGCCCGTGAAAGCCCTCTCGTTGATGTCAAAAATACTGTCGTGCGGATAGAATTGGTCGCCACCACCCGTCGATTCCCCCCTGGTCTGGTTCTGGCATTCGTCCTCCCGGCACTCGCCGGCCTGTTTCTGTTCGCTGGCCTGGGCGGTTACGCCGTGGCGGCGCAGGATGCCGGAGGAAAGGCGCGCGAGGCGGCGCAGCAATTCAACGTCCAGATGGAGCTGCGGAATACCTCCGACCTTCCGGAAAGACCGTGGGCGGGCGGCGCATTCGTGCTCTATGGCCTGCTCGCGGGTGCCGTGGTTGTCATCCTGTGGACGCTGCGGCACAGTATCGGGCAGATGTTTGATCGTCCGGTTGCGCTGAAAAGCGAAGACGAGGCTGTCATTCCATCGATCTCGGTGGAGCGGCTTGAGGGTGCGCAGCTGGAGGCCGATGAGCTGGCGCATCAGGGGCGTTTTGTCGAAGCGATGCATATGCTGCTTCTGAGTGCGTTTACGGAGTTGCGCAGGTCGTTCGCCCTGCGCTTTGCCGAGTCGCTGACCAGCCGGGAACTCCTCAGCCTGCTGCCGCTTCCCGCCGTGACGCTTGCGGCGCTCTCCGACATTGTGACACGGGTCGAACTGGCCTGGTTCGGTCAATACAGCGTCCTTGCCGGCGACTATCTGGCGTGTCGTAAAAGTTTCGACGTCCTCACCGCAACCGCTCGCGGGCACGCACGGGGACGGGCGGATGCCTGATCAGACGCTGTTTTCGCGAAGCACGGTGGTTGTCCTGGTGGCCTGCGCGGCCCTGGCGATGGGGCTGTCGTCGCTCCTGCATCGGGCGGAGATACCATGCGCGCGGGTGCTGGAGCGACGGAGTCAGGGACAACCGCGGCAATGCGACAGGCGGTGACGCAAGGGCGGCGACGGTGCCGCAGTTGTGGTGCAGACCGTGGTCCGGTCGCCTGGAACGAGTTCGACAAATCCACGGGGGTCGAGCAGAAGCTGGCCGCGTGCGGACCAGACCGTGGCCGCGTGCGGACCAGACCGTGGCCGCGTGCGGACCAGACCGTGGCCGCGTGCGGACCAGACCGTGGCCGCGTGCGGACCAGACCATGGCCGCGTGCGGACCAGAAGCCGCCCTTGTGCGGGACCAGAAGCTGGCCGGCTGGGGACCGGAACCCAGCAGGCGGGGAGAGGCCGGGAGCCCGGCTCGCGGAGCCGGAAGGCGACGGGACACGGATCACGTTGCAGTGAACGGGGGGTCGGGGAAGCCGGACTGGAACCTGTTCCGGGACGCGCATCGCCAAAAGGGGCGCAAATATGCCGGTGATCGGGCTTCGCGTGCCTGGGCTTGCGGCACCGCATCACGTGGCGGAGCTGATGGCCGCGGGCGCGGGCTTGTGGACCGGCTGTGGATATTCTGATAGGCAGCCCGGGTTGCCCGTGAGAGTCCTCCCGTTGATGTCAAAAATGCTGTCGTGCGGATAGAATTGGCCACCACCCGTCGATTCCCCCCAGGTCTGGTTCTGGCATTCGTCCTCCCGGCACTCGCCGGCCTGTTTCTGTTCGCTGGCCTGGGCGGCCAGGCTGGCGCGGCTCAGGATGCCGGAGGAAAGGCGCGTGCGGCGGCGCAGCAATTCAATGTCCAGACGGAGCTGCCGAAGACGGAGACCTTCGACAAGGAGGATCCGGCAACAAAGAGGGAAACATCGTCGGGATCGGGGCTGGCGGGTGGAGAGTTCGTTCTCTATGGCCTGCTCCTTGGCGCCGTGGTTCTGATCCTGTGGACGCTGCGGGACAGTATCGGGCAGATGTTTGTGCGCCCGGTGGCACTGCAGAGCGAGGAAGAGGTTGTGCTTCCGCCAATCTCGGTGGAGCGGCTTGAGGGTGCGCAGCTGGAGGCCGACGACCTGGCGCATCAGGGGCGCTTTGTCGAAGCGATGCATATGCTGCTTCTGAGTGCGTTTACGGAGTTGCGCAGGTCGTTCGCCCTGCGCTTTGCCGAGTCGCTGACCAGCCGGGAACTCCTCAAGCTGCTGCCGCTTCCCGCCGTGACGCTTGCGGCGCTCTCCGACATTGTCACCCGGGTCGAACTGGCCTGGTTCGGGCAATACAGCGTCCTTGCCGGCGATTATCTGGCATGCCGCAAAAGTTTCGACGTCCTGACCGCAACCGCTCGCGGGCAAGCGCGGGGACCGGCGGATGGCTGATCAGACGCTGTTTTCGCGAACCACGCTGATCGTCCTGGTGGCCTGCGCCAGTCTGGCGCTGGGCCTGTCGATCTGGTTCCAGATGCAGCGCCGCGAAGAGACCATGACCACCGTCGGGCCCAGTACTTTTTCGCGCTCGGCGCTCGGCCATCTCACCTTCTACGAAACCCTGCGCCGGCTCGACTGGTCGGTGGCGCGCAGTGCCCGGGATGTCGCCGATGGACCGGGAGCAGGCGGGGTGCTGGTCATCGCCGAGCCCGATCTTGACCTCCTGCGCCGCAAGCTCGGCAGGAACTGCGCCAGCGGCAAACGCGATTGCGGCAGGATCGATGTGCCGGCAACGGTGCTGCTGGTGCTGCCCAAGCAGTTCGGCTACGCCGACTGGAACAGACCGGGGTGGGTCCGCAAGGTGCGCCCGATTGAGCTTTCCGACAGCGCCCGGGTGCTCAACTTCTTCACCTCGGGCGCAACGCTGCTGCGCGGATCGCTTCCGGCCAGATGGACTACGTCCACTCTCGGTGTCGAGCCCGAAATCACCCGGGATCTGCAGCTGATCCGCAAACCCGTGAACGCCGGGACGCCACGACGGGAGACCATCACCCCGATCATTGCCAGTGACGAAGGAATCCTGCTCGGCGAGATTCGGGATGGCTGGCGCCGTATCCTGGTGTTGAGCGATCCCGATCCGATCGAAAATCACGGTATCACCCGCGGCGACAACGCCCGCTTCGCGGTGGCGCTTGCAGAGCGGCTGCGCCGGGGCGATGGCCGGCTGGTGTTCGACGAAACCGTCCATGATTTCCGCTATGCCCGGTCCGGCAGCCCGAAGCAGAAGGACGCCCCGGCGCGTGCCGGCGACAGCCCGCTGTCGGTGCTGGCGCAGTTTCCGTTCTCGCTCCTGGCAGCGCAGTGTGCGGCGACCATGGCCCTGCTGCTATGGGCGACGATGGCCCGTTTCGGGCCTGCCGAAAAGCCCGGCGCTGCGGCGATCCATTACGGGAAAACCCGGCTGATCGAAAATACCGCCGCCCTGCTCGGAGCTGCCGGGCATCAGGCCTCGACGCTGCGGCGTTATCTGCAGATGGTTCAGCGCGAAACCGCCCGCGCCCTGCATGCGCCGGGAGGCATCGACGAGGCCGCCCAGGTGGCGTGGCTCGATCAGATCGGCAAGGTCCGCGGCGTGCGCCTGAGCCTCAGCGGGATCATCGCCCAGCACGTCCGTCGCGGTGCCTCGAGCGCGCCTGAGGCGGCGCTCTTTGTCACCGCCAATGCAATTCATAGTTGGAGTAAGGAGATCCTGAATGGACCTGCGCGAGGCAAAGCAGATCGCTGATGGCGTGGTCGGTGAGGTGGCCAAGGCCGTCGTCGGTCAGAGCGATGCAATCGAATTGATGCTCGCCAGCCTGTTCTGCGGCGGCCACGTGCTGCTTGAGGGCGTGCCGGGCTCGGGCAAGACCCTGATCGCGCAGGCCTTCGCCGCGACGCTCGCGCTCAAGTTCGGGCGCATCCAGTTCACTCCCGACATGATGCCGGGCGATGTGCTCGGCACCAATCTGTTCAATTTCCAGACCAACACCTTCACGCTGACGCCGGGACCGATCTTCACCCAGGTGCTGCTCGCCGACGAGATCAACCGCACCCCGCCCAAGACCCAGGCCGCGCTGCTGCAGGCCATGAACGAACGCACCGTGACCATTGACACCAGGACCTATGATCTCGGTGCCGATTTCATGGTGGTGGCGACGCAGAATCCGATCGAGCAGCAGGGCACCTATCCGCTGCCCGAGGCCCAGCTCGATCGCTTCCTGTTCAAGATCGCGATCGGCTATCCGAGCCGCGAGGAGGAACGCGACATCGTGGCGCGCCATGGCCGGCGTCCGACCATGCCGCGGATCGAGGATTACGGTCTGGTTCCCGTGGTTGACATGAACGGGCTGGCGGCACTGCGGGTGCTGACATCCTCGATCCGGCTCTCGGATGCGGTGATCGACTATATCGTGGAGCTGGTGCGGGCCACCCGCGAACATCCCGCGATCGAGTCCGGGGCCTCGACCCGCGCCGCCAATATGCTGGCGGCCGCGGTGCGGGCGCATGCGGTGCTCCAGGGACGCGAATTCGCCCTGCCCGACGACGTGAAGAAGCTGGCTCTGCCCGTCATCCGCCATCGCATCGTGCTGTCGCCCAACGCCGAGATCGATGGCCAGACCAGCGATGCGGTGCTGCGCGAAATTCTCGAGCAGACGGCGGCACCGCGATGATCCGTCCGGCAATACGCGGGGTGGCGCTGTTTGCGGCGGTGATTCCGCTTACCCTGCTGGTGCTGGCCTTCGATCCCTCGTGGTGGGGATTGACGCTGGACGCGGGCGCGCTGGCGCTGGCGGCGCTCTTTGCCGATGCGCTTCTGATCCTTCCCGTGCACCGGCTGGCGGTTGCCGTTGCCACACCCTCACGGCTTCCGGTGGGCGAGCAGGGAGAGGTGCGGGTCCGTCTCACATCCCCGGAGGTGCGGCGGCGGCTTTGCGTCGATGTCCTGCTGGAGATCGGCGCCGAGGGCGGCAGCGCAGCGCCGCTGACGCCGCTGATCCTGACGGACGGTGCGGCTGAAGCGGGACTCGCGATCTCCTCGAACCGTCGCGGCGTGCTGCGGATCGATGCGCTGTGGCTGCGCTGGCGCGGTCCCTTCGGTCTGGTCGAGCGCTGTCGCCGCGAGGTGCTTGATCGCGAAGTCGATATCGTCCCTGTGGTCCGGGGCATCCGCAGTGCCGCGCTCGAACTCACCAGCCGCCAGGCGATGTTCGGTGCCAAGGTGCAGCGTCAGAAAGGCGAGGGCGCGGAGTTCGAGGGTCTGCGCGACCACACCCCGGGGCTCGACAACCGCTTCATCGACTGGAAGCGCTCGGCGCGCCATCGCAAACTCCTGTCCCGGGAGTTCCGCATCGAGCGCAACCACCAGGTGGTGCTGGCCTTCGATACCGGACACCTGATGGTGGAGCCGATCAACGGCCTCGCCCGCCTTGATCACGCCATTGAGGCCGGGCTGCTGCTCGGCTGGGTGTCGCTGCGCAGCGGCGACCTGGTCGGCAGCTATGGCTTCGATGCCCTGGTGCGCCACTATCAGCAGCCCGGCCGCGGCGTCGACTATCTCGCCCGCATCCAGCGCGGCACCTCGCGGCTCGACTACCGCAACGAGGAGACCAATTTCACGCTGGGGCTGGCGGAACTCAATCTGCGCCTCAAGCGCCGCGCCCTGGTGATCCTGTTCACCGAATTCGTGGATACGATTTCGGCCGAACTGCTGATTGAAAGTCTGCAGCGGATGGCAAATCATCACCTGGTGATTTTCGTCACCCTCAGGGACCCGATGCTCGGCCGCCTCATCGGTGCGGCGCCGACCAGTTTCGACCGTGTCGCCCAGGCCGTGGTGGCCCAGGATTTCCAGCGCGAGCGCGCTGTGGTGCTGGAGCGCATCGCCCGGCTCGGAGTTCACTGTCTCGACGTGCCGGTGCGTGGACTGTCGATGGCGCTGATCAACCGCTATTTCGATATCAAGCAGAGGGGGCTGATGTGATGCCCGCGCGACAGGCCGCAACGGTGCCGCTCCGTGAGGAGTTCCGGGAGATCGAGGATGTGGGCGCGCGTCAGGGCAGCCGGCCGGCGCTGGTGCTGCGCAGCGCCGAGTTTCGCCGCCAGCGCGAGAAGGGCTGGCAGGAACTCGAGGAGATGGTGACGGTTGCCGAAAAAGGCGGCATCGGCCGGCTTTCGACCACGGAGCTGGCGCGGCTGCCGCTGCTCTATCGCGGTGCGCTGTCGTCGCTGTCGGTGGCCCGCGCCATTGCGCTTGATCTCAATCTGCTGCGCTATCTCGAAAACCTGGCGCTGCGCGGCTATCTTGCGGTCTATGGACCGCGCGTCGGGGTGCTTGAGAGTCTCGGTGCCTTCCTGCGGCAGGGTTTTCCCCGGGCGGTGCGCAACGCGCGCTGGCACATGCTGGCGGCGACGATGATGATCGTGGTCGGTGTGGTGGCCGGCTATATGCTGGTGGACGGCAACGAGGACTGGTTCGACACCCTGGCAGGGGGCATGGGGCAGGGTCGCGGCCCCTCGAGCACGGCCGCCGATCTGCGTGCGGTATTGTTCGCGCCGCCGGAGGGTTTCACCGAGTCTTTCGTGGCGTTCGGCAATTATCTGTTCAATCACAATGCCCGTATCGGCATCATGGCCTTCGGGCTTGGCCTCTTCCTGGGCCTGCCAAGCCTGTTGCTGATGGCGGAGCAGGGCCTGTTGCTGGGTGCCTTCCTGGCGCTGCACGCCCATCGCGGGCTGTTGTTCGATTTCGTGGGCTGGGTCTCGATCCATGGTGTGACCGAATTTCTGGCCATCATTCTGTGCGGCGGGGCGGGTCTCGTGATTGCCGAGAAAGTGCTGTTCCCGGGCCCGCTGTCACGCACCGACAGCCTGGCCCTTCATGCCCGGGAGGCGGCTTCGATTGCCGGCGGCGCAGTGCTGGTGTTCCTGGTCGCCGGTGTGATCGAAGGCGGACTGCGCCAGCTGGTCGGCAGCACCGAAGGCCGTCTGGCCTTTGCTGCGGTGAGCGCGGTGTTCTGGCTGACCTATTTCCTTTCGGGACGGAGAAGCGCCGATGCAGCCTGATACGGTTGAGCGGGTGACGCGGCTGTTCGGCGGTGCCTCGCGGGCGCGCCGCCGCATCACCAGTCCCGAAGGCGTGGTGCTCGATGTCGAACTTGCCGATCGCAGCGAACGGCTGATCGCCTTCCTGCTCGATCTGCTCTTTCTCGCGCTGGCCTGGTTCGCCATCCTGATCGGCCTGGTGTTTTCTCTGGGCAGCGGCGGCAGCTTCACCAGCGTCAGCACGACGATCTCTCTGCTGCTGATGTTTCTGGTCCGCATGTTCTATTTCACCCATTTCGAACTTGCCTGGCAGGGCTGCACCCCGGGAAAACGGATCTGCGGGCTCAAGGTGATCGACCGCAAAGGCGGGGCGCTGCTGCCGGGAGCGGTGGTGGCGCGCAACCTTACCCGCGAGGTCGAAACCTTCATGCCGATTTTCGCTGTGCTGCTCTCGGGCTCGCTGCTCTATGTCGCCTGGATGCTGGTGATCACGCTGCTGCCGCTGTTCAATCGCGACCGTCTGCGTGGCGGCGATCTGATCGCGGGAACCATGGTGATTGCGCTGCCGCGGCGCAAGCTCTCAGGAGAGCTGGCGGAAAGTCGCCAGGCCTATCAATTCAAGCCGCGCCAGCTGCAGATCTACGGGGCCTTTGAGCTGCAGGTTCTCGAGGAACTGCTGCGCCGGCCCCGTCTGGCCGACTCGGAACGCGCACTCGCAGATGTGGCCAGCCGGATCTGTCAGAAGATCGGCTGGACCGAGGAGCTGAGCCCTTCGCAGGTGCGCGGTTTCCTGGAGGCCTTCTATACCGCAGAGCGCGCTGAACTCGAGCGTGGCAAGCTGTTCGGACGCTTACGCGCCGACAAGAATGACGGTGTCGTGCTTCAGGAGGCCTTGCCGATCACCAGCACGTCGGTTCCCCAAAGATACAGTCCGCGTGGCGGCGGTTCGACCAGTCCGCGACAGACATAGTCCTCGATCGCCATCGAGACCCGGGTCAGTTCGGCGGCGGTCGGGTCCGCCCAGATGGCATGCGGATTACGCCGTGAATCGGCAATGGCATGAATCGCGGCGCCGACCGCGGGATGGGTGTCGCGCTTTTCACACCACTCGGGTTCGACTTCGGGAAATTTGTAACTGGCCATCTCAGTCTCCTCCGCGTCCGGTGTCGGAATGCCGGACTTTCGATTCGCTTCCTCTGTTTTAGGAGGCGGCGTTGAATCTAGCGTTAACGGCCAACCAAGCCGGATGGTGAAAAATTGGTTAAGATCGCGGGCGGCCGGCGCGGTCGCAGCGCGTCAGGCTGCGCCGCGCGCGGTGCGCGTGTAACCTCAGGGATAAAGTTCGATGATGTCGAAATGTGACTCGTAGAAGGGTTGCGGAAACTCAAGGCGGAGCCGGTTGGCGTCGGGCCGGACCAGCCAGGCGACCTGATCCTCCGACTCTGCAGTGCCGTATGCGACCGGTGGATCGTCATTGACGCTCGAGGCGCCGACATAGAGGTAGCGGCTGTCGGAGGCGCGGTAGAGCCGGCCCTGTGTGCGCTGGGAGCCGGTGGTCTTGCGGAAGGTCAGACCCCTGGCGTCAATTGCGATGCGACATCGGAAGGACTCATAGATCACGAGCGGGAGGGTGCTGCCGCCCATCTTGATGGTACGGCAACGCCAGTCGCGCACCAGGTCTTTCGCCGTGACCGGCAGCTCGCGCCCCGCCAGGGCTGCTTTCAGCCTGTTGCGTTCCGCCGGGCTGGTCGCATTGTCCATGGCCTCGGCTATCGCAGTGGCGCGATTGGCATCGAAGCCGCGCAGCCGGGCGAGGTCTCTGGCCGCCAGCTGCACGGCAAGATCGGGCGGCAGTGCCGGAGCGGCGGGTGCGGCGGTGGTCGGCGGAGCGACAGGAGGAAGGGTGTTGGCAGGCGGCGTTGCAGCAGGAAGCAGGGGCGGTGGGGTGACGGGCGGCCCGGAGGCTGCAATCGGGGTCTTCCTGAGTTCATCGATGCGGGCCGCGGCGAAGGTGGCATAGACGCTGTCGCCGAACTGGCGCAGGAAGGCTTCAAGGATTGCAATACTGCTGGTGTCCCGGATGGCGATCCAGGCCTGGGCTGCCGCGTCCTGTCCCGATCCCTGTGCCACGGGCGGCGCTCTCGCGGGCACCAGCGGCAATCTCAGCACCGCCCAGTGAGGTGAAGAGGGTTGGCTCCTGCGCCCGCCCGGTGGCCGCCAGCACCTCGTCACGGACCCGCCCCGTGGCCAAACGAATGTCCAGTCCCGGTGTTGCCAGATTGCGCAACAGCGCCGTGGTGTAAGGGCTGTTGGTTCCGTCGCCGTCCCTGGCGGTGGCTCCGGGTTTCGCCGCAAACGTGATCATGCTGTCCTGGGTCTGAACCTCGACCCGGGCGAAACCACGCCCGATCGAGCGCGTGGCACTGCGCCGCATGGCGGAGGCAAAGGGATTGTCGCGGCAGGCATCAAGAATGATCAGGCGCAGACGCCGCGCCGGTTCGATGAGCTGGCTGACGCGGTCAAGCGATACCGTCTCGTCCTCAACGTCGGTATCGCGTTCCAGCACCGCGTCAACCGGAATCAGATAATTGCTGCCGGCGACCTCAATGCCGTGTCCGGCGTAAAACACCACCGCGATATCGGCGTCGCGCACCGACTGGGAAAATTCCCGCAATGCCTTGCGCATTCCGGCGTGGTCGAGATCGGTCCTGATAGCGACAAGGTCAAAGCCGATGCGCCGGAACAATTCACCCATGGCGCCAGCGTTCCGACCGGGGTTCGGCAGCGCGGCGACCCGGCTGTAAGTGCTGTTGCCGATCACCAGGGCGACGCGTTTTCCGGCATGGGCCGGCACCAGATCGAGACAGAGGAAAAGAGAGAGGAAAACACAGAGAAAAAGTCGCCGTTTCATCATGGCGGACGCTCGAGTCGAAACCAGGCGCATTGTCCGCTCCCCGTGCAACCGGTGCAGTTCTCTGTCTACGACAGCTCGCAGCCGGGTACAAAGCCGCGGGACTGTGGATCGCAGTGGATCGGCGCGCTCGCCGCGCTCGGAGGGCAGGGTTGACTGCGCTGAGCCTGGCCGGTTTCGCGAGTCGATCCGGCTTCTTTTAACTCTTTTCCAGAGCCTGAATCAGTGGCTGTGCTGCATCGGTGCAAGCAGGGAACACAAGACCGCCGCAATCGGTCAGCGGCGGTGCGGGAGGAGAGGAGGAGCGTATGTTGCTGCCCGGCCGAGAGCTGAGCTGCGGCAAAACGGGCCGCTCTGGCTTGGGAGTGCCACAGTTGACAGGTCGGGCTATCGGATTGATCCTGCGGGGCGGTCGCGCGCCAGGCGATGGAAGGACAACTACCGAAACCGCTGCTTTGGGAGTTTGAACGGTGTCGGGCTCCTCCTGCCGGCACCGGTTGTCACAGGCTTTGGGTGCGATCCGGAGTCGGGCTCAGCGGCGCGCCACAGGTGGCCATGGAGCAGGCCTGGCAACGCTCGGCGGACCGCGGTATCTCGCCACAAAGTCAATGATATCAATATATTGGATTGATCGCAGAGGAAAACGTGAGCAATCTGCGTAAGCAGGCGTTTACCCGTCTGTCCGGGATGTCGTAACAGTACGGCCATGGATAGCCAAGGGGAGCCCCCCATGCACGTGCACACTGTTCAAAGCCGTGACTTTGCGCGGGACGTTGGCACGGCGAAGCGACTTGCGGCCACCAGCCCGGTCATTATTACCGACCGGGGTCGTCCCGCCTTCGCACTGCTCCGGATTGAAGACGACTACGAGCTTTCGGGCCAGAGCCGGGAGCGCAGTCTGCTCGACGTCATGGACGGAATTCCTGGCGGCGACTTTGAGCACGAGCCGCCGCGCATGGATGGAGAGTTCAAAGATCTGGATTTCTCCTGATGGCCCGGCGTGCACATCCTTGACAGCAACGTTATTTCCGAACTGCGCCGCGGCAAGGTCCAGCCGTCCGGGGCGGTGCGGGCCGGGCGGCAGAACATCCATTCGGCTCAATCTGTCGGCTGTGACTGTACTGGAGATGGATATTGGAACGCGCCTCATGGAGCGCAAGGATGTTGCGCAAGGCCGCATTCTTCGTGCCTGGAACACGGAAGTCGCAGTTGCATGCAAACACCGCATATTGGTCTTTTTGCGATATCACCGCGTTTGTATGCTCCCCGTTGCATGTCCGCAAACCCGAGATCCTTTCGGAATTCCATGATCGCGGCTGCGGCCTTGGAGCATGGGCTCACGCTTGTGACCCGCAACGTGAGCGACTTTGCCGGAAACAGCGGTCTCCAGTTACTCAACCCCGGGATTTCAAAGGCTGAGAATCCAGCAATCCTCATGAGGACGAGCGCGGCTCGGGGGTCTCCGGGACGGGTGTGGGCGGAGAGCTGCGTTCTGCGTGGCGGCAGGCTTTTGTCCAGCAGAGAGTTGATTGCGTGGATGCCTGTCGCCAGCTGTCGGTGCGCGAGAGACGCCCTTGCAGGCGGAGTGTGTTTCGCCGGCATTTCGCTGCCAGTGGGGAGAGGGGACAGTCTTACAGGTTTCTGGCCACAAGCTGGCGTTCCCATTCCAAGGCATGGGCGACGATGCCTTCGAGATCGGCGCCAAGGTGGAACACGAAACCGGTTACTACATCACGTCACTGGATGCCGACGCTGAATTTCTTGGCCCCATGGTCCGGGGCCATTGGGCCATAGAGAGCAGCCTGCTACTCAGGTTTGGGACATGACGTTTCGAGAGGACGAGTGTCGCATCCGCACCGACCATGCTTCCTAGAACATGGTGATGTTGAGGCATGTGGCGGCAAACCTGACCCGGGCGGCACCCCCGGTACTCGACGGACCCGACTCGATCAGGCAGCGCATCCACCTGGCCTCTATGAAAGATGAATACCTGCTAAGTGTCCTGGCCGCCTAATGAAATGTCTTCACCCGATTCCCCTGTTCTGGCCTGGTTTCTGGCTTCCACATCCATGACACCGATGTGATTTCGCAGGCTGCGTTGCGGCAAGGCAAGACGGTCCGAGGCGAAGCGGGCAGCGGGCCCGGCCCGGGCGGCAGAGCATCAATCGGCTCAACCTTTGGGTTGTGACGGTGCTGGAGATGGACAGTGGAACGCGATGGCGATGGAGTGCCAGGGATGTTGTGCAAGGTCGCATTCTTCGTGATTGGAACACGAAGTCGCTGTTGCATTCAAACACCGCATAGTGGCCGTTCCTACTAAGTGAGTTCGAGCCCGGTTCGCCTCCGCAAATTGACGGGTGCCCGGTTGGGCGGGTACGTGAAAAACGTCTAATTGAGGACAGGCCCTAGGAGCCGTGGAAAAATAACCGAATCAAATTTGGTGGAGATCGGCCTCGTTGCCTTCATCGGTGGCTTCGACTCCGGCCGAAAACAAGGGTGTTGCTTCTCAGCAGCGTGGCCTTTGTTCTCATTTGTTCGCGCGATTCTGGAGCAGTTATTTTTCCACGGCCCCTTACAGGTTTCTGGCCACGAGCTGGCGCTCCCATTCCAGGGCATGGGCGACAATGGCTTCGAGATCGTCGTATTGCGGCGTCCAGCCCAGGATTTCGGTGATTCTGCGGTTGTCGGCGATCAGCACCGCGGGGTCGCCAGCGCGGCGGGGCGCGATTTTGACCGCGAAATCGACTCCGGACACCCGTTTGACCACATCGATCACTTCGAGCACGGAGAAGCCGTGGCCATAGCCGCAATTGACCTTCAGGGGGGCTGCGCCCCGGCGCAGATGGGTGAGGGCGGCGACATGGGCCTGTGCCAGGTCGCTGACATGGACATAGTCGCGGACGCAGGACCCGTCGGGGGTGGGATAGTCAGTGCCGAAAACCGACAGCGCCGGATGTTTGCCAAGCGCCGCGCGCGCCGCGAGCTTGACCAGATGGGTGGCGGGAAGCGTGGTTTCGCCGCTTCTGCCGTGTGGGTCGGCACCGACGACATTGAAATAGCGCAGGATGGCAAAGGAAAGACCGGTCGCGGCGGCGGCATCCTCGAGCATCCATTCCGACATCAGTTTGGAACGCCCATAGGGGTTGATCGGCGCGGGTGCCATGTCTTCGCGCAAGGGTTCGTTGTCCCTCTCGCCGTAGACCGCCGCGGTTGAAGAAAAAATGAAATGGCGGATGCGGGCCCGTGTGATGGCGGCAAGCAGGGCGCGGGTCTTGGTGGTATTGGCGAGATAGTAATCAAGCGGCCGCACCACCGAATCCGACACCACGATCTGCGCGGCGAAATGAAGCACCGCCTCAATCCTGTGGGTTGTGATCAGCGAACCGACAAGGGCCTCATCGGCGACATCGCCGCGGACAAAGGTGGCTCTGGCAGGCACCATGAAGTCGAAACCGGTGGAGAGATCGTCAAGGATGACGACGTCTTCGCCGGCGTCACACAAAGCCAGAGCGGTGTGGCTGCCGATATAGCCAGCGCCGCCGGTAACCAGAACCGTCATGGCGAACTCCCTCGAAATCTGCGCCAGGCCGCGATTTTCCTGAAAGTCCCGAAGGGCTCTGCAGGCGACCTCGGGGACGACCCTAGTTATCCGGTGGAGCGCTTGCAACAGCAATGCCGCTGCTGCCCGCTGCTGCCTCCCCGAGCGGCCGCCTTGAGAGGGGAGGCCGAGTCGGTGACGAGAGGCGGCGTGGCCGGTGCAGGGGAGCCCAAAGGAGCGGTAAAAAATGAGCCGATGCAATCGCCTCATCATCGGTGGGAAACGGCGTCTGTGTCGGCGCGACCACGACCCCGGGCCCAGGTTGGTCTGCCCGATGAGGCCAGGGTGATGGGGTGAAGGAGACATCAAAAAGCGCGTGAGGGCGGAAATCCTCTGAATCGATCAGCCCAACTGATTCGGCTGATCGAGGAACGACCATGGCCCAGGATACTCATGCAAGGGTGGCGCGCGTTATTGAGGATGTGGGTGAATTCCTGGGTTCCTTCAATGACATGCCTGATTACCAGCAGCCCGGCAAGGTGACCTGCCCCTTGCCGGAGATCCTGCTGCTGGCGTTGTTCGCCACGCTGACTGGGTCTGAAGGTTTCACTGGTATCGCCCTGGACATAGCCATGCCTTTCGGTTGGGGTTGGGGGGCGACCTTGTCGGGCCATTCCGGGAAATGCATGCATAGGTGAGCCCCCCGGAAGACGCCAGTGCACTGCGCCGCGCTGCTGGAGCGCAGGGTGTGCCTGGAGCCGATCACGTTGTCGCCATGGACGCCGTTGGCGAGGAGCTGGTCGATTGACGATTGATCAAGAAGGGCCAAGTCTGCTCTCGGCATGTCGCTTGAGGACCCGAAACAGTCGCGTCTTTTCCGCGGGCGCGGGAACCCGATCCACACCATGCTGCCGACCGGAAGAGATGCTGCGGCAGGCCTCCAGGATGAGGGGCCGTGGTACCTGCGCAACGCCGACGGATGCCATCCATCTGCCGTGCCAGTGCTCGACCCAGTGGGGCGCGCTTTGCCATATCTTCCTCAGGGACAAAATGTATAGCGGCTATGATGCGACCCTGGTCGACGTCCGTGGGGCGCGGCGCACGGCGTCGAGAATGTGCGCGACAGAATGGTCGGACGCGGAGTGCTGCTTGATGTCGCCCTTTTAAACGCGGGAGCGATTCGCTGACCGACGGCACGGGCACCGGCATCACCAGCGCCGAGCTCAACCAGGAACGCTGCTTCGCGAAGTCCGACTGGACCACCTGCTCGTGCTGGGAAGGAACTCGGTGTTATCGCTGTCGTCAGGGTATCCGAAAAGCATTGGAACCAAATCGGGGAGGGCGAGGTTCACACGGTGGTGCCGACGTTTGGAAGCATGCATTGACAGGTTTCATCTTCGAGAGATTTCTCTGGCCCCGATCAGGCTTTTCATCCAGGTGGACTGGGACGTCTTGACAACTGGATGTTGTTGTACGTTGTATCTGTGTGGCCTTCATGATGATTCTTCGGGAATTGCTGCAGTGGCGGGGTGACGTCAAACGCATCCAAACGAGGGATCTGCAGGTCTGACGGAAGACTGAATGGGGAATATGATAGTGGGGAAGCTGATCACTGGGGACGATGGCCTGCTTGCCGGGGAGGTGGGCGCATGGGCCAAAAGGAAGCACAGCGATTTGTGTCGTTATGTCGACATCTCACGCGCCGTCAGAAAAGGATTCGTTGCGCCAGGTCATGCTGGTGCGAGCTTCATTGACCTGTTCTGTGGCCCAGGCCGCTGCAGGCTGGAGAAAACCGGGGAATGGATTGACGGCGGTGTCGTCGCTGCCTGGAAGAAGAGCCAGGAGCGGGGTGCGCCGTTCACGCGAGTGTTCATCGCGGATATAGATCCGCGAAGGCGCCAGGCAGCGGCGAACCGTCTGCGGAAGTTGGAGGCTCCGGTCACCGAAGTGGATGGCGCCGCGGTGGAGGCGGTGCATGGTGTTGTTCGTCAATTGGACCCCAACGGCCTGCATCTGGCGTTCCTTGACCCCTATAATCTGAAAGCGTTGAACTTCGACATCATCGTCGCTTTGTCACGGCTGAAGCGAATTGATATGCTGGTTCACATCAGCAAGATGGACTTGCAGCGCAACGCCGTCAGCCATGCCCTTGCCGACGATTCGTCGTTCGACAGTTTCGCGCCGGGGTGGCGTGCGAAGATGCCTGTTGATCAGGTTCAGCAAGAACTCCGGAGGCAGGTTTTTCTGTATTGGCGAGAGAAGGTTGCGGCACTTGGGGTCTGGCCATCCACCCGCATGGATTTGCTGACCGGAGAGAAGAATCAGCCGCTATACTATTTACTGCTCGCGGCAAAGCATGAGCTTGCTCAAAAATTCCGGGAGAAGGCGTCCAATGTCGAACGACAGGGGAGACTTGATGTATGAATCCTGAAAGTTGATCTGCAGGACGCGAAGACACACCGTCGCGGCCCCGGCTCCATCATGCCGGACTATGACGGGTCGCAAATCACGGCTGCCTTTGGGTAGGCATCCCAGGTGCGGCCATGGAAGATGCGTCCGTTCGCCTTCTTGGGGCGCTTCACGCCATCCGCCCCCCATCCGCCCCACTGCTTGAAGAAAAATGCCACATTTGCGGCTTCCGCCTGGGTTAGGATGTTCGCCAGCCACTCCTCGTGCATCGGGCGCGCCTTGTGCCCGGATTCGCCGCCGACGATGACCCAGTGAATGCCGGAGAGGTCGATGGGGCCCAGGTCTTCCAACAGCGGTTCCACCGAGAGGAAGCGAATGGGCGCATCCACCTTGCGCAGGTGGTCGATGCGGGGGACTCCAAATTTCCGGTCCTCCACCGATACCCCCAGCCAGACGTTGGCAGGGCATGCGCGTCGTGCGAAATATTCCGGCAGGCGTTCTGCGCGTTTGGTGAGAATCTGATAGCAATGCTGAGGTGAGGCCTCAATGACCTCGAATACTCGGTCGAGGAACCTATCCGAGACGGCTTTGTGGAACAGGTCACTCATGCTGTTGACAAAATAGGTCGTCGGTTTCCTCCGCGACAGCGGCTGCTCCAGCCTCTCTGGATGCAGGGTGAGCCTGAACTGGTTGGCGTAGCCGGGGGCACCCATGGCGTGCAGCCGTCGTGCCATGACCTCAGCGTAGCAGTGCTTGCAGCCGGGGGATACCTTGGTGCAACCCGTGGTCGGGTTCCAGGTCTGCTCGGTCCATTCGATGCCCGATTGTGTGGCCATGCCGGCCTCCGAAACTTCCGAACTTACAGAAGATGCCGCTCGCAGCTTCCGGCGGGCGCGACCATGGCGGCACGCTGATTCGCATCGCCTGTGGGCTTAATCGTGCCGGCAGTACGATGCAAGGCGATATGCGACCAGGCATCCTTGTTCCTTGTCCCCGATTCGGAAAGGGTCGGCATCTGTACCCTTGAGGAAGCCGGAACCTTCGAACCTTTCGATCGGCGTTGTGTCGATCTCCGAGGGATGCCGGTGTGGTCGCAATCGGAGTCTTCAGCCCGAGGCCTGAGTGGTTTCGCAGTTTCAGTCGGCCTCGTGAGGACAGCGCGCTCAGACCGGATCGCGGCACTCGCTGTAGATCGGTCCGCTCTGGGTTTCCATGCGCTCCACGCAATGGGCCCTTCCGGTCACCCGGCCCTGGATGGAAAAATCATAGGCGGTGTTGCGGAACACCAGCATATAGCGTCCGGGCGCCAGTGTGGCATCGGCGGCGGGGCGCAGGAAGACCATTTCGGGATTGTCAGCCACCGGTGCCACCGTGAATTCCATCGACACCGCCCGTGTCGCCCAGCTGTCCTCGGTCGGCGCGGTGGCTCTCAGCGTCCCGTCCGGGGTGTAGCTGAGAACCCGGCCGAGCCTGGCAAGGACCCGGACGGTGGCCCGGTCGGGGGCGCTCGAGATGAGGTCGCGCTGGAAGGCGACAAAGGCAGGGTGCCCGTCGGCAAGAGACGTGGTGCTCGGTGTGGTGATCAGTCCGGGCAAAGCGATGGTGGTGTCGGGCACCCGGTTGCGCAGGGGCTCAAGCCGGGCCAGCCGGCCATTCGTCAGGGCATAGAGTCCGTAGGTGTCGGGCGCGACAGGGAGCGTGACGCCGCGGCTCGCAGCCGGGCGGAGCAGTGAAAATGCGTTGCTGTCGAGGTTCTGTGCGACGAGGCCAGCGGCAGAAAGGGCGGAGCTGCCCAGTGCGCTGGTCTGGGTCTGGGTCCATGAAAAGAGAGAAACCAGGTCATCGCGGGCGGCGATCCCGGTGGCGAATGCCAGCGCCATCATTGCGCCGGCGAACCATGCCTTCTGGTTGTCCGGCCCGGGCTTTGCCTTGCGTGGCCGCAGGCGTGGCGCGTGGAGCGGTTTTGACGGCTCGCCGTTGCGCGCAGCGGCCGGGTGGCGCTGTTGCGGCAGCGGAGCGGCCGGCGTCGCGGAGAGTGGCGGCGGCGTGGATCGGGTCTGGCGCGGCAGCGGCGTGTCGGCGGCCGCCGCGGTCGGGCTCAAGTGGCGATCCCGAATGGCGTCAATGACCACAGCGAGGTCATTGACGGAGCGAATGTCGAAGGCGTTGCAGGGCAGGGGTGGAACAAAGCGCTGCGGTCCGGGTTGCCTTGGCCGCGCGAAAGCAGCGGGGGCGGGCGAAAGGGCCTGCTCGAAGGAGGAGGCTGTGCGGCTGCGAGCGGGGCGAGCCGCAGTGACGCCGGCACAGACATGGCTGGTACCGGCTTCGCTGTCGCCGCAGCGCGGCACATCAAGACCCGACCACAGCGGCCGCGACGTCCGCAGCAACTGCTCGGTCCTCTTGAGGCGCCGCTGTGCGCGGGCGGCCTCATAAGGAGCGCCACGCGGCATGCGGGGGAAAGCAGGGTTGAAATCCGGAGTCATACGAGCTGTGATTCACTGTCGGTCCGCAAAACAGACGGAAGGTGGCACAGGGTACGAAATCCGCCCAACCATGTGGAGCATAACGGCGACGGCTTAATGAGAGATTAACCATAACCTCACACAACAGGCGAGGTTTGAGGTAAAAGGCAGCGTCAGGGAGCACAGCGGGCGGTGCCCGGATACACGCTGAGGTTGAGTTAGCGTCTTCTAACTAACTACTAGTTGTATCGCAGGGTGCGACTTCATGGCCGGCGGCGGAGTCTGAAATTCGATCCGGGCGATTGAACGGTCTGCCGTGTCGGCAGGCTCTCCTCCTCCCCGGCTTTGAGCCATGGTTTTTCGCATCCCTCCCCGAAACCGGCGCCAGCGGCGCAGCAGTGGCGGTGCCCCCGGGGGGTGGTTTCATCCACCGGGGCAGGAAGCGTCCCCGCTCGCGCTGGCCGAAACCTTCCTGCCCCGCTCGGGGTCTTTCGGTGGTGGATGCACGAGCTGTGAAGTTGGATCACCGCCGGATTTAAGACAAAAGCAACCCTGTCCGCAAAGCCTGCCGCGCGATCCGGCCGTCCGGGTGCCCCGGGGGCCGGGCTCCCGGCATTGCCATAAGTTTTCTTTAAGAGCGCGATAATACGAGAAAGCAGGGCCCGAAACTGTTTTTGGAAAGGGCACGTCGAACATTTCCCTGCTTTGCGCATTCGATACTCCACGTCATTTCCAGGAAATATCATGTTTCACCGCTATTGCAGTTCCTCCCGTTTCCGCAGTTTCCGCGCCTGCCGCACCGGACGGTCTGCGGCGGTGCCCTGCCGCGACCCGGCGCCCGGGAAATTCCGGACCAGCGAGGATGGCGGCGTAATCCTGTGGCTCGGACTTTTCCTCGGCATGCTCGCCGTCGGTGCCCTGGTCATTGATGTGTCGATGCTCTATGTCGCAAAGCACCGCGCCCAGATCGTGTCCGACGCCGCCGTGCTGGCGGCGGCGGTGACGCCGGACCCGATCCAGGGCGACAGTCCCTCTGCCGCGGCGATCGCCGCCGCCAACCATGTCGGGCAGATCAACGGTTACGACGCCACCAGGGTTCAGACCCTGGTTGCGGCTTCGCCGCGGGACGGCAGTCCGGCACTGCGCACCATCATTACCGAACCCGTCAAGCTCGGCTTCGGATTCCTCACGGCCAGCGGTTATGGCACTGTCGCCGCCGAATCCTGGGCCGCGGCGAGCCCGAAGGGCGGGCTTTGCATGGAGTCCGTCACCGGTACCCTGAAAATCTACAACAGCGCCCAGGTCATCGCGCCCAACTGCGTCGCGCTCGCCCAGACATCTTTCAGTTCCTATAACAGTGCCAACGTTGTCCTTGCTGGTGCCAAACAGGGCAACGCCTCGGGTGGAACCACGTCGGCGACCGCGATCTCCCAGATCCGCGCGGGCATCCAGAAAGGCGTGGCAGTACCATCCAACCCCCTGGACACGCCGTTTGAGGCCGACCCACGGATGGCGAAAATCAAATCCACTCTGGTCGACATGCGGCCGGCCTGGCCTGCCGACGCCGTGCAGATCGACGCCCGAACTCCGGCCGGGGCCGACCAGGTCTATAGCGGCATGACTTCGACGCTCGACCATGGAAACTACAATGCTCTGCGGATGACGGATTCGACACTGACGATTTCCGCCTCCGGTTCCGCCGATCCGTCCTGCCTGTCTCCGACAACCTTCAACGGCGGCTGGGATTTCACCGGCACCAACACGCTGACCTTCCAATCCGGTTGCTATGTCGTGAACGGCAACGTCCTTGCGCGCAACGGCGCCCATGTCGCGCTCAATGTGGCACCGGGAGCAGAGGTGACGTTTCTCCTCAAGGCGGCCCTCCACGCCTATCCCAGTGCGACAATGATCTTCGGTGACGCCACCACTATAATGAATGGCGGCTCGATCACGGTCGATGCTGCGGGCAATGTCGGCTTCGGCAACGGTCCGTTCTGGCTTTGGGGCGGCAGCATGATCGATGCCGCGCAGGCCAGCCTGACCTTCGGCAATGGCCCGTTCTATTTTCACGGCGGCAGCCTGACCAACAACGGAACCATGACGTTCGGAAACGGCCCCTTCTACTTCTCCGGTGGCAGCCTGACCAACAACAACACGCTCACTTACGGCAATGGGCCGTACTATTTCGATGGCGGTTCGATCACCTTCGCCACCTCCTCCAGCAGCACCTTCGGTATCGGCGATTTCTTCCTTTACGGCGGGTCTTTCACCACCGGCATCAACGGCACGGTGGTCTTCGGCAAGGGCGGCGATGCGGTGATGGGAGCGGGAACGGTCTATCTGCGGGGCGGCACGCAGCACATCAATGGCACCTTCACCGCCAGCGGCATGACGCTGGCGATCTGGGGCGGCTCGCTGACTTTCGCAGGCACCGGTCCCGTCACCATGACCGCGCCGACCTCCGCTACACCTGCTCTCGGCTATCAGGATATCGCGGTCGCGGTCTGGGGTGGATCGACCTATATGGAACAGGGCAAGGGGTCGGTAGCAACGATGTCGGGTCTGATCTATAACGTGCCTGCGACGATCTATGTCCACAACTACGAGAATATCGTGATGCCACCGGCAAACGGATGTCTTCAGATCGTCGCCGGCATCATTGCGATCTACGAAAATGCCCAGGTCCAGATGGAGCCATGCAGGAGCTTCACCACCGGATATTCTGCCAGCGCCGGAGTTCTCGTCCAATGACCCTCAACGCCAGACCGATGCCGCGCATCCTTGCAGAATTTGTCTCCGACGACGCCAGCATGGCAGTGGAGTTCGCACTGGTGGCGCCGATCCTGATCGTGTTTGTGATGCTCACCATCAGTTTCGGAATGGCCTACAACATCCAGCTGCGCCTTGAGACCGCGGCTGGAGCTGCCATCGCCTACGCGCAGAAGAATGCGGTGACGCATGCGAGCTTCGGCACATTTGCCACAGGGGTGACCAAAGTCGCCCAGGCCGCGGCGAACTTCGACAGCGCCCTCACCGTGGAGGTCGATGTCAATAATACATCCGACGGGTCCGCCGCCGACACCCCCTACTGCGTCGACGGCACTCCGCCGGTATGGCGAGCGATGTCCGATGCTTCGGCAAGCTGCGGCAACAACGTCACCGCCGGACAATTCGTCACTGTGAAACTGTCGACGACGGCCAACAGCTTTCTTCCCACCGCCGGTGTGGTTGGCTCCGTCATCCCGCTGAGCGAGACGATCACCGCGAGGATGCCGCAGTGATCCGGCCTCCGGGGCCGGCAGGGGGTCGTTGCCGGTTGCCGGGACGCCCGTTCGGGATGGAACGGCATCCGTCGTGGTTGCGACCAGCGATGACTGCCCTTCGCTTTTGCTCCGGCGAGCGGCGCCGGTCAGGGACGGCAGGCTTTGCCCTTCTGGCGGGCGCGGCCAATTCCCGGCACAGAGTCACTCCCCACAGGTGAGGCGACGGGACGGAATGCAGGACACGGGACCTTGCGGGTAGGGGACGGAAGTGGCCTTGCGTGGCGGACATTTCATGTGCCGGATTTTCGGATGGGGCCGAGGGCGGCGGCGCGGTGATCCGAGCGATCCGTGCGCTTTCTTCGGGATCCAGGACACGGGTGATGGGCGTGTTGACCGCGTCGAGCCTTTGCACTATGGCACGGCTCCAGGGAATTTTGACAGAGGGTGTAATATGACGGACGACAGCCAGTATCGGGAGCCCCGGTAGTGCGTCCGTAGAGGCGCGACGATCGCGCCTCCCTCTCCATGCCGAAGCGGCTTCGGCCGGCGGCAAATCTCATCTGAAATCGCGATCGAGCGCGCGTGAGCGGCGAATGCCGCGCGCGTGCACGCCCTTTTGGCGACTCCGGCTTCCGCGGATCCTTCATTGGATTCGGGGGGAGGCGTTGCTGTGGCGCGCGTCGTCGCGAGGTGTCTCAACAGACCATTTTGCGAGGGAAAAATGACCCGCAACATCCGTAACATCCGCAACATCGGCATCATGGCGCACGTCGACGCCGGCAAGACGACGCTGACGGAGCGCATCCTGCTCAACACGGGACGTATCCACAAAGCCGGCGATGTCGATTTCGGTACGACCACGACCGACTGCCACGCGCTGGAAAAGAAACACGGCATCACGATTTCGGCGGCTTCAGTGTCCTGTCGGTGGCGGGATGCCGGGATCACGATCATCGACACCCCCGGCCATATCGATTTTCAGATTGAAGTCGAGCGATCGCTGCGGGTGTTGGATGGCGCGATCGCTGTGTTCTGCGCGGTGCGCGGTGTAGAACCGCAATCGGAAGCGGTGTGGCGCCAGGCCAGCCGGTTTGATGTGCCGCGTCTGTGCTTCATCAACAAGATGGATCAGGCGGGCGCGAACTTCGCCAGCACCGTCGGGATGATCGCCGGGCGCCTTGCGGCGCGGCCGTGCGTGCTCCAGTTGCCGCTCGGAACCGAGCGCGATTTCGCGGGTGTGATTGATCTTGTGTCGATGACCGCGCTGCATTGGCAGGGCGGTGCTCAACCAGTGCAGAAAGCGATCCCGGTCGGGATGCGGGAAGGCGCGATGGAGGCCCGTCAGCGCCTGCTCGAACAGCTTGCGGAGGAAGATGATGCAATCCTGGCGGCCTGGGTTCACGGTGAAACGCCTGCCGTATCGCGGATCCGGGCTGCGATCCGGAAAGCCTGCGTTGGCGGGCGGCTGACGCCGGTGTTGTGCGGATCGGCCTACCGCAATGTCGGCGTGCAGCCATTGCTCGATGCGATTGTTGACTACGCGCCGTCGCCGGCGGATCGGCCGGCGGTGAGTTGCGTGGAGCCGCAGAGCGGGAGAGTGGAAATGCGCATTCCGAGCGCGGAGGAGCCGTTTGTGGGCCTGGTGTCCAAGCTGGAAGCGACCCGCCATGGCGTGCTCGCCTTCCTGCGGATCTACGCAGGTCGGATAACGCCGGGGTCGGCTGTGGTCAATGCTGCGACCGGCTCCGTCGAGCGTATTGCCCGGTTGCTGCGGATGGAGTGCGGTTCCGCATGCGTGATCGGCGAAGCTTCGGCGGGTGAGGTGGTTGCAGTGATCGGGCTGAAGTCGGTCCGTGCCGGCGAGACCCTGAGCGATCCGGCGCGGCCCTGTGTGCTCGAGGGTTTCGTGATCCCGGAGCCGGTGATCGAGGCGGTGATTGAGCCTGCGCGTCGTGCGGACCAGGAACGGCTGGGGGAGGCTCTTTCGCGGCTGGCGCGCAGTGATCCGTCACTGCGCGTCACCGTCGATCGCGAAAACGGCGGCATCCTGTTGCGCGGCATGGGGAGTTGCACCTCCAGATCGTGCTTGAAACATTGAAGGAGGACTATGATGTCGATGCTGTGATCGGTGCCCCGCAGGTTGCCTGGCGGGCGGCGGCGTCGCATTCGGCGGAAGTTGACCACAGCCTGCGCAAGCAGACCGGGGGTCCCGGGCAGATGGCACGCGTTCGCCTGCTGTTGGAGCCCGTGGCGGAAGGCGACAGCGGCCTGGTATTTGTCGACGCGGTGTCGGGCGGTGCGATTCCAAAGGAATTTGTGCCGGCAATCAAAAAGGCGCTGGTCGCAGCGATGGCTGACGGCGGGCCCGGCGGTTGCCCGGTTCTCGGTCTGAAGGTCAGCCTGTTGGACGGAGCCTTTCATGAAAGGGACTCGTCCGCTCTGGCGTTCGAAACGGCGACGCGGGAGGCTTTTCGCATCGGCTTTGCGCGGGCTGACCCGATCCTTCTGGAACCGCTGGCCCGGATCGTGGTGACGACTCCGGAAGTGTATCTCGGGGCGGTGATCGGGGACCTGCAACGCCGGCGTGGACAGCTCGCGGCGACAGAAGCTGTGGCCGGCGCACAGGCGGTGACAGCGGAAGTTCCGCTGGCGGAACTCTTCAACTACGTCAGTGCGCTGCGCTCGCTGTCACAGGGGCGCGCAAGCTTCACTCTGGCGCTGTCGCGCTATGCTGCAGCGCCGGCGAAACGGTTGCGGCCGGCATGAACGGGGACGGGGATGGACGGCGTGCCGCCCATCCCCGTGGCTGGCCCGGGCTCAAGGGCGGCGGTTCCTCTTTGAGCCGGCATGGGCAGGAGTTGCGGTGAAGGGGTGCAAGGTCCGGAGTCGTGCAGTCAGAGGCAGTCGGGCGGAACCGACGGTGCAACAGGGACGGCGATTGCTGAGAAACGGCGGGACTGCGGGTGAAAGGAGAGCTGGGTCCGGCAGTTGTGGCAGATGGCGTCGAGATCGCGGACCATACGCAATCGCAGGCCCGGCTGTGTGCTCCGGAAATCATCCATCTGGCGCTGCCACTCCTGATCGGCGAGATCAAGCGCGGCAGTACCCAGTGTCTGCCCACAGCCCGGGCAAGCAGCGGTGCGGGCCGCAGCCCTGAGCCGGTGCCTGTCGCGGGAGTGCAGAGCCATTGCAATCGGAAAGGCGACAGGCAGAATCAGGAGAAAGAAAATGGCGAAGAGAACGAAGATAACCGGCTGGCGCCATCGTCGCAACCTTTTGCGTCGGCGGAGTCGGCGGAGCGATCGGGACGACATCAGGAACAACTCCTTGTCCGGGCGCGCCGCATCCTCTGTTGGTGCAGGCCTTTGTGCCTCTGCTTTATCCTTCTCTCCGGCCTTGTCCTTCTCTCGGTCCTGGCAGAAAACCGGGAAATCGTCGCGTCCTGGCGGTGTTTTCGCGGACGGGGTGGATCAGGGCGGCTGTTCGTTGTAGCACGATCTGGTCAGAAAGGCGGCGGCATGGCAATTGCCGGGCCAGACCATGGGTCCGGCTGTTTCAGGTAAATCCCGGGGTGTCATCGATGTCCGATCCCGGGGGCAGCGCCGTGACTGACATGCAACTTCGCTGGTGCAGGTGAAGAACTGTATAGCAGGCGCTTGTGGGGCGGCCTTGCGAGGCGGATGGGGACGGCGGATTGCGGTCCTCCTACTGCTGGGCTCCGATGAACGTCTATTCAGGTTCGAATGAACATTTGTTCAGAAGACTACGCTGTTTCAGCGATTGCAGGCTGCGAGGCAAGGCGGAGATCGGGCTTCAGGAAGGCTGCGACAGGTGAGGGCGACATCGCTCTGAGGCACCCGGTGGCAGCTGTGAGCGGTGCATGCAGCTCCTGCTCGGAGGGAGAAAGCGGGTTGCGTCCGGAGAAGCCCAGCCATGCAACAGGGGCGGCTACAAAATATAAACGATGATACCGCCAGCAAAAAAGGCGCCGGCAGCAATTCTCTGCGATGCGCGGTGCGGGCGGAATCGCGAAGAATTGAGGAATTTTGTTCCCAAAATGGCCGCTGGATTTGCGACACTATAGAAACTGCGGGGGTGTTCAATCCCCGGGATTCATAAATCGCATCGATGGAGAAGATGATGTTGCGTAAGACCCTCTTGGCGGTGGCGGTAATGGCCGCTGTCGGCCTGTTGGCGCCTGGCGCCGCGTCAGCACGCGGCGGAGGCGGCGGTGGTGGCGGCTTCCATGGTGGTGGTGGCGGCTTCCATGGCGGAGGTTTCGGTGGCGGTGGCTTCCGCGGCGGCGGCTGGGGTGGCGGATACCGCGGCGGTGGTTATGGCTATCGCGGCTATCGTGGCGGCGGCTATGGCTGGGGCGGCTGGGGCTGGGGCTGGCCCTATTACGGCTATGGCTATGGCTACGGCTATCCCTACGGCTATTATGGTGGATATTACGACGACGGCTCCTGCTATATCGTGCGCCGGCGCGTGCGTACCTACCATGGCTGGCGCCTGCGTCGCGTCCGCGTCTGCGACTGAGGTTGCGGGCAAATCGCGGTATTGAACGATTGGCTGTCCCGGATCTAAAATCCGGGACAGTGCGTGAGGGGTCAGCTGCAATCCCGGGCGATTGCCGATTGACGGCTTTATATCGCGCCAGCTTTGCCAGGAGGCAGAGCGCTGATCCTGACGACGGGGTCGATTTGGAGGCGCGTGCAGGCCCGGGGGCTGACGTGAGCCGTGACGAATCCGACCAGCGACAGAAATATCGGCCGCGACCGGTGAACCCGGGTGCGGATCCGAAGATGCAATGGTGGTATCGTCATGGGCGACAATGTGGGCACTCATCTCCTCGGCTTCGAGGATGAATTCTGGAATCTCGGCCAGGTGATCGCCTGGGCGCAGACCAGAAACCCGGTTCCGGTGGACGCGCTGTCCGATTCGACATGGGAAATGCCGCGCCGTCCGCATTCGATCATTTCCGGGATGCCGCATTTTGCCGTGAAATTCGCTCGCGGCAGCGTCGATTTTGCGCCGCGGGAGGCGTTTTTCAGATCGGAGGAGGAGGTTCGCGAAGCGGTTCTCAACAAGCTGCGGGATGGAACGATGACGGCAACCGGGCAGCCGCGCAGTTCTCTGGTGCGCGAGCCGATTGCAGCCGGGCTGTGGGCGGATCTGACCGTGGACGACAATGTCGAAACCCGGATGACCATCCGCCAGCACGACGGTCAGGTGCCGGCCTGGCATGATGTGCGGGTGCCGCGCAATGAGGTGATGGCGGCATTTCCGCCCCGCATTGAGGCCGTGCCGGTGGCCGAGGAAGCTCCGGACAGCGAGAGCGGGGATGAGATCCCGGTCGGGGAGGTGCTGGAGATCAGCGCCGGGCGCGGGAGCTTCGATCGCTGAGGCCTGCGGTTACCGTTGCGTGCTACATCGCTGCGGACAGGATGTTTTGGGGGGACAGACCATGGCAGCTCGAGTTCACGGGGCAGCGCGGGCGAAAGCGTTGTTGCTGGAGGGTGTCAGCGACAGTGCGGTGGAACTGTTCCACGATGCCGGCTTCGTCGCGGTTGAACGCCTGCCCAAGGCGCTCGACGGCGAGGCGCTGGCCCGCGCCATCGGGGACGTGGCGGTGATCGGCATCCGCTCGCGCACCCAGCTGACGGCGGAGGTGCTGGCGGCGGCGGGCGAACTCCAGGCCGTAGGCTGTTTCAGTGTCGGCACCAACCAGGTCGACCTTGCGGCTGCGCGCCGGCGCGGTATCCCGGTGTTCAACGCCCCGTTTTCCAATACCCGCAGTGTAGCGGAACTTGCGGTCGGCGAAATCGTCATGCTGCTGCGGCGGATTTTTCCACGTTCGGTTGCCGCCCATCAGGGCGGATGGGACAAGTCGGCGAGCGGTGCGCGTGAGGTCCGCGGACGCACGCTTGGCATCATCGGCTATGGCAATATCGGCTCCCAACTGTCGATGCTGGCCGAGGCGATGGGGATGCGCGTCATCTATTTTGATCGCACCGACAAGCTGCGTCACGGCAATACCGAACCCGTGGACCGGCTGGAAGACCTGCTTGCGGGCGCCGATGTGGTGAGCCTGCACGTCCCCGAGACGGCGGAGACCCGGGGGATGATCGGTGAAGAACAGATCCGGCAGATGAAGGCGGGGTCCTTCCTGATCAATAACAGCCGGGGCAGCGTGGTCGATCTGGATGCTCTGGCGCGGGCGCTTGCCGACGGGCACATAAGTGGCGCTGCCATTGACGTCTTCCCGGTTGAACCGTCATCGAACAGCGAACGCTTTGCAACTCCGCTGCAGGGCCTCGGCAATGTCATCCTGACGCCGCATATCGGCGGTTCCACCGAGGAGGCACAGGAGCGCATCGGGCGCGAAGTATCGCACAAACTCGTCGACTATCTCAGCACCGGTTCCACCGCGGGAGCGGTGAATTTTCCAGCCGTGCAGCTGCACAAGCGGCCCTCCGGGGCGCGGTTCGGCCACGTCCATCGCAACGAGCCCGGCATGTTGCGGCGGCTCAATGAGGTTTTTCTGCAGCGCAACATCAACATCGCCGCCCAGTATCTCGAAACCGATGGTGAGCTTGGCTATGTGGTTGTTGATGCCGACCTTGCCGGCGACGAGGCGGGGGCGCTTCTGGAGCGGATCGGCGCCCTTGAGGGCACGATCCGCGCGCGGTTGATCTACTGAAGAGGCGGCGCCTGAGGTGTCCGGTGATCATGTGAAAAAAGGTGGCAGGAGCGACATGTCGTGAGATGTGATCGAGCCGACAGCTCATGGATCGCGCCGGCGTGGTCAACGGCGGGTGACTTCTGGGAAGTGGGCGCGGATTGCGGTTGTCGCACGCGCTGGAGCCGCCATGGGTGGGAACCGAGATGACCCGGCCCGGCATCATCATTCCGTTCATTGCGCTGCTCGGGGTCACGCTCTCGGGGCTGGCGGGCTGGCGCAGCCATGATCAGGAACTGACGCTGGAAAAGATGGCGGTGTCGCGCGCCATGGACGTCAATGCCAGCCTGGTCGAGGAACGGCTGAGGGTGCGGGAGCTTCTGGCGCAGGTGGCCTCCGGCCTCAATCGCAGATCGCCGGAACCGGATCCGAACATGTCGGCGCTGCGCACCGCCATTGATGCCTTCACCGCTGATTTCACCTCGGTGGCCTGGGTTGAACGGGTGAAGCCGTCGCAACTGGAGGATGCGCGTGCGAGGCTCCACCGGGTGGCTCCCGATCTCGACATTCGCACCGGCGACAACCAGCCGCTGGACCTTGCGAGGCAGAAAGTTCCAGTCAATGTGGTGATGGATATCGAACCTCGCGATGAGCAGACGACAAAGCTTCTGGGCCTCAGCGTGGATCCGGATCCGGTCCGTGGCGATCTGATGGCGCGGGCGCGGACGTCGCAGAAGATCGTTGCCTCCAATCCAACCCCGCTGTTGGGGGCTCCGGGTGTCGTCGGCATCATTGTCGCCGCTCCGGTGATCCACCGTGGCGGGGTCGAGCCGGCCGGTTTTCTGACCTTCGGCTTCAATCTCGGCACCCTGATGCTGACCAATGACGATTCATCGCTGTTTTCGGTGGCGGTCAAATCGCTGCCGGATGACAAGAGTGAGTTCGTCGCCAATGACCAGGGGGTCGTGAGTTCCCGCGCGCTCACGGCGGGTGGGCCGGGCCCTACGCTGGCCCGCCGGGTGTTTTTCGGCGGCAGGGAGTTCGTGCTGAACTATTACGCCAGGACCAATCTCGGTATGCGGGCCTGGCAGCGTGGGCTGCTGGTGGGAGCGGGTGGTCTTGCGATCACCGTGATGCTGTCGGTGCTGTTTGGCGTCGTCACCCGCAACAATCAGCGCCTGCAGCGCGAAATCGAGGTCCGTATCGGTTTCGAGCGCCGCCTGAACGCGGTTATTGACGAACTCAACCATCGCGTCAGGAACATCCTGGCGGTGATGCAGTCCATCGTGACCCGGACCATGCGCCATGGCACGGACATGGATGTCGTGCGCGAGGAGCTGGTGGGACGTATCCATGCCATGTCGAATGTGGTCTCGCTTCTCAGCGAGAGCCGGTGGCAGGGGGTCAAGCTGCAGGGCCTGTTCGAGGCGCGGGCGATCCCCAATGTCGAGCGCATCAATGTCAGCGGACCGGACATCACGGTCAGTGCCCGTGCGGCTCAGAGCCTGTCGCTGTTGTTCTATGAGCTGGCCTCCCATTCGGACGAGGGTCTGTCGCTGGTCGGGCAGCATCCCCGCATCGACGCCAAATGGACCACGGGTGAAGGGCCGGAGGGGATTTTCCAGTTCCGCTGGGAGGAATTCAACACCAGCGAAGCGACCCGCCGCCCGGACTCCGATTTCGGTCTGATTCTGCTCGATCGCGTGGCGCCGGAAGCGCTGGGTGGCACCGCCAGGCGCTATTTCCCGGATGTCAGCTATGTCTATGAACTGACGGCCCCGATGGAGACGGTGGTGGATATGGCCGAGCGGGATCGCACCCAGCCATTTTCCGCTCCCGTTCGACCGGCGCCATAGGCGCGCGAAAGGAGCCTTTCGGATCAGGCGCCGCCGGAACCGATCGCAGCGCGGAGCGTCTTGTCCGCACTGAAGTCCTCGACACTCTCAACATAGAGGAGCGAGGCCAGTTTCGAGCGCGCGCGATTGACGCGGCTCTTGATTGTGCCCAGCGCGCAGTCGCAGATCAAAGCCGCCTCCTCATAGGAAAAGCCCGAGGCGCCGACAATAATCAGTGCTTCGCGCTGGTCTTCCGGCAGCTTGGCGAGGGCGGCGCGGAATTCCTGGAATTCGAGATGCGAGCCCTGTGGCGGCAGGATTTTGAGGGTCTTGGCGTGACGGCCTTCGCCATCCTCAACCTCGCGGCGCCGCCTGCGGTAGGCGGAGCGAAACAGATTGCGCAGGATCGCGAACAGCCAGCTGTGCATATTTGTGCCAGGCTGGAAGGACTCCAGATTCGCCAGCGCGCGCAGCAGTGTTTCCTGCACCAGATCATCAGCGCGGTCGGTGCTGCCGCTGAGCGAGATGGCGAAGGCCCGCAGTCGCGGTATGGCGGAGAGAAGCTCCTCGCGCAGGGCTGGGGTAAGAGGCATTAGTCACCTCCGGCGTTGTTGCGGGTTGGCCCGGTGCGACGCTTCTGCTCGCCCGGATCCTTCCCTGCCGGGGTGTCATCGGGGCTGGAATCGAGCCTGCGGATCATTTCCGCGAAGCGCTCGGGGACCCCCTGGCGGACAATTTCGTCATACATGCTGCGCAATTGATGACCAATTCGAGCCTGGATCTCTGGCGTAAGACCGCTTTTGCTCGGGGGCGTACTCCGAATAATTTTTGATCTTAGATCGTTCATGACCTGTTCCGCATTTCCCCAAAGTTGGCGACAGGTGAGTCGGAAAATCCGTCACCGCGAGAAGGTTGTCGCAGACGGGAGAACGCGGAGCCCGGCCAATAGTTCCCTGCGATCCGACATTTTTTTCAACTTCAAGAGCGGGCCTCGCCCGAATTGTGGCACGCTGTCTGGTTTGAGGGCGGTTTGTGGCGCGAAATCGCCGGCAATGAGTATTTTTTGTGGCAACAGCCTGAGACCTTCCCGGCGGAGCTTTTCGCAATCGCGTCCGATTGCGGGCCTGGAGATCGCACGTCGGACTTACTTTCGTCACGAATGCGGTCCATCGTTCAGTCAGGTGCTGAGGTCGTGATGGCACACAGCCACGAGGTCGCTATCCGTCCTCGCGCAGCGGCGGGGAGGGCGGAGAGGTCGGTTCTCTGCTCCCCCGGGAATCGCTGCAGCGGGTATCCCCGACCGGGTGTGGTTTGGGACGCCGTCGGGTGAAGAACGTGGGAAGCGACGCCGGCAAGGAAGGAAGTGGAGATGTCCCGTTCACGGGTTGTTGCTGAACACCTGCCATCGTTGCGCCGGCACGCGCGTGCTCTGACCGGCAGCCAGTCCTGTGGTGACGCCTATGTCGCGGCGACATTGAAGGCGCTGTTGCCCGATCCATCAATTCTGGACCAGAGCCGCGGTCCCAGGGCCGGACTGTTTCGGCTTTTCACCCGAACCTGGAATTCCCTTTCCTTTACCGACGATGCGGGGGTCGTCAGTCTGCCGACGCCGCCGGAGCGGCGCCTGTCCAATATGACTCCTCTGCCGCGCCAGGCTTTTCTGCTGCTGTCGCTGGAGGGTTTTTCTGCGGAGGATACCGCCTACATCCTGCGCTGTGATGTCGGCGAGGCGCTGCGGCTTGCGGATGAAGCGGGCAGCGAAATGGCGGCAGAGATTGCCACCGATGTTCTGATCATCGAGGACGAGACCTTCATCGCCATGGATCTTGAAAGCCTGGTGAGCGGCCTTGGACACCGCGTGGTGGGTGTGGCGCGAACCCATCTGGGTGCGGTGGCGCTGGCCAAGAACCGGCGCCCGGGCCTGATCCTTGCCGATATTCAGCTCGCGGATGGTTCCTCGGGGCTTGAGGCCGTCAATGATCTGCTGCGGAATTTCGAGGTCCCGGTGGTTTTCATCACGGCCTATCCCGAACGCTTCCTTACCGGCGAGCGTCCTGAGCCGGCCTTCCTGATTTCCAAACCCTTCCAGCCCGAGACGGTTTCGGCGGTGGTGAGCCAGGCGCTGTTCTTTCAGCGCAATTCGCGCAACCGCGTGCCGCGCGCTCCGGCGGCCTGAGGGATCGCGGGCGCATCGGGTTTTTCAGGATATGTGATGTAATCCTGCGTCCTCGCGTCCGGAAAAGCGAAAGTCTGGTCCTCCCGCTGCGTCCACGGCGATGCCCTCGCAGACGATATGTCCATCCTGGACCCGGAATTCGAGCCGGTCATAGCGCGGCAGGCTCTCTCCCGGTGCCGGCGCCAGCAGTTCGACCCGCCCCTGAATGGTCAAAGTCGCAGTTCCGGTGCCGTGGATCTTGGGATTCCACATCCGGATCCCGGTCTCCACCCAGCGTCGCCGGATCAGCTCTGCCCGCTCGTCGCGTGGTGTGGAAGTGCTGTGCGAAGCTGCGGCACCGAGAGCCGCAGCTGCCAACGCTGCGGTATCCAGGGCGCCGGAATCCAGGGCGGCGGAGGGCGCAGTGGCGCTGACAGAGGTGGGAATCTGCACGGGTGCCTCGCCCTGCTCCGCGGTCACGGTTTCGGGGTCGAGGGGGAGCTGCCCCAGCGTGGTCCCGGTTTGATCCGATGATGGGGCGGCGCCAGCCACGGCCACCTCAGACAGTTGCTGGTCCGCCTCAATGTGAGTGTCGGCCACCGCTTCTGCCTCAATGCTGGCGAGGGACGGTTCCGGCGCGGCGATCTCGTGAGTTGCGGGCACAGGCGATTCGCGGCTTTCGCTGTCGTCGGCACCGCCACCAGTACCGGGGAGCGGTTCCACGGCGAGGCTGAGAGCGCCCGCGGCTTCGGATTCGCCTTCGTCGCCGGATTGTGCTGCCGGTTCCGGCCCGGTGCGCGGCGGGACGGCGGCATTATCATCCGCCTCGATGCTGGCGAGGGTTGGTTCCGGCGCGGCGATCTCGTGA